>JBEPVA010000068.1:0-17766 GCA_041691295.1 Gemmatimonadota bacterium
GGTGCAGCGCAACCGGTGCTCGACGCCGACCACCACGGGATCGTTTTCCCGATTGCCGGTCCGCTCGAGCGAGCGGCCGGCCGCCTCCGGTTCGCGCAGCGAACCGTTGACCCCGCCGCCCGGGAGCTGCTCCTCTTGTTGCGGCGCCGCCGCCGGGGCGGGCTGTTGCTGCTGCGTCATTCGGTCGCCGCCCCGGCCAGCTGGGCCTCGTAGCCGGCCTGGCTCCGTTTGGGAGTCCCGGCCGTACCACCGCCGCCCGGCCACATCGTGATCAACCCGCCGATGACCAGGACCACGCCACCGAACCAGACCCACCAGACCAGTGGATTGAGGGTGAAGCGGTACACCGCTTCTTCGGTCCCGTTCACCGCGCCGGCAAAGACGATGTAGACGTCTTCCTGCAGCCCGCTCCGGATGGCCACCTCGGTCGATGGTTCGAAGGTCGGATTGCCGAAGCTGTCGACGTGCTGCCGTTTTTCGGAGGTCATCAGGCCGGCCTTCCTGCCATCCTTGGTCACCTCGACGGTGGCCGCGGTGACATGCCGGTTGAGCGCCTCGTACTGCGAGATCCCCATGTGGGTGAAGCGGTACACATGGCCGAACGGACTCTGAATCTCGACCGATTCGCCGGGCTTGAGCGTGGCCTCGCGGTCCCGCTTGAACACCATGCCGCTGAACGCCACGAAATAGATCACCATGCCGAGGTGGACGATGTAGCCGCCGTAGCGCCGACGGTTCTTGGCGATGAGCCGGACAAAGGCCTGGCCATATCCCTCGCTGTACATCCGGTGCCTGGCACTGGTGCCGCGGACGAATTCCTGCAGCAGGGTCCCGACTACGAATCCGGCCAGCCCCAGCGCCAGCATCACATACCAGTCTCGCATTCCGGCCGCCACAAGCACAATGGCCGTCAGCACGCCGAATCCGACCGGAACGGTGAACTGGCGCTTGAGATTGGCGGTCGAGGCCCGGCGCCACGCAATCAGTGGACCGATGCCGGTAAGGGCCAGGAGCAGAAGCCCGAGCGGGACGTTCACCTTGTTGAAGAACGGCGGACCGACGGTGATCTTGGTCCCCCGCACCGCTTCAGACAGAATCGGGAACAGCGTTCCCCACAACACCGAGAACGCGATGCCGAGGAACACCAGATTGTTGAACAGGAAGGCCGCTTCCCGACTGACCATCGACTCGAGCTGGACCTCGGCCGCCAGCCGGTCCCATCGGGTGTACAGCAGGGTGAACGACAGGATGGCCGTGGCGACCAGGAATGACAGGAAGAAGTAGCCGACGTTCGACTGGGTGAAGCTGTGTACGCTTTGGATGACCCCGGAGCGGGTAATGAACGTGCCGAAGATGCTGAGCAGGAACGAGCCGACGATCAGGCTCATGTTCCAGCGCTTGAGCATGCCGCGTTTTTCCTGGATCATCACCGAGTGGAGAAATGCCGACATGCAGAGCCACGGCAGCAGACTGGCATTCTCGACCGGATCCCAGGCCCAGTAGCCGCCCCAGCCCAGCTCCACGTACGCCCACCACATCCCGAGGGTGATGCCGATTGACAGGAACAGCCAGCTCAGCAGCGTCCATTTGCGGATGGCGGTGATCCAGGCGGTGTCGAGCTGCCGTGACAGCAGCGCCGCCATCGCAAAGGCGAACGGGATGGTGATGCTGATATAGCCCAGGTACAGCATCGGCGGATGGATGACCATCCCGATGTTCTGCAGCTGCGGGTTGAGCCCCCGGCCGTCGGCCGGGGTGAATCCCAGGCGCGAGAATGGATTGGCGGCAAAGACCATCACGGCGGTGAAGAAGACGACCACCGACATGGTCACGGCCGCCACGTACGGCATCAGCGGCCGGAATCGCGACGCCGAGAGCCACTGGGCCAGGCTGGCGAACAGCGAGAGCACCAGGGCCCAGAACAGCAGCGACCCCTTCTGTCCGGCCCAGAAGGCCGAGACAATGAAGTAGGCCGGCAGATTGCGCGAGGTGTAGGAGGCGACGTATTCGATATTGAAGTCGTGGCTGATCAGCCCCTTCCAGAGCGCCAGCGAGGCCACCACCATCAGGATGAAGACGGCGTAGACCGAGCGGATCACCGCCTGTGCCAGGGCCGGACGCTCCTGCCACTTGCCGGAGAAGCCGGCAATGGCGCCCGCCGTGCCGATCAGGAGCGCAATCCAGAGCGCGAACTGTCCCAGCAGGGTCATGAGTTCTTCCCCTCCGCCGCCTTCTTGAAGTCATCCAGCGACCGGGCATGATCGCGATACTCAGGCCGGCTGACCTTCATCTCGGCGTCATAGTGCTTGAGAAAAGCGGCATACTGGCGCTTGAGCTCGGCGTCGTCCTTGGCCCATCGGGCCGCCGTGCCCAGGATAATGTAGCCGAACAGGTGGCCCGGGTTGATGCGGAGCACGGTATCGCCGAGGGCCTTGGCGCCGGCCACGTCACCGGTGTGGAGCTTGAGGAGGGCGGCGTGGAACCGGGCATCGGCATCGATGGTGTCCAGTTGCTGGTAGGCCATCAGCGCCATCGGGGTAAACTGCTCGACGCCGGCCTGGTCTCCCGATTCGGCGGACTTCATGATCCGGTTGTACAGCCGGTCGAACCGCTCGCGCGGGCTCAGGTTGCTGATGTCCGGCGGGGCCGTACCGGTCGGCGCCTCGGCGACCGTCGAAGCCTCGGCCGGCGAATCGGCTACGGGCGCCGCCCCGGACTTGTGACTGAGCCAGATGACCAGACCGCCGAGCACCGCCATGAGTCCCGCACCAGTGCCCATCCACTTGAGCCGCTCGGCCGAACTGGCGCCGGACCGGGGAGCGAGCGACGCACCGCAGGACCGACAGAAACTTCCCGACGCCGAAGCGCCACAGGAAGAGCAGACAGACGCCAGTGGGGGAATAGCCATCGATGAGAGATCCCGGGTCAGCACTGAGGTTCCATGGTGGTTCGAGGACGATTCACCGTCCAATCAAGCGCGATTGCACCGCAGAACACAGGGACTAGTTCCTCGAGAAACCGGGACTAGATCATTGGATGGGTACGCGAGAAGCTAATACAATTTTCCATTGCGTGGGCGTGGCGCGGGAGGATAACTATCGTCCGGATGGAACCGCCGTTTCACGACAGACACAGGCAGGCAGCGATGCCCGATTTGCGGCCCACGCATTCCGCCTTGGTGCTCACCCTCCTGGTGCTTCTGCTCGGAAGTTGTACCGAAACGTTGTATAAGGATCGCAACGCCTTCAACCCGCCGCCCGATTCCGCCAGCGGGTATCTCGGCTACTACGACGCCTCCACCAAGCAGACCACTTGCGGCAATTGCCATGTGGGCCAGCAGACTGACTGGATCCAGACGGCGCATTCCGGTGCCTGGAACACCCTGCAGTCGAGTGGTGGGGCCCAGACGTTCTGCGAGGGGTGCCATACGGTCAACTCGCGCGGCAACCGGCCGTTTGCCCTGGTGGGCTGGGACAAGGTCAAGAACGCGGGCTATCACGACGTGCAATGCGAAAGCTGCCACGGCCCAGGGTTCAATCATGTGCAGAATCCGTCGGTCCGGGCCAACCGGCCCATCCCGAGCATCCAGATCTACCCCACCGGCCCGGTGGCCGATACCGCCGCGATCGTCAATTCCGGCTGCGGCGGATGCCATACCGACAACACGCCGGCCAAGCATCACAACTACCTGAAGGAATGGTTGAGCTCCCGCCACGGCCAACTCAATGCCATTGCCGCGCCGAACGTCGGGTGCCAGCCCTGCCACGAGGCCAAGGGGGCGCTGGCGGCCTGGGGAGTGAACACGATCTACAAGGAACTCGGTACCACGACCCTGCTGCCGCAGAACTGCGTGGTCTGTCACGATCCCCATGGCAGCGCCAAGGACGCTAACGGTAATGTGCTGCCGGGCCAGCTCCGGTTTGCCATCAATACGCCGGTGCTGGAGCAGAACCTTTGCACCAAGTGCCACAACCGGACCGCCGATCCGGTGGCCAGCAATGCCCGCGGACCGCACGGGGCCCAGGGGCCTGTGCTGTTCGGCACGGCGGGCTACTTCCCCGCCGGCACCCAGTACGACACGACGGCCATCCTGACCTCGCATGGCTCCGCGCTGAATGTGCGGCTGTGCGCGGGCTGTCATGTCAACCGCGAGACCGGGGTTGATGCCGCCGGCAACTCGGTCACTTATACCGGGCACAGCTTCCATCCGCTGCCCTGTCTCAGCCAGAAGAGTCCTCCTGTCGTCGATACCACATTCACCAACGCTTGTGCCTTCGACGAGCCCAGCCGCTCGTGGGCCTCCTGCACCTCGTCGGGATGCCATGCCACCGAAGCCATTGCGGTCCAACGCCTCGACCAGATCAAGACCGAGAAAGAAGGGTACCTGCACACCCTCTGGGTGGACGTCAACGGCAATATGGCCGTGGACCCGTTTCCAACCGACAGCGGATACCTGGCCAAGATCAAGCTCAATGCCCCCAATGATCTGGATTTCGTCAACGCCCCGTACAGCACCACCATGACCGCGGCCAAGGGCGCCCTGTTCAATGCCCAGCTGACTGGCGAGAGCCTGGCCTCGCATCCGGACGGGTCCCACGGAGTCCACAATCCCTTCCTGTACCGCGCCCTGCTGCAGTCCTCGATTGCGGACCTGCTGGCGCACTACGGCACCTTCCTGCCCGCGCCTCCGGCGCCGGTCATGGCCAGGATCCAGGATGCGATCGAGCGGGGACAGCTTCGGGTGGCACCCGCGACGGCCCGGGCGCTGACCCGCGCCACCATCGCCTCGACGCAATGATTTCCGGCCGCCCGTCACCGCTCGGGAGGGTTCCGCCGCGCTGACCCCGCATGCATTTGCGCTGTTCCGCCTGTCCGGCCCTGCCGTCCCGGTGCCCGCGGCAGGTCAGGCCGCGCATGTGCCGTTGAGCCGGGACTCGGCTGCAGCGGCGAGCGCATTGCCCGACCGGGTCATCCCGATCATCCAGTGGATCTTCCAGCAGCCACCCTGGGTCATGTGGGGCGGCGTCATCATTGCCGCCATCGTGCTGACCGCATTCCTGTGGTGGTTCTGGCCCCGGAGGCAGCGCTTCGGCCAGTGGATCGCTGGACACTCGCCGAGTGGCAAGGTGGCCATCCTGGCGGTGCCGCTGACGATCGCACTGTCGGCCGCCTGGCTGGGGGCCCGAAGCTACGATTTCGTGCAGCGGGACAATCGCTTCTGCACCGGCTGCCACATCTTCGTGCCCAGCGGCGTGCACATGACCGCCCCCGACAGCGGTCACTACACCCTGGTCAACAAGCTGGAGGGCAAGCACGACTCCTTGAGCTGTCACGCCTGCCACGAACTCCGCGTCGTCAAGGAAGCGATCAAGATGGTGCTGTGGATGTCCGGAGACCGGGGAACCGGAGAACGGGTTCCGCCGCACGCCAGAGTGCCGCGGAAGGTCTGCGAGAGCTGCCACGTGACCGGAGCGGCCAAGCAGTTCTGGCAGGCCATCGCGTCAACCGCCGGACACCGGACCCATCTCGAGTCGGATTCGCTCAGGGGCCGGATCGAATGCCTGACCTGCCACGCCCAGTCTGCCCATCGTTTCGTGCCGGTCGACTCGACCTGTTCCCAGAAGGGCTGCCACCTGACCAGCCAGGTCCAGATCCGGCTGGGCAAGATGGCAGGCCAGACTGACTTCCACTGCAATGCCTGTCACCGCTTCACCAAGGAAGTGCCGCTGCTGGCCACCCTCGATTCGGCGGCCGGTTCGCTGCGCCCCGGGAAGCAGCAGTGCCTGGCCTGCCACGCCATGCAGCTCCGGATGGTCACGTTCGACCCTTCCCGCGATCCGCATAACAGCAGTTGCGGTACCTGCCACAATCCCCATACGCAGGTCAAGCCGGCGGACGCACTCAAGTCGTGCACCACGTCCGGCTGCCATGACAACTGGCGGCTGGTGCCGTTCCACTCCGGCAAGGCTCACAGCCGAGTCACTGCCCGCTGCCAGCTCTGCCATGATCCGCATGCCGCCCGGGTCGATGCCAGCGACTGCATCGGTTGCCATGCCCGGGTCGGGGTCCGGGGCGGAGGGACCACGGCCGTTCCACCCATGCCCTTCGACACGCTCAAGGCGCTCAAGCGAACGTCGGCCCTGCCGCCGCCACAGCTGCACCATGGCAAGGGAGATGCGCCGCCGGAGCTCGACTTCCCGGCGGCGCTGCTGTCTCGGCCCCAGGTGGCGGACAGCTTCTCGCACGCGCGGCACCAGAAGCTGGCCTGCATCACCTGTCACTCGGTGACCGCCAAGCAGACTACGTTGACCTTCACGGCTCCCCGCGGCTGCCAGATCTGCCATCACCAGGCGCCGGCTACGAATCAATGTTCGATCTGTCACGCCGAGGCCGATTCGTTCCAGTTCCGTCAGCTGGCACTCACCGTGTCGGTGCCAGGCCGGCCGCCCACGGCCCGCACCGTGACCTTTTCGCACGCCATCCATGCCTCGACTGGCGCCTGCATTTCGTGCCACATGGGGTCGGTCGTCCTGGCGCCGCCCGACTCAGTGGCCACCTGCTCCGGCTGTCACCTGCAGCATCACACCATTGCCCGTGATTGCGCCGCCTGCCATACCGTGCCGGGTCTCCAGCAGGCCCATACCCCGGCCCAGACCACCCATCTCGGCTGCGACGCCTGTCACAGCTCCGCCACTGTGGCGCTGTTGACGCCGGCGCGGCCGCTCTGCCAGACCTGCCACGTCAACAAGGTCGATCACTATCCGGCAATGGAGTGCGCCGTCTGCCACCTGCAGGACACTCCCGCAGGGTGGCGGCCGCACCTCATGCGGCAGGTGGCAACCCGATGAGTTCGACTCGATGGGTGACGGCCCTCGGCATCGTCGCGCTGCCGCTGAGCGTGCATCCGCTCGCGGCCCAGGGCTATTCGCTGCGGTTCGATATGCAGGCGCAGACGTACGCCTATCGTGGTGTGACGGCGGACAGCGTTGGAATGGCATCGGTGGTCACGGCACCGGATGGCAGTCAGACGACCGCCGACGGCAAGGCCGTCACGTGCATCGGCACCACGCCCGGCTACTGCGATTTCTTTTCGGCCGGATCCAGGATTCAGGCCGTGCCACTGGTGGCCCGGATCAACGGCAATCTCTGGGGACTGGGTGTGCCAGGGCTCCGCTTTCATGTTGACGGCCGGATCGCCGGGCAGGCCGGTGATCGTGATGCCGTGGCCGGAACCACGCCCGGCTTTCAGCTGCTCGAGGCCTTAGCCGAATACAGCCGCGACTGGCTAGTGGGACGACTGGGACGGCAGGCCGTCACCGGTCGGCTGGGCTATACCACCTTCGATGGCGGCCTGGTCGAGGTCCGGAACGCCGCCCGCGGCCTGGGCGGCTCTGCCTATCTGGGCCGCGGCACAGCGCAGTCCACCTTCCTGCAGCCCGGCAATCCGATCCTCAATCCGCTTGGCAACTGGCAGCCCAGTCGAGGCAAGACCGTGGCGGGCGCCGATCTCAGCTGGAGCAACTCGTGGCTTGATGCGCGAGCCGACTACCAGCGCGAAGTGGACAACGACACCCGAAACTTCGTGTCAGAGCGGGTGGCATTGAGCGGCAACGCCAGGCTCGGTCGTCAGTGGTCCGTATCGGGTGGCGCCGACTACGACCTGTCGTACGACTGGTGGGGCAGCGCTGACCTCACCGTCCGATATGCCGGGCGGACCATCAATGCATCCGGAGGGGTGCGGCGTTATCGGCCGTTCTTTGATCTCTGGAGCATCTGGGGAGCATTCAGCCCGACGCCGTACAACGCTGCCAATGGTGCGCTGTCCATCCAGATCAGCCCCCGTCTCGAGGTGCGCGGCAATTTGGAATATTTCTGGTACGGCAATACCGCCACCGAAACGCCGCTGGTTGTGGTAGTTGATAATGGCTGGCGGGGAACGCTGGCTGCAGGATACCGGCTGGGGCCGCAGTGGACCGCCGATGCCAGCGCCGAGTTCGACCGGGGGCCCGGTGCGGCGGCCAACGATCTCCAAGGCGGTGTGCGTTGGACCCCACGCTCGGCGCTCAGCCTGGGTACTCACCTGGGTACCCTCAGCCGGCCGCTCGAATTCCGGTACAACAGCGCCGGCGTGTTCTGGATCGGAGTCGAGGGCAGCTACCGGGCCTCGCCAAGGCTGACCCTCAATCTGAGTGGGGACTGGCTGCACGACCGGCAGAACGAACCCGACCTCATCGCCTTTTCGTGGTCACAGCTCCGGCTCAGCCTGCAGGCCACCTGGTTCCTCAACTCGCGGGCCGACATGGAGCCGCTGCCCAGGGGCCTTCCACGCCGGCCACCGCCGCAATGACCGGCTCGAGGCTGGTGCAAGTGCTGACACTGTGCCTGGTGTTGCTGGCGAGGCCGGCGGTGGCCGGCGCGCAGCAGGACAGCGCCTTTGGGCACGCGCGCCATGCGCGACTGTTCATCTCGTGCCGTGATTGCCACGCCGGCACCGGCGATTCAACCCGGAGCGTCTGGCCCAACCAAGGGGGATGCGCGGCCTGTCACGATGGCCAGATTCAGCGACTGGTCGACTGGCAACCTCACCCCGGTCCGCGGGCCAGCAATCTGCGCTTTACCCATGCAGGGCATGCCGCCCGATTCGCGGCGCGCAACGGGGCAGACTCGAGTCTGAGCTGTCAGGGTTGCCATGCCAAGCCTGGGGCGCGATGGATGGAGGTCGGGGCACCACTGGTGGAAAACTGCTTCCAGTGCCACGGGCTGCGTTCGGTGGCTCACCTCAGCGCCCCCGACACCAGCTGTGTGCTCTGTCACCTCACCTTGCCCCAGGCCGTGGCGCTCAGTCCAGAGCGAATCAGCCGGTTCCCCGCTCCACCCAGTCACGAATCACCGTCGTTCGCGGGATCAGGTGGTCACGGCCGGCTGGCCGGTGGGGTGACCGTCAACCATCACCGGCTGGCCATTGCCCCCTCCTGCACCGTCTGCCACGCCCAGGATTTCTGCGCCTCGTGCCATGTTGACGCGCCTGGCATCAAGACCATTCAGGCGCTGGCCCGGGACCCACGCTCGCTGGCCATCGCCACCCGACGGCGCCCGGCCTGGCACGGCGCCGATTTTAGCACCAACCACGCCGCCCTGGCCTCGGCCAGCGGGAAGAGTTGCGCGACCTGTCATCAGCGGACCGAGTGCCTCGACTGCCACCGACCCAGTGCCGGGGATGGCCGTGGGAGCTATCACGTGGCGGGATATCTGTCGAAACATCCGGCCGACGCCTACGGCCGATCTTCCGATTGCAGCCAGTGCCACAACGCGACCTACTTCTGCGCCAGCTGCCATCAGCAGGCGGGACTGGCCTCCCGGGGGCCGCTGCGCACCGGGTATCACAACGCGGCGCAGTTCTTCGCGCTCGGTCACGGCAAGGCGGCCCGGGAGTCGCTGGAGAGCTGCGTGTCCTGCCATAGCGAGAAGGATTGCCTGACATGCCACTCTGCGATCCAGGGCCGGCACTTCAATCCCCACGGTCCCGGCTTCGACGCCGCCCGACTGAAGCTTCGCAATCCCCAGATGTGCGGCGCCTGCCACGGACCTAATATTCCGGGATGATGATCAGGTGGTGCCGGCTGCTGATGCTGAGAACGACCGTTTGCATCCTGCTGGCTTCGGCATGCCGCGACGGGCCTGAACGCGACGAAGCCGGCGCGGGCGGGCTTGGCAGTTCCCAGATGTTGCTCAACGGAGTGGGCCAGGGAATGACCGAAGCCGAGGTCAGGCATCAGCTTGGCGCACCGGCGTCGATATCGGTGCCGTTCTACGCCTTCATGTCGGAGGACTCGCTGGTCCTGTGGCGCTACCCTGGCCTCAGGGTCGAATTTGTTGACCAGGTGGTGGACCGGCTGATCTGCACCGGGCAGTCCGGCCGGTGTGCCACTTCCGACGGTATCCACATCGGAGATCCGCTCGCCCGGGTGACCGCAACCTACGGTAAGGCCGAGAGGCTGGTGCGACCGCTGGGTGGCCTGCTGATCTATCGCCAGGCGCAGATACCGTGCACCATGACGATTTCGCTGTCACGTGGAGCGGTATCCCGGATCGAAGTCAGTTGCGAGGAGGTAAACTAGGCAGGCGGGCAGACCGGCGGACCGGCGGACCGGCGGACCGAAACTAAATGAGGGCCCAGGAATTCCTGGGCCCTCGTCTCTCGTCTCTCGTCTCTCGTCTCTCGTCTCTCGGCTCTCGTCTCTAGACCTTCCGACTCCCCTCGTAGTGCGCTTCATACCTCGACCCGCACTTGGCGAGCAGCGTCGTGGCCCGAAACACCCCATCCCTCCCAAGCCGGCCTTCGACCACCACTTCGATTTCCTGCTTGTCGGTAAAGGTGTCCGGCGCCAGCCCGCGGTAGACCACGGGAATCACTTTGGTGCCATCAGTCACCTTGAAACCTATGGTCTGGGTGGCGGTGTTCCGCTCGACCGAGCCTGGCACCACCTTGGCGTTCATCTTGAGGCCGACATCGTAGAAGGTCGGATCGGCAGCGGTCCGGGCCTCAAGCTCCGTCGGAGTGAATGAATACTGGCCGAACTCCTTGACACCTTGTGCCATCAGCAGGCCAACCGAGGCCACGATGACGCCGGCGCCAATCAGGAACTTCGAGCGTGGTTTCATAATCCCTCCAGAGTGACCCCTCAGCCCTTCCCATAATACACCGCCGGCGCCCCAGCGGCTCCCCCCGGAAATTATGCCACGCGCCGGGCCTCGGCCGCCGCCTCCCTGGTCAGGTCGCGAGGGCCCAGCTGGATGCCGATCCGGCGCAGGAATTCGTCGGGCGGAGTACCACCGGCAAAGATCCAGACGTAGTCGTTCTCCAGTTCCCTGCGCTCGCCCTGCGCCTCCAGGATTACCGAGCGGGTCTTGATTTCCCTGACCTGGGATTCCAGCAGTATCTCGATCGAACCGTTCCGGCGGCACTCCTCCAGGCGCTTGGCGTTGCGCTCCTTGATCCGGCCAAAGGCGTTCTGCCGGTAGGACAGCACCACCCGATTGCCCCGCTGCACCGCGAGTCCCATCGCCGCCTCGACCGCGCTGTCCCCTCCGCCCACGATCAGGATCCGCTTTCCGGTATAGGCCTCGGCGTCGATCAGCGAATACATGACCTTGGGCAGATCCTCGCCCGGCACCTCCAGCTTGCGGGGCGAGCCGCGCCGCCCGAGAGCCAGCACCACCGTGCGGGCCAGGTAGCTGCCCTTGAGTGAGCGCAGGGCAAAGAGGCCGTCGGCGCCGCGGGCGATTTCATCAATCCGCTCATGGGTGTTCACCTTGAGTCCGGAGTCCCTGGCAATCTGCTTCCAGAACTTGAGCAGATCCTCCTTGGAGAGCTCGAGCTTGCGAAACTTGCCATGCATCGGAAACTCGACTGGACTGGTCAGCACCAGTTTCTGCCGCGGATACTGGGCCACGGTCCCGCCCAGTTCACCCTGCTCGAAGGTGATGTAGCTCAGCTGCTTCTCAATGGCCCGGAGCGAGGCGCTCAATCCCCCCGGGCCAGCGCCCACGATGGCCACGTCAACCACTCCAGCATCGCGAGGTCCACGGTTAAGCCGTTGGGCCACGGTATCGACGCACTCACGCCCCTGGTTCACCGCGTTCTTGATCAAGGCCAGTCCGCCGAGCTCACCCACCACGAACAGGCCCGGAACGGAAGACTCGAACTCCGACGAAAGGGCAGGTAAATCGGCGCTAAGGCTTGGCGGCGCCATCACGATCTCGATGGCGCCGACCGGGCAGGCATCGGCACAAAGTCCGTGGCCGATGCATTTGGCGCCATTGACGATCGCCGCCTTCCCTGCCACGACGGCCAGTACATCCCCCTCGGGACAGACCACGGTGCAGGCGCCGCAGCCGATACAGCTCGAGATGTCGATGTGCGGATGCTGGGCCTTGGGGCCCTCGGTCGTCAGGTTGGCCTTCGCCGCCGCGGCCAGCGCCGATCGCTCGCGCTGGGAAGTGCGCCGCATGGCTCGAACTACGGGAACAATCAGGAAGAGCCCAAACCCCACATAGATCAGGAAATTGACCACGCCACCCTCCAGATGCGCGGCCAACCATTTGGCTGGCCCGCGAACAACCGATCATCGAGAAATGGTACACCGCCATTGGAAATCCGAGCTTCTCATTCAGTCGATTGCATCGCGACGATCCATCTGGATCGAATCATGACGACGCCGCCATCGGGAAAAATATGTAAGTCCGTGGTGAGCATAACGATAGGAAATCTGATTCGGTGCCAGGACCCGGTGTCTTCCTTGCAACGCAGGAGCCGTACCGAGACCGATTCCAGCCCTTTAGCCCACTATCCGGACCTCGCAACACGAGCGTCGGAGACGTCCACAATTCAGACAGCGAATATGCGCCAGCCGGCACTCAAAGTTGAAACGACCGCGCGGCCGTCCTCGCCCGAGCGCCGCTCCTCGGACGGGCAGGCTCGACCGGTCATCGTGTCCGGCGGACCCGCCAGGGATCACGCCCGGCGCCAGCGGGACCAGCGCCCGCTACCCGGACGTCCCGGCCGCGGCCTCAAGCTGGTCTGGATCATCGCAGGGTGCCTCGCGCTGCTCAACCTGGCCGGCGCCCCTTACTACCTGCTCTCGCGCGCCGAGCGGGTTCGCTCGTCGATGCACCCTTGGCTGAAGCCGTCCGGATACATCGGCCAGAGTGCCGGGCTGCTGGCCGTCGCCGTGTTCCTGTTCCTCTGGCTGTATCCGCTCCGCAAGCGATTCCGCTGGCTGGCCTGGACCGGGGCCATTGCCCGCTGGCTTGACGTTCACGTCCTGCTGGCGCTGGCGCTCCCGTTGCTCGTGGCGGTCCACGCCAGCTGGCATTTCACCGGCGTCATCGGACTCGGCTTCTGGGCCATGATGATCGTCTGGGCCAGCGGTGTGGTTGGCCGCTACATCTACACCCGAATCCCGCGCGGCCGGGCCGGCATCGAACTCTCGCTGGAGGAAATTGCCGCCAATCGAACCCACCTGCTGGATGAAATCGCAGCCAGAACGGGGCTGACCGCCGAGGAAATCGAAGCGAGTCTGGCACTCGAGCCGGCGGCCACCAGGGGACTGGGGCTGTGGGACACGCTCAAGCGAATGGCGGCGGACGATGTGGCCAGGCGGCGGGCAGCCCGGGCCCTGCGCCAGCGGTTTGAACAGGCCAGCCCCCGGCGCCGGGGTCAGGATCGCGAGGACCTGCAGGAAGCATTGCAGCTGGCCAACCGTGAGATCGCGCTCACCCAGCAGGTCCGGATGCTCGACGCCACCCATGACCTGTTCCGGTTCTGGCATGTGGCGCACCGCCCGGTGGCCGTCGCCGCGCTGGCCGCCGTGGTCATTCATGTGGCAGTCGTGGTGTCGCTTGGGGCGACCTGGTTGTGGTAGGGGAGTGAGCCGTGCCGCCGTCAGGCATGCCCGTCGCGCTGCAGCGACTCTCGGCCCCGCACTGCTGGTGGCGTTGATGCTGGTGGCACCGGCACGCGGGTCGGCGCAGATCTCTCCTGGTCCGCTGGCCAAGCCACACGCCAGTCTGGAAGGAGCGCTCAACTGCACCCGGTGCCACGGCACCCGGAAGGAGGCGCTGCCGGGGCAATGCGTGGCGTGTCACAAGGAGATCGGCTGGCTGATCGCGCAGCGTCGCGGACTGCACGCCTTGGAAGGGCGCACCGCCTGCGCCAGTTGTCATCCCGAACACGCCGGAAGCGATTTCGCGCTGGTGCCATGGAATGCCGATACCCTGGCCAGATTCGACCATCGGCGGGCGGGATGGCTGCTGGAAGGAGCACATCGGACTTTGGCCTGCGACAAGTGCCATCAGACTGCCCTGCGGGTGTCACCCGCCGCGCGGCGGCTGCCAGGTACCCGTGCCGGCCCCGGCTACCTCGGACTGGAGCAGGCCTGCTCGAGTTGCCACGTCGATGTCCACCAAGGCGGTCTGAGCCGGAACTGCACCGATTGTCACGGGATGGATCGCTGGAAGCCGGCACCCCGGTTCAATCATGGTTCGACCAGCTATACGCTGACTGGTGCCCACGTCCAGGTTGCCTGCGCCAAGTGCCACCAGGATCCGCGCTGGGCCACCGCCAGGGATTCGGCCGGCGCGCCAGTCCCGGTCTACAAGCCAGTGCCTCACGCCCAATGCTCGGCCTGCCACAGCGATCCGCATGGCGGAAAGTTCGGTGGCGGCTGCGCCGAATGCCATCAGACCCGGAGCTTCAGTCTGATCGATGGCTCGAGCTTCAATCACGGCCGGACCCGGTACCCGCTGGCCGGGAAGCACACCGCCGTCGCCTGCGCGGCGTGTCATGAGCCGAACGGCGTGAAGAAGAAGGATCCACCGTTCACCAGCTGCGGCGCATGCCATACCGACGTTCACAACGGGTTGGCCACGATCAACGGCAAGCCGGCCGATTGTGCCGCCTGCCACACCACCCAAGGCTATTCCCCTTCGACCTTCACAGTGGTGCAGCACCATGACTCCAGGTATCCGCTGGAAGGAAAGCACCAGCTCGTTGCGTGCGGCAGCTGTCACATCAGGGTCAAGGGTCCAGCCGGCCGGGCTGCACTCGGTGCCTCGCTGGTGCAGATGCGGCCCTCCGCGCGTGCCTGCACCGATTGCCATGCGCCGGATCACGGGCAGCAGCTCGCCGGCCGGCCGGACGGGGGCCAGTGCAGTGGCTGCCACACCGTCACCGGATGGCGTCCCAGCAGCTTCGGCGTCGCCGAGCATGCCCGATTCACCTTTTCGCTGACCGGGCGCCACGGCACGACCGGGTGCCGGGATTGTCATGGGCTGGACCGCAAGGGCTTGCCGGCGCTGCCGGCCACTCTGACCAGTCCGAGCGCCCTCGGACGGGCAGGACTGCTGCTCAAGATTCCCGAGCGGGAGTGCGCGGACTGCCATGTCGATTCGCATCGCGGCCGCCTGGCGGCGCAGCAGGCAGGGGGCACTGACGGTCGCTGTACCGCCTGTCACGACAGCCAACGGTTTCGGCCTTCTACGATCGATGTGGCCGCCCACAGCCGGTACGGGTTCGGGCTTGACGGCGCTCACGGCGCGATTCCCTGCACCGCGTGTCATGCCGCGATGGCGGCGCCACGACCGAGCATCTCGCTCATCGCACTGCGCCATGACGCGGGCGGCGCCTGGCTGTTCCCGACCAGGGGCAAGAGCTGCGCGAACTGCCACCTCTCCCCGCATGGCGATCAATTCGCCGGTCGAGTGGACAAGGGTGCCTGCGAAGCGTGTCACGGCACTGAGGGATTTACCCCGGCCAGCCGGTTCGATCACGGCCGGGACACCGGCTTCCTGTTGACCGGCGGCCATGCGGCGGTCCCGTGCGCCAAGTGCCACCAGCCGGCCGCCGGAACACCGGATCCGAGCCGGATTCGCTACGGGGCGGTTTCCGCCAAGTGCGAAAGCTGCCACGGTGGCGCAATGCCCAAACCTGGTGGTGCCTGATGCCGATCAGTCGCTCCGTCCGCGCCGCACTGCTGGTTGCAGCTGGATTCCTCATTGGGACAGGCCGGCCGGCAGTCGGGCAGACCGCCGCCGTCAATCCGCATGGCAGCCTCTCGGCCCCCTGCAGCGCGTGCCACCGGGCCGAGGGTTGGACGCCGGTCAGGATCTCGGCCCAGTTCGATCACGGCAAGAGCGGCTTTCCGCTGACCGGGGCACACGCCCAGGCCAACTGCCGCAGCTGTCACCGGACCCTGGATTTCCAGGGAGTGCCTACCACCTGTGCCACCTGCCACCAGGATGTCCATCACGGCGAGCTGGGCGCCAACTGCGCCCAGTGCCATACGGTGCGGAGCTTCATCGACCAGACCGCAATGGTGCGCAATCACCAGCAGACCCGGTTTCCGCTCCGGGGTGCCCACACCACCGTGGATTGCCGCTCCTGCCATCAGCCGACCGCCCAATCACAATTGCGATTCGTCAACCGAAGTACCGTCTGCGCCGACTGCCACCTCGAGCAGTTCCGGGCCACGACCGATCCCAATCACGCCGCCGGCGGATTTCCGACGGACTGCGAGCAATGTCACGCGACCACCGTCTGGCAGGACGCCCGGTTCAACCACGACCAGACCGCCTTTCCGCTGACCGGGGCGCACCGGGCGGCGTTCTGCAAGCAGTGCCATGCCGACGCGGTCTACCACGGCAAGCCCACCACCTGTGCGTCGTGCCACCAGCCCGACTATGACGGCGTGACCGATCCCAACCATCGTCAGGCCGGATTTGCCACCACCTGCGCCGATTGCCACACCACTACCGCCTGGAATCCTTCGTCGTTTGATCACAGCAAGACGGCCTTTCCGCTGACCGGAGGCCACCGGCCCCTGGCCTGCAGTGCCTGCCACGCCGACGGCGCCTACCAGACCAAGCCGACTGCCTGCGTCGCCTGCCACCAGAAGGATTTCGACCTGACCAGCAACCCGAACCACAAGGGCGCCGGGTTCCCAACCGACTGCACGGTTTGTCACAACACGGTGGGGTGGAGCGGGGCCAACTTCAATCACACCCAGTTCTTCCCGATCAACAATGGCAAGCACTCCGCCCCCTGCGCCACCTGCCACACCGTGCCGACCGACTACAAGCAGATGACATGCCTCGTGTGTCACGAACACAGCCAGACGTCGATGGACAGTCATCACAGTTCGGTCCGGGGCTATTCCTACAGCAGCAGCGCCTGCTACAGCTGCCACCCCCGGGGGAACAATTGAGCCCGCGACCGTACCTCCTGGCGCTGCTGGCATGGGCGGCCCCCGGGCTGGCTCAGGCCCAGACTCCGGCAGCTGCCAGCGTGGCCTATATCTCGGGACAATCGGTCTACATCTCCGCCGGGAGCCGGGACGGACTGCTGGTCGGTGACACCGTGCAGGTCTGGCACGCCGACAGCAGCATTGCCAGACTCCAGGTGGCTTACCTGTCATCCCACCAGGCGTCCTGCACCATCATTGCCTCGGTGCTCGCGCCGGCAGTCGGGGACAGCGTGCGGTTCACGCCGCACGCCGGCTCTTCACCAGGACCGGGAGAGGCCGCGATACCACCTGGTGCCACAGCGGTGTCCGGGGGTGGTGGGACAACCTGGGAGAATGCCTCGCGGCTGCGCGGCCGGGTCGCGCTGCGCTACCTGACGGTGCAGCAGCAGGACGGCAGCAGCGCCAGTTACTCGCAGCCGGCGCTCGATATCCGGCTGGACGGGCAGAATCTGGGAGGTTCGTCGCTGGGACTGGTCGTCGATGTCCGCTCGCGGCGGACCGCGGTCTCCAACGTGGACGGCTCCGGTACCAGCGATGGGCAGGCCCGGGTCTACCAGGCGGTGGTGTTTGCCGGTCGGCCCGGTGCCCGGAGCCGGATCGCGGTCGGGCGTCAGTACTCGCCGGCTCTGGCCAGCATCAGCCTGTTCGATGGGCTGCTGCTGGAGCTCAACCGCTCACACTGGAGCAGCGGCGTCTTTGCCGGCTCGGAACCGGGGGCAGTCAACCTCGAGTTCGATTTTTCCCAGAAGGAATACGGCGGCTACTTCCAGCTGCACCAGCGCCCCGCCACGCCCCGGCTCTGGTCGCTCACCATGGGGCTGATCGCGTCGTACGATCACAGCCACGTCGACCGCGAATTCGCCTTTCTTCAGGCGACCCTGGCCGCCCAGCACTGGGGTTTCTACCTGGCGCAGGAAATCGACTATTACGGCCAGACCAAGATGACGGCCGGGGAGACCAGCTC
>JBEPVA010000069.1:0-17718 GCA_041691295.1 Gemmatimonadota bacterium
GGTAGGTGGTGTCGTTGGCCGGCAGCCGGAGGCGCACGGCTGGCACCGAATCCAGGATGGGCACGAGGGCAACAAGCCGGCTCCGGTTCCCAGCCCCAAACGAAATCACCACCGGCTCAGGCGGCATGACTGCGGCAACCGCCCAGCCCGCCTGATCGGACACCGGGGTCAAGGAATCGGCGCCAAGGCGCGCGGTCATCTGCCGCGCGTGACCGGAGCCAAGAAAGGTGAGGTGGCTCCCCACCAGCGCGGAAACGGTGGCGGAAAGAGGGAGTGTTGAAGCCGTCCGCCGGCTGTAGGCCGGTGATTCGATCCGCACCGAGAGATCGTGGAGGGGGTCTGCCGCGATGGTGCGATCAGAGCCAGCGTGCCCCAGAGTCGGGAGGACGCTCAACCGATCGAGCGGGCCCAGCCAGTGGATCAGCAGCGCAGCCAACCCCAATGCCATCACCGGACGTCCGATCAGCCGAAGCCCGGCCGTTCGCAGCTGCAACCCGACATCCGCCTCGGCGGCCCGCCGAAAGAGCTCGGGATACTGTTCCGCGGGCCCGAGCGAAGACTCCGTCACAGTGACCAGGGCGTGATCGAGCCCGCCATGCTGCTCCTCCACCCAGAGCGCAAATCGGGCCTCGGAGCGGACATACCGTCCGCGCCAGAGGAGGAGCCCCAGTGTGACCGCGGCGCAGCCGATCGCGATCAGCTCAAGCGGGAGCCGAGCCGGGAACCACTGGAGCCGAACCAGGACCAGTCCGAGCACCAGCCACGCCAGGACGACCGCCGCGGCCCACGCGATGGCCGAGATCCCGATCAGCGCCAGCAGCTGATATCGCGCCCGGGTCAAGCGCTGGCGAATCGTCATTGCGTTGAACCGCCAATTTCCGGCAACCCATCGGACGGATTGACGCCGCCACCGCGCCGAAGCCGATGTTCAAGCAGCAGCAAGCCGAGGGCTGCGATCAATAGCCACTTCACCAATGGAGTGGCCTGCCGCTCCATCGGGGCGAAGTCTCGACCGGCGGCGAGTGGCCCGCTCCCTTCCAGACGCGAGCGCAGGTCGGAGCTGACGGGCCCCACCGAGAGTGGGATATGACAGGGTGATGCCAGCACGGTGACCAGGTGGCGAAATGGAAGTCGGAGCACGACATCCCCGACCTGAGGAACCGGAATGGAGACATCACGAATGCAACCGGCGCCCACATCGCGCTCCATGGCGGCAGGTTCGCCATCGACCCAGCGGGCCACGATACGATCTCCGGCAGCTGGATTGGCCTGCCATTTCCGATTCATCGGGTAGACCAGCGCCTGATCTGCCGCGATCACGGCACCGGCCGTATCGGGAACGAGGCGCGCGCGCCAACTCCCTTCTGGCACTTCACCCCACCGAACCAGGGTATGGCCAGCTCCGATGGCCCAGCTGCTATCGGCCGGGGTCACTGGATGGCGAATGACCCGGACTGCCCCTCCATCGCCTCGGAGGCCCGCCAGTGAGACCGCCAGCCACACTCCATCATCGTCGGGAGCTTGGACCTCGACCGTGAACCGTCCAGCGGAATCACTTGCCGCAGCCACCGTGACAAGCCGGATCCGGCCGGGCCACAGTGCCCGAATCGACTCGGTGGCGCCATCGATGGCCGAGGCTTCGAGCGGCGAAATGATTACCAGCTCAAGTGAATCGGCGCGCAGCCGCAGCGCCGACCCGGCCCGCAGTGCCTGGATCATGGCGGCCGACAACCGTGCCGGCAGCCCTCGCGACTTCACCTCGGCAACCGAGTCGGACACCGACTGCTGGATGAGGCGGGCGGCGGTATCGAAGGGGATTAACAAGTCGCCGTCACGCAGGAGTGCCTTGGCGGAATCGCTGGCGCCGGCGGGATCGCGCACCGCGGCGGACTGGTCGAGCAGGACGACGCGGATCATCGGCCGGCGGACTGGCGCCACCATCGGGCGCGCGAAGGCCAGGCCCGTGAGCATGATGGCCGCCACTCGCACCAGGAGGAGCAACAGATCTTCCGGCCGTGCCAGCCTGGTGATCCGAACGCTGCCCCTTGGCACGAAGCGGACCGTTGGCAGTGGCGATGACGCCGGTTGCCGCGCCACGATACAGTGCAGCCCGACGACCAACGCGGAGACCGCGATGGCGAGATAGAAATAGACTGGCGAAAGCAGCACCATCAGTGACTCAGACCCGCGGCCGGCGCGACGATGCGCCGGACCGTCTGGCGTACCGGCTCCGTCTCCGGCACTACCATCGAGTAGCTGGCGCCCAGATGCCGCCAGTCGCGGGCCAGCGTGGCACGCCAGTCGCCGAACCGGCGGAGATACTCGGACCGGCTCTTGGTAGTCAGCGGCCGCCGGAATCCCGGTGCCTCGGGGTCGACCAGCAGTTGCCTGCCCGGATCGGGATCGAGTTCTTCGGCGGCAACGATATGGACGACGAACAGCTCGCCGCCGGACAGCACAAAGGTACGGAGGACTTCACGCATCGCGTCGGAGTCGCCCAGAAAATCACTCAGCACCACGATGCGTGCGGATGTCCCGGTTACCTGCTGCAGCAGTGGCGCAAGGGCACGCTGGCCTGCGGGCGCACGATCCAGCGCGTCGGTCATCAGGCCTACGATCGTGCGCCGAGTCCGCGGACGGATGTGGACCACGCCGAGGCCGCCGGCAACGAGGAGTCCGACGGGGTCTCCCCGGTCGCGGGCCAGCGCCGCGAGTCCGACCGCCAGCACCCTGGCCAGCCGCCATTTGGAGTGGGTTTCGACCGGGAAGGCCATCGAGGCGGTGGCATCGACAACCAGGGTAGTGGGAAGAATGGTGTGATCGAACGAGACCCGGGTATACACCCGGTTGGTGCGGGCCAGCAGCTTCCAGTCGATCCGGCTGGTCTCATCACCCTGGCGGTATGGCCGGTACTCAACCAGCTCTGCTGCCCCGCCCCTGGCTGCCGACTGGTGGGGACCGGCCAGGGTGGTCCTGGCCCGATGGCGGGCCGGCCATCCGATCCCACGGACGGCATCGAGCACCGCGGCAGATTCGGGCGAGAGCTGGCTCAACTCGGGGGCACCGACGTGGCCGTGCGGCGGGATACTGCCTGGGCCACCGGCTCGACTCGACTGTTCAGGAGGATGCCTCGAAGGGTCCGCAACGACTACGAGTTTACCAATGGAACGGCGACAGGCATGGATTCCGGTGCCGCCCGGATCAGGGGTCAGACGGAGGGCAAGGCGGCCGGGTTTCCGGCTACCGCTTCAGGCCCTGCTCCACTCGGCACGATCGATCTCCGCCAAATCGGACGGCTCGAGTGCCAGCGAACCGGCCCGGGCTCCATCGACCGAGTGGGCCACGGTGCGGGAACTCGGAATCGCGATGACGGTTGGACCCTGGGCCAGGACCCAGAGCAGCACCGCCTGGTGGGGCGAGATGCCACGCCGGGCCGCCACCTCCCGGGCCGCCGGCTGAGCGGGAATGTTCCTGGTAAGACGGCCGCCCCCGGTGGGACTGTAGGCCAGAAAGGCGATCCCTTTCGAGCCGCAATACTTCACCACACCATCGGTGACTGCCTCGCGGAAGAACGGGTTGAGCCGGTTCTGCACGCTGGCAATCGGAACGATCTTCTCGGCTTCCTGGATCTGCGCCACCGACACATTGGACAGGCCAACCCGCGTGATCCAACCGGCCCGCTGCATGTCGGCCAGCGCACCGACGCTGTCCGCGAAAGGTACCTGGTGATCGGGGGCGTGGAGCTGGTACAGGTCAATGCAATCGACGCCCAGCGCCTTGAGCGAGCGTTCGCAGGCGCGCTGCAGCCGCTCGGGACGGGCATCCCGCTCCCAGCGCCCTTCGGGCCTGATCATCCCGCCCTTGGTCGCGACTAGGACCCGGTCCCGGGCACCGGGCCAGGTGGCCAGTGCCTTGGCAATCAACCGTTCGTTGTGGCCGATTTCAGTCTGATTGAGGCAGTAGACATCGGCGGTGTCCACCAGGGTGACGCCGACGTCGAGCGAGGCGTGGATGGTGCGGATCGAGTCCGCCTCGGTCGGGCGGCCCTCGATGGAGAGGTGCATGCCGCCGTAGCCGATGATACTGACCGGCGAACCGCTACTACCGAGAGGGACGGTCTTCACTGGTCGTTGGTCGATAGTCGTTCGTCATTGGTGACAGCAAGAACCCGAGCTGACGGCCTCAAGCCGATGGAATCGAAGCAGCATCCAGTAACGACTAACGGCTAACAACTAATGGCTGGTTCAAGCCATTCCCAGCTGTTTCGTCGCCCGGTCGAACTCGGCCCGGGTGATGGTGCCTTGTTCCACCAGTGGCAGCAGGGCGGCGTGGACTTCGGCCCGGCCACCGTCGATCCGGCGGGCTCGCAGCTCCTGGATGACCCGGGCGAAGCGCTGGTCATAGGCGGCGGCGTCGAAGCCGGGGGCGGTGCGAGTCGCGCTGAGCTTGACGAGTTCCTGCGCGATGCGGGCCGGGGTAATCGGCTTGAGCTCGCTGCCGGATGGTTCTGAAGACATGGCCGATGCGCCTCGATCAGGGTGAACAGCTGGTACCAGAAGGAATCTCGCCGGAATCTGTTCCAATTCCATGGAACGTCAATGGAGCCGGCGCGGTGCGAAAACCAACCTTAGAACGGCACGCCAACCGCGAACATCAGGGTCCGGTTACGGATCGGCCCGCTGATCCGCGAAATGTTGACCAGGCCATGTTCGTAGCGGAGTTCAAAATCGAACTTGGTCCGCCAGACCGGAATGTTGAACCCGAAGCTGGCCACGAATCCCGCATCCCAGGTCTTGTAGGGATCGAAGGTGACTGTGGTATCCGACAGCGGCCGGAGGTCGCTGCAGGATACCTGGCTCTGCTCGGCACTGGTATCGAGCTCGGCCGTGCATCCGACTCTCACGGCGATGAACGGGCCGGCCGAGAGCCGAGGCCGGATTTTGCCGTGGCTGGCAAGGGTGTAGCGAATCGGAATCGGGAACTGCATGTACCAAAGCCGAGCGGTCTGGACGTTGGTGGAACCGGCGCCGCCGACCCTGGCATTGGCGCCCTTGTAGGCAAAACCGATATCGGGATCCACCGACAGGTCACCGACAATCGGCTGGTGCAGCCGCAACCCGATCGACACTCCCACCCTGCCCTCGGCGCTGCCTTCCGTGGTCCCGGTCAGCCAGGAGTAGTTGGGCCCGGCAAAGGCGGTCAACTCCAGCCCACCGGTCTGGGCGGATAGCCGCGCGGCACCAGCCAGCAGCAGCGAGACGAGGCCGAACGAGCGCAGCAGCCGCATCAGCGGCACCGGGAAGCAACCATACCAGCACAATAGGGGAACCCGGCCATCCGGCCAAGCTCCACCGATTCAGGGCCGTGGCGTGGCAGTGGCTCGTGGGGTGAATTCGACCCGATTGGCCGTGATGGCCTCGAGCACGAAGGGGTCGAGGCCTTCCGCCCCATGGTGATCGATATGATCGAGCAGTGCCGTCCGCATGCTAGGGTCCCAGGACCGGCGGATGTGACTGAACGCGCCCTTCAGCCCCTCCTGGCGGTCCTGCATCGATTCGTAGAACGCCGCGATCTGATTGGCCATCTTGACCAGACTGGCGACCTGATTCATCGTGGCGCTGCCGCTGCCTTGACCGGCACCCGCTGCTGGAGCAGCTGGAGCTGCTCCTCGCTGAATTCATGGAACCGCTGCTGCCATTCGGAGGTACCGAACACCGGCATGACCTGCACCGCGGTGACCTTGTACTCGGGGCAGTTGGTGGCCCAGTCACTGTTATCGGTAGTGATGACGTTGGCGCCCGACTCCGGATGGTGGAAGGTGGTGTACACCACTCCCGGCTGGACCCGGTCGGTGATCCGGGCGCGGAGCGTCGTTTCACCGGCGCGGCTCACGATACCCACCCATTCCCCGTCCTTGACTCCGCGGTCCTCGGCATCGTGGGGATGAATTTCGAGGCGGTCCTCCTCGTGCCAGTCCACGTTGGCGGTCCGCCGGGTCTGCGCGCCCACGTTGTACTGTGACAGGATGCGGCCGGTGGTCAGGATCAGCGGATACTTGCCGTTGACCTTTTCCTCGGTAGCCACATACTCGGTGTTGTAGAATTTGCCCTTGCCGCGCACGAAGTGGCCGCCCTCGTGCATGGTGGGTGTGCCCGCGGGCGCCTCCTCGTTGCAAGGCCACTGGATGCTGCCCAGCTCGTCGATCTTCGCGTAGCTCACACCGGTGAAGGTCGGCATCAGGCTGGCGATCTCGTCCATGATCTCGGACGGGTGGTTGTAGTGCATCGGATAGCCCAGCGCGTTGGACAGCGCCACCGTGACCTCCCAGTCCTCCTTGCCGCCCAGCGGCGGCATCACCTTGCGAACCGGAGAAATCCTTCGTTCCGCATTGGTGAAGGTGCCGTTCTTTTCGAGGAACGACGAGCCCGGGAAGAAGACGTGGGCAAACTTGGCGGTCTCGTTGAGGAACAGGTCCTGCACCACGATGCATTCCATCGAGGTCAGCGCCGCGGTGACATGCTGGGTATTGGGATCGGACTGGGCGATATCCTCACCCTGGCAGTACAGTCCCTTGAAGCTGCCACCGATGGCGGCCTCGAACATGTTGGGAATCCGGAGACCCGGCTCGCGCTCGAGCGGCACGCCCCAGGCGCCCTCGAACTGTGCGCGGACCTTGTCATCGAGCACATGGCGGTAGCCGGGCAGCTCGTGCGGGAAGCTTCCCATATCGCAGGAGCCCTGCACATTGTTCTGGCCCCGGAGCGGATTGACCCCGACTCCTTCGCGGCCAATGTTGCCGGTGGCCATGGCCAGATTGGCAATGCCAAGGACCGTCGTCGAACCCTGGCTGTGCTCGGTGACGCCCAGTCCGTAGTAGATGGCCGCGTTGCCGCCCGTGGCGTAGAGCCGGGCCGCCGCCCGCAGGGTCTCGGCCGGCACGCCGGTGATCGGCGCCATGGCCTCGGCGGAATGTTCGGGCCGGGAGACGAACTCCTTCCACTGCTCGTAGCTGCGGACCTCGCAGTATTCGAGGGCAAAGGCCTCGTTGGCCAGTCCCTCGGTCACGATGGTATGCGCCATCGACGTGACCAGCGCCACGTTGGTACCGGGCAGCAGCTTGAGATGGTAGTCCGCCTTGACGTGGGGCGAGCGAACCAGGTCGATCTGGCGGGGATCGGCGACGATCAGGGTGGCCCCTTCCCTGATCCGGCGCTTCATGGCCGAGGCGAAGACTGGATGGCCGTCGGTCGGATTGGCGCCAATCACGAAGATCACGTCGCACTGCTCGATTGAGTCGAAATTCTGGGTACCGGCCGACTCGCCGAGGGTGGCTTTGAGGCCGTAGCCGGTCGGCGAATGACAGACCCGGGCGCAGGTGTCGATGTTGTTGTTGCCGAATGCCGTCCGGACCAGCTTCTGAACCAGGTAGGTCTCTTCGTTGCTGCAGCGCGACGAGTTGATCGCCCCGATCGAATCACGGCCGTAGGTGGCCTGCAGCCGCTTGAACTCCGACGCCGCGTAGCCGATGGCCTCATCCCACGAGACCTCCTGCCAGGGATCGGTGATCTGCTTGCGGATCATCGGCTTGGTGATCCGGTCGGCGTGAGTGGCGTAGCCCCAGGCAAACCGCCCCTTGACGCAGGAATGGCCGTGATTGGCGTGGCCATCCTTGTTCGGGCTCATCCGGATCACCGTATCGCCCTTGGCCTCGGCCTTGAACGAGCAGCCCACGCCGCAGTAGGCGCAGGTGGTGATGACTTCGCGGTCGGGGGTGCCGGCCTTGATGACGGAGTTGTCCATCAGCGTGGCGGTCGGGCAGGCCTCGACGCAGGCACCGCAAGAGACGCACTCCGACTCCATGAACGGCTGCATCTGCCCCGGGGAAACCTGAGAGGCGAACCCCCGGCCATCGATGGTCAACGCGTAGGTGCCCTGGACCTCTTCACAGGCCCGCACACAGCGGGAACAGACGATGCACTTGCTGGCATCGAAGGTGAAATAGGGATTGGAGGTATCCTTGGGCTTGTCGAGGTGGTTGTCCCCCTCGTAGCCGTAGCGGACCTCGCGGAGACCGACCGCACCCGCCATGTCCTGGAGTTCGCAGTCACCGTTGGCGGCGCAGGTGAGGCAGTCGAGCGGATGATCGGAGATGTACAGCTCCATCACCCCGCGGCGGAGGTCGGCCAGCTTGTCATTCTGGGTGCTGACCTTCATGCCGGCCTCGACCGGGGTGGTGCAGGAGGCCGGGAAGCCCCGGCGGCCTTCGACCTGGACCAGGCAGAGCCGGCAGGAGCCAAAGGCGTCGAGCGAGTCGGTGGCGCAGAGCTTTGGCACCCCGACGCCCGCGATGGCGGCCGCCCGCATGATCGAGGTGCCTTCGGGCACCGTGACGGTCATCCCGTCGATGGTCAGGCTCAGCTGTTTGGTACTGGTGGCCGGCGGTGTGCCGTAGTCGATCTCGGTCATCATTGGCATGTGCTACTCCCGGTCCAGACTGGGTCAGACCCCGGCCCCGGCCGCCGCTGGCGCCGGGAGTCCGAAGTCTTCAGGGAAATGATTGAGGGCGCTGAGCACCGGATACGGCGTCATGCCGCCCAGGGCGCACAGAGATCCGCCCAGCATGGTATCGCAGAGATCGCGGAGCAGTACTTCGTTGGCTTCCTTATGGACGCCGGCCACGATCCGGTCCACCACTTCGACCCCCCGGACCGATCCGATCCGGCAGGGGGTGCACTTGCCGCACGACTCGATGGCGCAGAATTCCATGGCGTACCGGGCCATCTGTGCCAGATCCACCGTGTCATCGAACACCACCAGGCCACCGTGCCCCACCATGGCATTGATCCCGATGAACGCTTCATAGTCGAGCGGCGTATCGAACTGCGATTCGGGCAGGTAGGCACCGAGTGGACCGCCGATCTGGACTGCCTTGATCGGGCGTCCGGAGTAGCTGCCGCCGCCGAAATCGTACAGCAGCTCCCGGACGGTGACGCCAAAGGCCTTTTCCACCAGCCCGCCGTACTTGATGTTACCGGCCAGCTGGATCGGCAGGGTCCCGCGGGACCGGCCCATTCCGTAATTCTTGTAGTATTCGCCCCCGCGATCGAGAATGATCGGGACCGACGCCAGCGAAATGACGTTATTGATCACGGTCGGCTTGCCGAACAGCCCCTCGATGGCGGGTAGCGGCGGCTTGAACCGCACCATTCCCCGGCGTCCCTCGAGACTCTCCAGGAGGGCCGTTTCCTCCCCGCAGATGTAGGCACCAGCACCCAGCCGGACCTCGACAGTAAACGCCTTGCCGCTGCCGAGGACCGAACGACCGAGGTAGCCGCGGGTGGTAGCCACCTGAATTGCCTCGTTCAGCGTCCGGAACGCATGCGGATATTCCGAGCGGAGGTAGATGTACCCCTTGGTGGCACCCACCGCGATGCCGGCGATGGTCATCCCCTCGATCAGGACGAAGGGATCGCCCTCCATGATCATCCGGTCGGAAAAGGTGCCGGAATCGCCCTCATCGGCGTTGCAGACGATGTAACGCTGATCGGCGGTGGTGCCGAGCACGGTCTTCCACTTGATGCCGGTGGGAAAGGCGGCGCCGCCGCGGCCACGGAGGCCGGACGTCGTCACCGCGTCGACAATCTGCGCCCCGGTCAGGGCCAGCGCCTTGCGGAGCCCCTTATAGCCGTCGTGCTTTTCGTAGTCGTCCAGCGATACCGGATCGGTGATTCCAACCCGCGCAAAGGTCAGCCGCTCCTGCCGGGCGAAATACGGAATCTGCTCGGTGAGTCCATGCCCCAGGGCGTGACTGGCTCCGGTCAGGAATCCACTGGCGAATAGTCCGGGCACGTCTGCTGGAGCAACCGGCCCGTAGGCCATCCGGCCGGCAGCCGTTTCCACTTCGACCAGTGGCTCGAGCCAGAGCAACCCGCGCGATCCGTTGCGGACGATCTCGATGGTGGCGTTCCGGCTGACCCCCTCCGCCGCAATCGCGCGCGCCACGGCCTCCGCACCCATCGACAAGGCGGCCGAGTCGCGCGAGACGTAGATCCGGGTCACCGGGAAACCCCCTGCAGCGTCATGAGGGCATCGAATTTTCCAGGGGTGACCCGGCCATGCAGTTCCTGATCGATCATGATGGCAGGAGAGAGGGCGCAGTTCCCGAGACAGTAGATGGCCTCGAGCGTCACTGCCCCGTCCGCCGTAGTGCCGTGGAAATCGACGCCCAATCGCTTCCTGGCATGCTCCACCAGCGCATTGGCGCCCATCGACTGACAGGCCTCGGCCCGGCAGACATGTACGATGTGGCGGCCCGGCGGTGAGGTTCGAAATTCGTGATAGAACGAAACGACTCCGTGGACTTCAGCCCGGCTCAGGTTGAGCGCGTGCGCAATGACCGGCACCGCCTCGGCTGGCACCCAGCCCAGATCATCCTGGATGGCGTGCAAAATCGGGAGCAGGGCTCCCGGCATGTCGACCAGGCGAGCCAGGAGGGCATCGACCCGCGGCTGCCAGTCGCCCGGCGGCAAGGGTTGAACATTTGTTTTTGAGCCCTGGGACATCCCGCTGAACCCTCGATCCGGGAGCACTGGAAATGACCGGGGACGAATCCCCTTATCTGTTGCCAGCTAATAAGATGTGAGGATTCAGCGAGTGGGGCAAATCGGGTCAGACTATCGGGGGATAGGGGGCGCCAATGGCGGGCTCGGTTCTGGGCAGAGTGATGTCCCAAATCCATCGATTTCAGGCCAATACCCGTTACCAGTACCGGCTCATGAGCTGCCGGGACCAGGCCGGCTGCCGTATCTCTCCCGGCGGCAGGAATTCCACCATGACCGGCTTGATATTCAGCACCGGGGTTCCGTGCACGGCATCCAGTCCTGCAACCCTCAGGGTCCGGCCATAACAGCCAAGAATCGAGACCGTCGTCAATCCGATCCGATTGGGCCGGTCCTTGGCCCGCTGGGCAAAGATTCCGACCCGCGGCCAGGTGGTATTGCCTCTCGGATGACGGGCCCCTCGCTCAACGGCCGACTCGGCCACCCGATCAAACTGGAAGATGATTTCAGCGTGGGAAAACTCGGCCAGGCCCGCCAGTGCCTCGGGGCTGAATTCGGGCGCCAGTTCGATCGAGGCTTCGATGCCACCCCAGTCATCATCCCGCGGTTCCCGACGGGGGCTGGTGACGACGCCGATGGCACGGAGTTCAATCACGGGCAGCCTGGCTGATTCACGGATGCCGCTGAACGCCCGAGCGCTCAGCGGTCGACGTACGACGCGTTGGTAGGATTGTACCTCGGCCCGGAAATCTTTTCCGCTGACAGGGCCTGATCGAGCTCACGCATCTCGGCCGCCGAGAGCACGATGTCCGCGCCCGCAATGTTCTCCTCCAGGTACTGGCGGCGCTTGGTGCCGGGAATCGGCACGATGTCGTTTCCCTTGTGCAGCAGCCACGCCAGCGCAATCTGCCCTGGCAGCACCCCTCGGCGCCGGGCCAGCTGCTGCACGGCCTCGGCCGCCTTCATGTTGGCGTCGAAGTTGGCGCCCTGGAATCTCGGATCCCCGCGGCGGAAGTCGTTGGTGGGATACTCCTCACTGCGTTTGGCTGTTCCTGTCAGGAACCCGCGTCCCAGCGGACTGAATGGGACCAAGCCGATGCGGAGCTGACGCAATAGCGGGATGATCTCAGGCTCGAGGTTGCGTTCCCAGAGCGAGTATTCGCTCTGGAGCGCCGAGATCGGATGGACGGCGTGAGCCCGGCGGATCGAGTCAGCGCCGGCTTCAGACAGCCCGAGGAACCGGACCTTGCCCTGTTCGACCAGGCGAGCCATCTCGCCTACGACCTCTTCGATGGCCACTGCCGGATCGACCCGGTGCTGGTAGAGCAGGTCAACCCGGTCGGTCTGCAACCGGCGGAGTGACGCTTCCACCACTTCACGGATGTGTTCCGGCCGGCTGTCGAGCCCTACGGTTTTCCCCGCTTCAATTTTCCAGCCGAACTTGGTGGCCAGGATCAGGCCGTCCCGCCGGCCTTTGAGCGCCCGGCCCAGCAGTTCCTCGTTGGTGAACGGGCCATAGACCTCGGCCGTGTCAAAGAAATTCAGGCCGAGCTCGAGCGCGCGGTCCAGTGTGGCCAGCGATTCCTTCTCGTCCGCCTCACCATAGGACTGGCTCATCCCCATGCAGCCGAGACCCAGGCTGGATACCTCGAGTCCCTGGCCGCCGAGCCTGCGTCGATTCATCATCGGGAGTCCGCTCTCAACTGTTGATCGAGGCCAGGTCGATGACGAAGCGGTATTTCACGTCGCTCCTGAGCATCCGCTCGTAGGCCTCGTTGATCTTCTGCATCGAGATCAGCTCGATGTCCGAATCAATCCGGTGCTGGGCGCAGAAGTCGAGCATTTCCTGGGTTTCCTTGATACCGCCGATCAGGGAGCCGGCAATCGAGCGGCGCTTGACGATCAGATTGAACACCGCCGGGGACGGGTGCGGTGAGTCCGGGACGCCGACGAGGCAGAGGGTGCCATCCCGCTTGAGGAGTGAGGTATAGGCGTCGAGATTGTGCGGCGCCGCTACCGTGTTGAGAATGAAATCGAAGCTGCCGGCATGCTGCTTCATCTCGTCGGCATTCTTCGAGATGACCACCTGATCGGCGCCGAGCCGCCTGGCATCGGCCGACTTGCCCGGCGAGGTGGTGAACAGCACCGTTTCAGCGCCGAAGGCGTGGGAGAACTTCACCCCCATGTGCCCCAGACCGCCGAGTCCCACCACGCCGACCTTGCTGTGCTTGCCGACGTTCCAGTGGCGGAGCGGCGAGTAGGTCGTGATGCCGGCACAGAGCAGCGGGGCGGCGGCGGCCGGATCGAGCTTGTCCGAGATCTTGAGCACGAAATGCTCGTCGACCACGACCTTGTCGGAGTAGCCACCGTAGGTCATCCCGCCGAGGATCGGGTCCTGGCTGTTGTAGGTAAAGACCCCCTTGTTGCAGAACTGCTCGAGGCCGGCCTTGCACTCAGGGCAGGTACGATCGGAGTTGACCATGCAGCCCACGCCGACCATGTCTCCCACTCCGTGGTGCTTCACCTCATTACCAACGGCCACCACCCGGCCGACGATTTCATGTCCCGGAACAACGGGGAAGGTGGTGCCGGCCCATTCGTCACGGGCCTGGTGCAGGTCCGAGTGGCAGACCCCGCAGAACAGGATGTCGATCTGGACATCCTTGGGGCCTGGCGAGCGCCGTTCGAAGCTGAACGGAGCGAGAGGTGTTTTGGCTGAAGTGGCAGCGTAGCCCCTGGCGGGAAGCCGCGCGCCGGTTGGGGACGATGCGGGGGCGGTCTTGACGTTGGTCATGGCAATTCCTGTGAGGTGACGAGTGCAGTCAGCCGGTCCCGTTCCGCCGCCGGGGCGGAACGGGAGCCGAATCGAAGGACTGGCAAGCTTCGCCGTGGAGGCCGGCGGCGAAGGTACTGGAAATCCTGCGGGCGCGTCGACGGCTGGCGGCCCACCGGTTCGAGCGCACCGGTGCGTGCATAGTAGCGGAGGGTGTGTTCGCCGAGGCCGGTGCGGGCGGGGCCTGCTGTAGGGTCAACCCCAGTGGCTGATCGGCTGTGGAGAGCGCTGCAATCTGGGCCGCTGATCGAGTGGCGTTCAAGGGCCTGATTGCCGTCAGCCTCGTCACTGGTACCTCCACCCCGTTGTGCCTGGCTCGGCAAAATCTCGAGGAGTAGTATAGCCAACCTTGAGTGCTCCAAGTCAATGACGGTTTTCGAGTCGGCAACGGGCCGGGGACCCGTCTGCAGCATTTCACTCCGCGTAGGACCCGAGGGTGATCTCCTCGATCGGCGACCGGCCGACCGGCCTCCAGCCCAGCAGCCGCTCGGCCCGCTTGCCGCTTACCTGCTGATCGAGGGCCAGGGCATCGGCAAATGATCCCAGCTGCCTGCGGGCCTCCTCGAGCGGCCAGGGATCGGCCTTGCCACCGAAACCAGCGACCTGACTCACGGCGACCGCGATCTCCCGGGCAGTCGTCGAGGGACCATGCGCGGCGTGCCAGAGCGTCCCCGCACCGGCCCCGGTGAGAATGCGGAGATACAGGTCGGCCAGATCATCGATGTGTACGGCAGGCCAGCGCTGTGAGCCGTCGCCGACGTACTGCACTGCCCCGTGGGCCTTGGCGCTTGCCAGCATCATGGCGGGAATTCCACCCGCCCGGCCATGCACGATTGCCGGGCGGATGACCGCGCTACACACCCGCTCCGCCGCCGAGGCGAGCACCAGGAGCTCGACCGGCACCCGCCAGGCCACCATCGGCAGGGGGTCGAGCGGAGTGTCCTCGTCGCCGAGGTAGTCACCGGTGTTGCCGAGGACCCAGACTCCGCTGGTATAGATCAGCGGCTTGCTGCTGCCCCGAAGGACCTCGAGCAGCGCCTCGATGGCCACTCGGTCGGCTACTGGCGCCCCGGCATCGTTGGTCGAGGCCGCGTGAATGACCGCATCGGCGGCGCTTGCGGCCGCGGTGAGTGCGGCCCGGTCAAGCAACCCGCCCATCTGCGGCACCATGCCTTTGGCCGTGAGCTTTTCGGCCGCAGCCGCATTGCGGGCCAGGCCAAGCACGATGTGGCCGCTCTGCTGCAACCGTTCAGCGACCGAGCTGCCGATGTATCCGGTGGCGCCAGTGAGGAAGACTTTCATGTTCGATTCCGATGCGTCGGGGGGTGGCAGGGTTTTCCCCGCCATGAAGGAGGCCAGGGCTCTCGCGTCGGTCGCGTCCCATTCGGGCGGCGTCATCCTCCGCCAGTTGAGCCGTCCAGCCGCCAGGTCCTCACGGGTGTAGTCAAACATCTTCAGCATCTCGTCGTTGGCCTCATCGATCCGGCCGTCGGGTTCCCAGAGGAAAATGGCCAGAATATTAGACTCCACGACCCGCCGGAACCGGCTCTCGCTGTCCTTCAGGGCACGTTCCACCCGCCGGCGCTCGGTCACGTCGAGCTGGCCCCCCCTGGTCCCGTCGTTCCTTCTGACTGGCCACTCCCACCACCACCGCCACCCGGAACCCGTCCTTGCGATACAGTTCCTTTTCCCAGAGCCCGATGGCCTCACCATTCCGCACCCGGGCGATGGCGGCGGCATCAAGCTCGGCGTACTCGGGCGGGGTCATGCTGCGGAAGTTCACCAGCCCAGCCGCCAGATCCTCGCGGGTATAACCGATGGTCCGGAGATATTCATCATTGGCGTCGGTGATGAGCCCGGTGGCGTTCCAGAATCCGATGCCGAGGATGTTCGATTCCGCCACTCCCCGGAACCGGGCCTCGCTGGCCCGGACCCCAGCTTCGCCGCGGCGGCGCTCGGAAATATCCAGGACGGTGACCACCGATCCGAATACCGTGGCGCCCCGGATGATCGGGTGCGACCAGTATTCGACCGGAAACGACGAGCCGTCAGCCCGCCAGAACATCTCGTCGTCCACGTGAATGTCGCACCGCTCGAGAAAGGCCTGGAAGCTCCGGCAACTCGATTGTGGACGGGGAGTCCCGTCGGGAAAGCTGTGGTGACACAGCTGATGCATGTTTCTGCCCAGCACCTCTTCGACATCCTTGTAACCCAGCAGCAGCAGCCCGGCCCGATTGGCAAAGGTCCAGTTGCCTGCCGGGTCAACGCCGCAGATGCCCTCGGCGGTTGAGCTGAGCAGCAGGGCCACCTGTTCCTCGCTGAGCGCGAGCGAGATCAGGATCCGTAGCTGGCCGGTCAGATTCCAGTAGGCTCGGCGGGACAGCCCCGAACCGACCACAGCGAACACCAGGGCCAGCCCGCTGAGCACCAGGTTTTCCCTGCTGGAGGATGAGGCGAGCAGGCCGAACGGCACGGGAGCACATAATGGCTATCACCATGCGATAGAAACTCGGCAGATCTGCCGAGAGGGTGGCCAGGGAATCGGCGACGATGCCGCAGGGGACCACGCAGATCACCGCGATCTGCTCCGGCCGGCTCACCGTCATCAGTACCGCCCCACCGATGCCCCAGGCCGCAGCCTGCAGCAGCACCGTACTCCGGACCCCGATGACCAGGGCCAGGTCGCCGACATGCGCTTGCCGGCATGCCTCATCCAGGCCGCTCTCAGCACCGTGGTCACGGTGACCGCCACGGTGCACCATTCCATCTTCAGCCCGGGTTCATCCTCCCAGATCATGATCGCGACCAGCCCGATCAGGGCCAGATGGCCTCACAGGACGAGCCCGCGGTCGCCGACCAGCCGGGGGCGCAACTCGCGAACCAGCTCGGTGGCGACCCGGGCATCGAATTCCACCGAGCCGGCCGGATCAAGGGAAACCGGACGGGCGGCCCGAGTCATCCGGATTGGGCCGGCAGGGCCGACTCTGTTCCGAGAACCTTGGCGACGCAATCGTCGCAAATCCCGTGGGTAAATTGGGCCTTCGAACGCTGGCCGATGTAGGTCTCCAGCGAGTTCCAGCTGCCGGCGTCATCACGAATCCGCTTGCAGTAGGCGCAGATCGGCAGCAATCCTTCCAGCCGCTTCAACTCCTGATGCAGGCCGAGGATTCGCTCGGCGACCTGGATCCGGGCCAGCAGCTCATCCCGGTCCACCGGCTTGGTGATGAAGTCGTCGGCCCCGGCTTCCATTCCGGTGAGATAGGAGTCCTTCCCGGTGCGCGTCGTTACCAGGATGAAATAGGTGTACGGTGCTTCCGTCCGGGCCCGGACCTGGCGGCAGAGCTGCACCCCGTCGAGGTCGGGCATCGACCAGTCGGAGATCACCACGGGGATCGGGGTGACTCGGAGGATGTCCCACGCCTCCCGGCCGTTGGTGGCAGTGCGGACATCGTAACCGGCGGCCGTGAGCAGCGTAGACAGCAGAATTACGGTCACCGGATCATCATCCACCACGAGAACCGCCGTGGGCGGGACGGCGGTACTGGCCGCGATGGGGGGTGCGGTGTTGATCGGGAGACGGGTCACGCGAAGCACACCTCTGCGGCACGGCAGGTGGCCGATGAAGCTGCGTCGGCCTTTTCCTCAATTCATAGTATACGGGCTAGTGCCCGATCACCTCATGAGAAAGGGGACTAGTTCCTTCGATTGGCGGAAGCTGCGCCCTGAGGCTCAACTGATCCGCAGGATGTCGGTGATCGTGGCCAGATGATGATCGTCGTGCTCGGCCACGAAAAAAGCCAGGTCGAGCAGACGCATATTCACCTGGAGCCGAGGATGCCGGGCGGCACGGAGCCAGTCGGCCTCGTCGGCCTGTTCCAACTGCGACACCAGTTCGGCCCGGGCCAGCTCGAAACGACTGAGGATATCCGCCAGGGCGTGCTGGTTGTGACCGGCGTGCGCGGTCTGGCGATTCTCGACGTCAGTTTCCTGGAGGGTCAGCCGTCCAACGGCAATGTCATCGATCCGGCCGATCCATCTGGGTTCAAGATCGAGCAGGTGGCCGACATTTTCCTGGATCGACCAGTGACCATGATACTCCGTGGTCAGTGCCTCGTGGCCGAGTCCCTCCAGCCGGCGCTCAACCCGGGCAGGCGTGCCGCGCAGCCGTTCGACCAGACCGGGGGCGGCGGAGACGGGAAGGTCGAAAGTCCATTGCCGGTCAAGCCAGAGTCTGCGCGGTACCATCGGATTTGTACCCATTGGCAAGATTGGATGAAAAGGGTTCACGGTTCACGGTACGCGGTTCACGGTTCCATCCTGTCTCTT
>JBEPVA010000070.1:0-17545 GCA_041691295.1 Gemmatimonadota bacterium
GTATAAGAGACAGCGGTATGACTTCGTCGACCGCAGTCACCCTGACGTTCGCCCGCCAGAGCCGGGAAGATCCCGCAGCCGGGAGCCACCTGGCCCTCGGCGCGGTCGGCGCATCCACCGTGCTGTTGATCAGGGTGCTGATTGTGACCCTGGTGCTCCACAGCGACCTGGCGGTGAGGACCGCTCCACTGTTTTTCCCGCCTGTCGTGGTCGGCGTCCTGCTCCTCGGTCTGGGCCTCCGCCAATCGAATGACAAGTCAGCCGACCCGGAAACCGACCAGCACAATCCGCTGCGACTGGGCAGCGCCATCCTGATGGCCGTGGGCTTCCAGGTTGCACTCACCGGCGTGGGACTCGTGCGCCAGCAGTTCGGCGATACCGGCGTCCTGCCCAGCGCGGCGCTGCTCGGGCTGACTGATATGGACGCCCTCACGCTCACCATGAGCCGTCTGGGTGACGGCGCGGACCTGCTCCGGCTCGCTGCCCAGGCCCTCGCCATCGGGGTGATCAGCAATGCCGTGGTAAAGATCGCAATCGCCCTGACCGTGGGGCGGGGCGAGTTCAGGACCCGGACCACGATCGGGCTCGCGCTCCTGGGAGGCGCGTCGGGGCTGGGGCTGTGGCTGTTCGGGTGAGGGGACGCTGGAGAGAGGAGAGAGGAGAGGGGAAAAGCAACCGCCGCGTGCGATCAGACACCTGAATTGCAATCGAGGGATCTACCCACGCCCAATTGAGTAGATCCCTCGCTTCGCTCGTGAAGACCAGCCTGCTACGAGTGCTCTTTCCCGCCCCACCCGATCCGACTGCCCCCTGCCCCCTCTGCCCCCCCAGCTCTCTACACCGCGTCCGACAGACTGGTGAACGTGAAGTCCCGGATCCGCATCGGCGGAATCAGGCTGCCCTGGATCCGGGTCGGCTTGCCGAGCGCTTCGACATTGTTGAGCATGATGATGGGCGACTCGTTGAACCGGAAGTTCTTGATGGCGTGTTTGATCTTGCCGTTCTCGATCAGGAACGTGCCATCCCGGGTCAGGCCGGTCAGCAGCAGGGTCTGGGGATCGACGAACCGGATGTACCAGAACCGGGTGACCAGCACGCCGCGGTCGGTGCCCGCGATCAGCTGCTCGAGTGACGCATCGCCGCCGGCCATGATGATGTTGGCTGGGGCCGGCGTGGCCGGCTTGCCCTGTTTCTGGGCCCAGTACCTGGAGTAAAACAGGTTCTGCACCACCCCCTTGTCGATCCACCTGGTTTTCTCGAACGGCCGGCCATCTCCGCCCCACGGCGAGGTCGGCACATCTTCATTGGCCGGGTCGGACGAGATATTCACCACATCGGAGACCAGCTTTTCCCCAACCCGCGACCCGCCGCCGGCCTTGGACAGCGGGCTGCGGCCTTCATCGGCCGAGCGGGCGTCCAGCCCGAAGATGAAGGGCTGGAGCAGTTCGACGGCGGCCTGCGGCTCCATGATGACGGTGTACTTGCCGGGCTCGATGGCCTTGGCCTCGCGGGAGGCGACCGCCTTGTCGACCGCGATGGCCGAGGAGGCCGAGCCGTCGAACCGCTTCGAGTCGTTGACATCCCGCTCGACGTAGCCCGAACCGGTGCCATCGGTGCTCCGCATGGTGACGGAGAAGTTGAGGTTGGTGGAACGATGATAGGCAAAGAGGCCGGCACTGTTGGCCATGGCCTGCCAGCCGCTGCCGTCCTGCAGGAACCCGGCTGCCACGCAGCCGCGCGCCTTGGCCGGCGCGATACTCGAGGCGGCCAGATCGGCCCGATAGTCGGGCGTGATGCCGGCGGTGGCGTCGCTCCAGGCCGCAGACACGGGGGTGTACTGCTGGGGACCGAGCGGCATGACCGACTCGGGGTCCTCCGGGGCCAGCTGAGCCAGCTCCTCGGATCGGCGGACCGTCCGCTCGATGGTGTCGGCGTCGAACTGATTGGCCGTCGCGACGCCGCTGCGTTTTCCGTAAAACGACTGGACCACGATGTTCTGGTCCTGGGCCATTCCGGCGGTGCTCACGGTGTTGCGGGCGTACCGGATATTGCCGCCGACATTGCCATTCAGATTGATCTCGACGGCCTCCGCCTTGGTGAGCTTGAGCGCCTTGTCGAGCAGTTCGCGGGCCTGGGCCTCGGTCATGGGGGCCATGGCGGTCACCCGATCTTTCGTGCGGTGTTGATGACTTTGACGCCGTTGACCCGGGTGGTCGCGGCGCCGTGGGAGACCGAGCTGATCTGGCCCGGCTGGCCTTTGCCGTCGAAGAAGGACCCGCCGAGCCGGTAGTCGCGCTTATCGCAGATCTGGACCACCGAATTCCAGAACTCCTGGGTGTTGGACTGGTAGGCCACGTCCCGGAGCGGGCCGACGATCTTGCCCTTGCTGATCTCGAAGAAGAGGACCCCGCCGAACTGGAAGTTGTAGCGCTGCTGGTCGATGGAATACGAACCGTCGCCGATGATGTAGATGCCCTTTTCAACCCCGGCGATCATCTCGTCCGGAGTCTGCGGCCTGGTGCCGGGCTTGAGCGACACGTTGGGCATCCGCTGGAACTGGACGTCGCTCCAGTTGTCGGCGTAGCAGCAGCCATGCGAGGCCTTTTCCCCGAGGATATGGACCTGGTCACGGATGGCTTCATAGTTGACCAGGATGCCGTCCTTGACCAGATCCCACTCGCGGGTCTTGACCCCCTCGTCATCGTAGCCCACCGCGCCCAGGGAACCGGGTTGCAGCTTGTCGGCCACGAAGTTGACCAGCGGGCTGCCGTACTTGAAGCTCTTGCTCTTCCACTTGTCGAGCGTCGCGAAGCTGGTGCCGGCATAGTTGGCCTCGTAGCCCAGGACCCGGTCCAGCTCGAGCGGATGGCCGACCGATTCGTGGATGGTCAGCCAGATGTTGGTGGGATCGAGCACCAGGTCCCACTTGCCGGGCTCGACCGACTTGGCCCCCTGCTTGGCCTTGGCCTGCTCCGGCGCCAGCCGGGCGTCCTCCAGCATGTCGTAGCTCTGGCTGTACACCGGGACACCGGCCGGCGTCATCACTCGGCCCGCCGGGCCGCCGGTCAGGTACTCCCAGCCCAGACCCATCGGTGCACTCAGCGCGCCGCGGTCCTGGAACTTGCCGGTATCCTTTTCGATGACCGTGACCTGGAAGTTGGGCCAGGTCCGGTGAATGTCCTGATCGATGTAGCTGCCGTCGGTCGAGGCGAAATACTTCTGCTCGTTGACCAGGAAGAGGCCGGTGAAGATGTAGTTGGCGCCGGCCTTGAGCGCGGCATCACCGACCGCCAGCAGCAGGTCGGCCTTTTCCTTGATCGATATATCCAGGGCATTCTTCTGGATCGGGGTTTTCCAGGAGACTTCCCCGAACCCCGCCTGCGGCGCCAGAATCACCGGATCGGTCTGCAGTTTCGAGTTGGCCTTGGCAATGGCCACCGCCTGCTCGGCCGCACGGGCCACGCCATCCTTGGTCACATCGGCGGTAGCCGCAAAGCCCCAGGTGCCATTGGCGATGACCCGGACACCGACGCCGTAGGACTCGGTGTTCACCACGTTCTGGATCTTGGTTTCCCGGCCATTGATGAACTGATTGAGGTAGCGGCCGATCCGGACATCGGTGTAGGTGGCACCCTTGGCACGGGCGGCGGTCATGGCCACGTCGGCCAGCATCTTCCGGTCTGCGGTGGGTATGGGGGTCAGGCTGCCTGACCAATTTCTCGTGTGGGGGGCGACTGCCATTGCCCCGGCGGCCATGCCGCTCCAATGCAGAAACTCACGGCGTTCCACGGGTCACTCCGGCGGAAAGGGAAGGATCAACCGCTATGCATGGTAAGGTGCGCGAATCGGCGTGCCAACCTGCAATGTGCTGGGGTCTGAGGATCAGTCGGCGGCGGCTCTACGGGGAGTGACGAAACAGAGTTACAAACCCGGAGCAGGTTCCGGGTTCCAGGTTCCGGGTCGTCCGTCTCAACCTGCAGGCCCGACTTGCTGGCGGGACTCGACGAGAGGCGAAAGGCGAAAGGCGAAAGGCGAAAGGCGAGCCAATATCGCTCAGAAGTTGAAACCGCGATACACATCGACAGACCATCATTCGTCGGAACCCTGAACCCGGAACCCGGAACCCGAAACCCGAAGCCCGAAACCCGGAACCCTCGACCCTCGACCCTCGACTCTAGACTCCCAGCTTACGGTATCCGGCGTATGGCTATGTTTCTCCCCGCATGACCCACCCCTCCGCTCCCGCCGTCACCGATCTGGTGCTCCAGCTCAGCCACGGCGATCCGCGCACCGTGGATCAGCTGCTGCCGCTGGTCTACGGCGAGCTGCGCCGGCTGGCGGAGCGCTACATGAGCCGGGAGCGACCGGATCACACCCTCACCACCACGGCGCTGGTCCACGAGGCCTACCTCCGACTGGTGGACCAGACCAGAGTCGAGTGGCAGGACCGGTCTCATTTTCTGGCGGTCGCCGCCATCGCCATGCGCCGAATCCTGATCGAGCATGCCCGCCGCCGGAATGTCAGCAAGCGCGAAGGCCAGCGACAGCGGGTCAGCCTCAGCGGCTTGTCGTCGGCCCAGGACGACAGCGCCGAGACCTTGCTGGCCCTCAACGACGCGCTGGAACGGCTCGGCACCCTCAACCCTCGCCTGGTTCAGGTGGTGGAATGCCGCTACTTCCTCGGCCTCACCGACGAAGAGACTGCCGCAGCACTCGGCGTCACCTCGCGCACCGTGCGCCGAGACTGGATCAAGGCCAAGGGGTGGCTGGCGACGGCGCTCGACGAGCTGCCGTAAACTGAAAGCCGAGGGTCGAGGGTCGAGCGCCTGAATCGTGGGAACAACCGGTCAGCGTCAGCCAGTGGCTCTTCGCCCTCCTCTCGCCTCCCTTAGCCTTCCGCCTTTCGACTTTCCCTGTTCGCCATTCGCCGCACCGACCGTGTCCGCTTTCATCCGGATTCCCTCGCTTCACGGGTAGCGCCCGCTCGACTCCGCTACCCGCGAGGACCGTCTCATGCCCGATTCCCGTGCAATACTCCGCTCCGCCCTGCTGCTCGCCGGCCTGGCCTTGATGCCCTCAGGCGCTGAGGCGCAGGCCTACCTGGCGATCCACGTATCGTTCCTGGGCCAGCCGTTTGACGGCTATCACGCCTCCACTTCGGTCGACATGCTGTTCGACGCGACCAATCCCGCCGACCCGCCGGTCGAGTTCGACAATTACAACCTGGGCTGGGCCCAGGGCGCCGACTATGGCCTGCTGGACTTCGGCGGCAACGGCGGATTCACGATCAAGAATGTCCACACCTACGACCCGGTCACCAACTGTGTGCTGGATGGTGGCGGCGCCCAGGGAGTCCTGGCTTTCAATGATACGGTGCATGTCGGTCAGACCGTGACTTGGAGTTACTGCGCGGTGTCGTTCAGGCCATTGAGCACCGGCGGCGCCTCAGGGGAGGTCCGGATCACGGGCCCCAATGCCGATCGCAGCTTCGACGCCAGGGTCGATTCCACCGGCGGTGTGACCTACACCCAGATCGGCGCCCACGCCGGCGCGATTCCGCACGGGAGTCCGGTAACCCTGACCTTCTTCGCCGACCCCGGATTCATCGTCAGTGTCCTCGGTCGGACCAGCGCGCCCGGGGGGGTGATCGTGGTGGACACCGTGGCCAACAACAGCTTCGCGCCAACCGCATCGTTTTCCCGGGCCACGACCTTCACCGTGACCCTCGGCGGACACAACCCGAGCGGTGGCACCGTCGCCAAGGGCAGCAGCCATGTGCCGATGCTGGAGTTCCGCCTCAATCCCGCAGCGCCTGAATCGGTCACCAGCGTCACGGTGCATGGCTCCGGCAGCGGCAACGAACAGGTCGATGTCACCCAGGTCGGGCTCTACAACGACCTCAATGGCAATGGCCGAGTCGATACCGGTGAGCCGCTGCTGGCCAGTGGCACCTTTCCGGCCAACGATGGAACGGTAACGCTGACCCTGGCACCGCCGCTGTCGATTTCCGCGCCGACCGATCTGCTGGTGACCTACAACTTCAATACCTCGATCGCGGCGCGACTGGGCAGCGCAGTCGCACTGGCCATTCTGCCGCTGTTCTTCGTACCCGTGGTCCGGCGCCGCAAAGGGCTGATGCTCGGCATGCTGGCTTTCATATTGACGGCGGGAGTGACCAGCTGTAGCGGCGGCAGCGGGCCTACCGAGCCCGGCGGCGGGAGCAGCACCTATCAGGCGACGCTCACCGGGGTGACCGTGTCGGGAACGCCGCAGACTGGCCTGACCCTGAGCGGGGGGACGGTGACGGTGGACAAGTAGCCAGGAGACGGGAGACGGGAGGCAACGACCCGCGGAATCGGTTCACGGTTCAGGGTTCACGGTTCGGTGTTCCCTGTTCCCTGTTCGCCATTCGCCCTTCACCTTTCGCTTTTCGCTTTTCGCCGTTCGCCGTTCGCTGTTCACCCTGTAGCTTTGCTTACCACCCTCAAGGATCTTCGTGCCTTCAGCGGATCGTTCCGGCTGGTCCCTCATCGAACCGATCCTGGATCAGGTACTCGACCTGCCCACCACTGACCGGGCCGCCTATCTCGCGCGTGCCTGCGCCGGCGACCAGGTACTCCGGGACCGGATCGAACAGATGCTGGCCGCGGGAGAGGATCCCGACAGCCCGCTCGAACGGTCGGTGGCCGAATTGGCCGGGCCGCTGCTCGCCGAATTCAACGAGTTTGCCCCGCCCCCAATCCCACTCGGCGAGTTGATCGGCCCCTGGAAGGTCACGGCAGAGCTGGGCCAGGGCGGAATGGGCGCGGTGTACAAGGCGGAGCGGGCCGACGGTCAGTTTGCCCAGACAGCCGCCCTCAAAGTGGTGCGCCGCGGGGGCGAGCATGACCCACTGCTGATCCGGCGCTTCCTCGAAGAGCGCCGGATCCTGGCCACCCTCACCCATCCTCATATCGCCCGGCTGCTCGACGGTGGCGTCACGCCACACGGGTTGCCGTACTTCGCGATGGAGTTCGTGGCCGGACGGCCACTGGACCAGTATTGCACCGACCTCGCGCTCGACATCCCCGCCCGCCTGGCACTGATGGAGCAGGTACTCGGCGCCGTGGCCTATGCTCACCGGAATCTCCTGGTCCATCGCGATCTCAAGCCGAGCAACATCTTCGTCACTGACGAGGGAGAGGTGAAGCTGCTCGATTTCGGGATCGCCAAGCTGCTGGGGGACGATCACCCGGCCGATCCGGCGCTGACTCTGGCCTCCGGGCGGGTGATGACGCCGGAATACGCCGCCCCCGAACAGGTCCGCGGCGACCCGATCACCACTGCCACTGATATCTATGCACTGGGCGCGGTGCTCTACCAATTGTTGACTGGGCGGCGAGCCCATCGATTCGACAAGCGGACCGCGGCCGAGATCGAGAAGGTCGTCTGCGAGGCTGATCCGGTCGCACCGAGCGCCGCGGTGCGCGGGCCACGGGAGGGAATGGCGGGCGCGGCCGACCCGCTGCCGCGCAGCCTGTCCGGTGATCTCGACACCCTGGTGCTCACGGCGCTGCAGAAAGATCCGGCCCGCCGCTACGCGTCGGCAGAGGCCATGCTGGATGATCTGCGCCGCTGGCGCACCGGCCGGCCGCTGCTGGCCCGGCCCGATTCGGCCGGGTACCGGGCCCGGAAATTCGTCGGACGTCATCGAGTGGGAGTGTCGGCTGCGGCGCTGGTGATTCTGGCGCTGGCAGGAGGAATCGTGGCCACTGCCTGGCAGGCGCGGGCAGCCCGGCTGGAGGCTCGCCGGGCCGATCGGGTCAAGGAATTTCTGGCCGACCTGCTCCATCAGGCCGACCCCGACGTGACCGGGGGCCAGGAGTTCAGCGTGCGGCAACTGCTCGACCGCGGCACCCGCCGGATCGACAGCATGCTGGGCAGCGAGCCGGCCGTGCAAGCCGAGTTATACGAAGTGCTGGGAAACACCTATGCCCACCTCGGCCTGCTCGAGCAGGCCGACACCTTGCACCGAAAGGGGCTGGCGGTCGTCCGGCGTCTGTATGGCCCGGGCAGCCCGGAACTGCTTGATCATGAAATGGCTGTGGGGTGGGGACTCAACGATCGGGGCCGGTATCGGGACGCGGACACGCTGTTAACCCGCGCGATTGGAGCGTACGAGGGTGCCTCCGGGCCCGAGAGCCAGGCGCTGTCCGATGCGATCGACATTCTGGCCACCGCCAGGAAGCGGCTCGACCACCCGGAGCAGGCGGAATCGCTGTATCGCCAATCGTTGGCGCTGCAAATCCGGCTGAGCGGCCCCAATGACACCATCACCGCCTCGCGCCTGAGCGACCTGGGCTCACTGCTGGCGGCGCAGAACCGGCTGGCGCCGGCGGAATCCGCCATGGTGGCGGCGCAGGCGCACCGGAAGGGAGTGCTGTCGCCACTGGACGTGCGTTACCTCGCCGGTGAGTCCAGCGTGGCGACCATCCTGATGAAGCGGGGAGACCTGGCCGGAGCAGAACCGCACCTCCGGACCGCCGTGGCCGGGCTGGAACAGATCGAGGCGCCCCGTGGACTCAACCTGGCCCGGGTGCTGGACCGACTGGCCCTCCTGGAGTCACTCGAGGGGCAAGACAGTGCTGCGCTTGCCACCAGCCGGCGAGCCGTGGCCATGTTCCATGATGTCATGGGGCCGGATCATCCCGAGCGATTCAACAGCTTGTCGCTGCGTTCATTCTATGAGGCCAGAACCGGAGAACTGGCCACGGCCCTGATCGATGCCCGGAGCGCCCAGGACGGATTGCAGAAGAAATTGGGGGCGGACCATGAGTGGACGCTACTGGCCGGTCAGCGGCTGGCCGAGATGGAACTGGCCGCCGGCCGGCCGGCTGATGCGGCGAGGACTGATTCCATGGTGCTGGCAAAGGTCAGGGCCAAATACGGCAAGGTGACGCCCGCCTTTGCGGGGACCTTGGCAGTCGAGGCCGCGTTGCTGGCCAGGCAGCATGACTCGTTGGGAGCCCAGGCGGGAGTTCAGGCAGCCCATGCCGCGCTGGCCGGCGGGACCCGGGTGGACAGCGCCGCCTTTTCGATCGTGCCAGCCATTCTTCATCTCTCAGGGGTCGAACCGAAGCACTGATCCCAGGCAGTTGTGGCTGGTTCCGGCTGGGTGTCGCTCCGGCTCCGTCATCAGAAGCATCCCGGTGGTTTGAGCCATTGACAATATATCCACTGTGGATATACTCACTCATGGCATACTCACCCGACGAAGTCACTGCGCTGCTGCCCCTCCCCCCCGCCACCTTCCACATCCTGCTGGCGGTGGCCCACGATGATCGTCACGGCTACGCCATCATCCAGGACATCGAGCAGCGCACCGGTGGCGAGCTCCGGCTGAGCGCCGGCACGCTCTACCGCTCGATCCAGCGGATGCTGGAGCAGGGACTGCTCAACGAAACCACCGAACGCCCGGCTCCCGAACTCGATGATGAGCGCCGCCGCTACTATCGGATCACCCCGTTCGGTGCCGCCGTCGCCCGCGCCGAGGCCAGGAGGATGGCGGGACTGGTGGATATGGCGCGGGCCCAGGGACTGGCCGGGCGGCGCGCATGAGTTGGCCCTATCGGGTACTGCTCCGGCTGTACCCCGCGTCCTTCCACCGTGAGTTCGGTCGGGAGCTGGAAGCGATGTTCGCCCTGCGCCAACGTCAAACGTCCGGCGCCGCGGCGGCAGTGGCGCTCTGGATCGGCGCCATCTGGGATACGGCCTCCAGTGCGCTGGCGGCGCATCTGGACCTGTTGCGGCAGGACCTCAGCTATACCTGGCGCACGCTGACGCGCTCACCCGGCTTTGCGCTCACGGCCATTCTGGTCACCGCCCTCGGCGTCGGGGCCACCACCGCGGCCTTTTCGGTGGCCGATTTCGTGATGCTGCGGCCGCTGCCATTCAAGGACCCCGGTTCGCTGGTGCGGGTCTGGGGCGCCAAGCCGCAGTACTCCCAGTATGAGCTCTCCCCTCCTAACTATCGAGATCTCAAGGCGGCCAGCCACTCGTTTGCGGCCATGGGCGCCTTTCACCCGCTCGATGCCAACATGCTCGGCGAGGGGCCGCCTCGACGGCTCACCGGCGCCGCTGTCACCACCGACCTGCTGCCAATCTTCGGCGTGGTGCCCGAAATCGGGCGACTGCCCTCGGATCAGGATGGAATCAACGCGGTGGTACTGAGCTATGCGCTCTGGAAGGATGTATTTGCCGGCCGGACGGAGGCGGTGGGTCAATCGATCGTGCTCGATGGCGCACCCCGGGTCGTGGTTGGCGTCATGCCGGCCCGCTTCCACTTCCCTTCCCGCCAGATGCAATTCTGGCTGCCGATGCCAGCCGATGAACTCAGCGACGCCGATCGCACCAACTTCTGGTTCCAGGCCGTGGCGCGGCTGCGGCCCGGAGTCACGCTGGAGCAAGCCCGGGCTGAACTCTCGCTGATCGCCGGCCGGCTGGAGCAGCAATACCCCAAGGAAGACTCCAAGCTCGGCGCCACCGTCTATAGGATGCAGGACGGCTTCTCCGACCAGTCGCGTCTGCTGCTGCTCGGGCTCTGCGGCGCGTCGCTCTGCGTCCTGCTGATCGCCTGCGTCAACCTGGGCAACCTCCTGCTGGCCCGCGCCATGATCCGGCATCGCGAACTGGTGGTGCGCACCGCACTCGGCGCCGGCCGGGAGCGGCTGATCCGCCAGCTGGTCACCGAAAGTCTCGTCCTCTCACTGGCGGGTGGCGGGCTCGGCATCGTCATCGCAAGCATGTCAGTGCCGCTGCTGTCACGGCTGGTCCCCACGGCGTTGCCGATTGCCGGCACCCCCGAGGTCGATCTGCGGGTGTTGCTGTTTGCCGGCGTGCTCACTGGTCTCACCGGACTGGCTTTCGGAGTCTTGCCCGCTCTGCGAGCGTCGCGGTCCGTTGGCTTCGAGGCGCTGCGTGAAGGAGCCCGTGCCGGCGGCGGGCAGCGGGCCAGGTTGCGGGCTGCACTGGTCATTGCCGAGGTCATGGCATCGGTGGTGCTGCTGGTCGGAGCGGGATTACTGACCCGGGCGCTATGGCGGATCCAAGCCACCGATCCCGGTTTCAAGACCGAGCAGGTGCTGACGCTCACTACTACACTGCCGCTCACCCGCTACCAGGTCGTGGCGGTCCGGCAGCAATACTACGACCGGGTGCTGGGGGCGGTACGTGGTATGCCGGGTGTCTCGAGCGCCGCGTACATCACTTGGCTCCCGATGGTGATGGGTGGCGGAATCTGGCCGGTATTGATTCCCAGTCAGGCCGCCGCACCGGGGGAGGACCGGCCGGCCAGCCTCCGATTCACGACTCCGGGATACTTCCAGTCGCTCGAAATCCCGCTGCTGCGCGGCCGTGATGTGGCGGAGACCGACCGCGGCGATCAGCCCTATGTCGCGGTGGTCAGTGCCTCGTTCGCCAAGCAGTTCTGGCCCGGCCAGGACCCGATCGGCCGGCGGTTCAGTTTGGCGCTGAGCGAACGCACCGTGGTCGGCGTCGTGGGTGATGTCATGGTCCGAGGACTCGAGCGCACCAGCGAACCGCAGGTCTATGTCCCATATGGACAGGCCCCCGATTCGTCGCTGATTGGATACATCCCCAAGAGCCTGGTGGTCCGAAGCTCGGTCCCGACCGACCGGTTGCTGCCCCAGATCCGCGCGGCCGTCAACGCCGCGGACCCGGAACAACCGATTTCGGATGTGCGGACGCTCACCGAGATCGTCGAGTCGGTCACGGCATCGCGCTCGGTCCAGGCCGTGGTGCTGGCGGGATTTGCCCTGATCGCCTTTCTGCTGGCCGGGATCGGGATTCACGGGTTGCTGGCCTGTGCGGTCGCGTCACGTCGCCACGAATTCGCCGTTCGCTCGGCGCTCGGTGCCAGGGCCGGCGCCATCGTCGGAATGGTGATGCGGCAGAGTGCCCTGCTGGCGCTGGGAGGAATCATTCCGGGAATCGTGCTGGCGTGGGCGGCGGGCAGAGCGCTGCAGTCGCTGCTGGCAGGGATCGAACCCGGAGATCCACTGACGTTCGGATCGGCAATCGCGCTCTGCGCGGTGATGACGCTGGCTGGGAGCCTGGTGCCGGTACTCAGGGCGATACGGATCGCGCCGGCGTCAGCGCTGCGGGGGGAATAAAGGCGGGAGAGAGGAGAGGGGAGAGAGGAGAGAGGAGAGGGGACGAGCCGCACGGCTTGAGGTTGGTGCCAGCCCGATCGCACCACAAGTGGGGTCTCCGCCCGTCTACCGACAGTTCGGCTATTCCTCATCCAGCTTGGACCTGCTCATCGGAACGAAGGACAGAATCCCCCATCAACAAATCCACATCGCCTTGCGAGGCGTGACAGACCCCATGGCTCAAACGATCCCTCGCTACGCTCGGGATGAAGTACTGCTGTAGTTTCTGCCCCCCAGCCCCCCTGGCCCCCTGCCCCCCCAAAAAAGAACCAAACCACCTCCCCGGACGTTATACTGATGTCACCAGCCATCGGAAATTGACCATGTTCAGCACCATTCGTAACTCGCTATCAATCATGGGCTTAGTGGTATTGTCGGCAGCGGCCCCCAAGCTGTCCGCGGCGCCAGTGCCCGCCCTGCCGACCAGCTTCCGCTCGGCTACTCTGGATACCGCGGTCTTCGCCGGCGGCTGTTTCTGGGGAGTCGAAGGGGTTTTCGAGCATCTGAAGGGGGTCACTTCGGCCACGGCCGGGTATGCCGGTGGGACCACAGTGGCGCCGTCGTACGAGGATGTGAGCTCCGGAACCACCGGTCACGCCGAGTCGGTGCAGGTGGTCTACGATCCGAGCAGGATTTCGTATGCCCAATTGCTGCAGGTCTTCTTTGCGGTAGCGCATGACCCGACCACGCTCAATCGCCAGGGACCGGACCAGGGCACCCAGTATCGCTCGGCGATCTTCTTCCGGAATGCCCAGCAGCAGAAGGCGGCGACGGACTACGTGGCCCAGTTGACCGAGCAGAAGAAGTACGCCCGGCCGATCGTGACCCAGATCGCGCCCCTCAAGGCCTTTTACCAGGCCGAGGACTATCATCAGCACTATATGGAGCTGCACCCGAGCCAGCCCTACATCGTCTACAATGATGCGCCCAAGGTGGCGGCGCTGAAGCACGAGTTTGCCGCCTGGTACCAGGAAGGGCGCTAGGGTCGAGGGTTGAACCTGCATCCGAACCGAAGCAGAAAGTGGGCGAGATGAAATCGCTGGCTGATCGCGACACGAAGGACACCGTGGCCACCGACCGCCGCGCCCTGCTGGTGGGTGCGGGGGTTCTGGTCATTGGTGCCGCCGCCCGCTACCTGGCCCGCTCGGGCGTAGGAAAGCTGGCCGCTGAGCCGGCGCCGAAGATGGTGACCATTGCCATCTTCAGTGACGATGCCAAGCGGCTCCGGGTCGAGACGGTGCCGGCCGTGGTCAAGACCGAAGCCGAGTGGAAGGCCAAGCTCTCCGAGGCCTCATTCGAGATCACCCGGCATGCCGGCACCGAGCGGCCGTTCACTGGCGCCCTGCTCGGCGAGCATCGGGCCGGCGTATTCCGCTGCATCGGCTGCGACACCGCCTTGTTCGATGCCGCCACCAAGTTCGAGTCCGGCACCGGCTGGCCCAGCTACTGGCAGCCGATCGCCAAGGAGAATGTGGTCGAGACGACCGACACCAGTTTCGGCACCACCCGGACCGCGGTGTCGTGTACCCGCTGTGATGCCCACCTCGGGCATGTGTTCGACGACGGCCCGGCGCCGACCGGGCTCCGCTACTGCATGAACTCGGTGGCGCTCAGCTTCTCCAAGGCCAGCTAGGGTGTGAGGGCCAGTACGCTGGTACGAAAGCCGACGGCCCGCCAATTGGCGGGCCGTCTTGACGTTCGACCCCGTCACCGGAACATTCACCTACCCTCGAGCCGAATCGATCATGTGAGCCAGTCCGACAATCTGATCCGAGCCGCCAATCGCGAACTGACCATCGTTCGTCGGTTCGCGGCACCCGCCGCACTGGTATTCGAAGCGTGGACCAACCCCGATCTCCTCACCCGCTGGATGTGCCCCAACGACTTCTCGGTCGTTTCGGCGCAGATCGAGCCCCGGGTTGGCGGCGCGTGGCGGGTCCAGATGCGGAGCCCCTCCGGCGAGGATATGTGGCACGACGGCACCTATCAAGAATTCACGCCGTCCAGCCGACTGGTGTTCAGTCACATCTGGTCGGGGGCCCATCCCAACCCCGGTCTCAAGACACTGGTCACCATCGATTTTACCGATCAGGACGACAGTACCACGATGACCTTTCACCAGGCGCTGTTCACCAGCCAGGAGGACTACGACGACCATGGCAGAGGATGGTCGGAGGCGTTCGATCACCTGGCCGAGGCGTTGCGCTAGCGCGGGAATCGCTCGATGGTCAGTCGGCCTCGGGTGCCATATTGGGGACCGATGCATTCTTCGGGGATGGCTGGTTCCGGCGCGCGGGGTCAGGTGCGGGATGGCCCTGCTTGGTTTCGGTGTTGACCTTGTCCGGGTGCGAATGGTCCGAGGCGGCGTGATGACCAGTGCCGTGCTCGGTGTGCACGCCCTTTTCATGTGATCCACCGGTCTGGCTCTTGGCATTCTGGTGGGCGGCACCGGGCTGTTTATTGGCAGGCATGATCGGACTCCTTCAGGAAGATGAACCCGGCCTTCACTCTACTGGATCGCGGGCCCTGGCTGAAAAACAAAAAACGCGACGGGATCATTTCGATCCCTTCGCGCCTTCAACTGACAAACCCGAGTTTGCCCGCCAAGCGGCCGCTCAACCGGCCTTGTTCCTGCTGATTTCTATTTAGCGCTCGCGGCACCGGGAGTCAACCGCCAATTCCGAGCCTCGGTGTCCGGATGCCCCGCAACGCCCTCGAGTGAAACCGAGGCTCGGCACCGCGGGCTGACTCTTGCCGGATCCCTGCAGGCCAGCGACTGACGTTTCAATGGAGGGTTGGAGAGGCAGCCGGGTTTCGATATCGCACCGTGGCGCCCGTCCGGTCTTCTGGCTCCTGCAGTGCTACTCCGCCCGCAACGTCACCGCCGGATCGACCGTTGCCGCGCGCCAGGCCGGCAGCCCGCAGGCCAGTATCGACATTGACACGAGTACGCCGACCACTGCCACGTAGGTGGCGGGGTCGAGGGGCGATATGCCAAACAGCATCGTGGCGATGACCTGGCTGGCCAGTACCGCGCCCACCAGCCCGAGCGCGATCCCCATCGTGGTGAGCACCATCCCTTGCCGCAGGATGAGAAGCAGGATCTGGACGCGTGTGGCCCCCAGGGCCGTGCGCACCCCCAGTTCCCTGATCCGCTCGTTGACGGATCCCGAGACCACCCCGTAGGTCCCCGCGCCGGCCAACAGCAGAGCCACTCCGGCAAACACCTCGAACAGCACCAGCGCAAAGCGCCGTTCCGCCGCCGACCGGTCGACCAGATCCGTCATCGTGGCCACCCGCACGATCGGCTGGTCCTTGTCCACCGACCAGATCGCACTGCGAACCGGCTCGGCCAGTGCGGCTGGCCCGCCCTGGGTCCGCACCACCAGCGACATGGCCCGGTCCGCGGAGTACCACTGGTCCATGGTGAGGTAGGCGGCGTCGCCGACGGTCACGGCCAGCGAGGTCTGCTTCACATCTCCGACAACTCCGACCACAGTGGCCCACGGCAGGTCGGTGCTGCCGATATGGACCCGTTGGCCGATCGGATCCTGCCCGGGAAAGAACCGCCGGGCCAGCGACTCGTTGATCAGGACCGCCGCCGTCGCGCGGGCATCATCGCGGGCATCGAGCAGGCGGCCGCGGCGAAGCGGGATCCCCATGGCTTCGAGGTAGCCCGGTGTCACGGCGTACCGATAGACGCTGTGGTCCTGCTCCAGCCGGTCGGTGGGACTCGACTCGAAATGTATGCCGTATTGTTCGGCGTCACCGGTCAGCGGGAGCTGGCTGGTGAACGCCGCAGCGGAGACTCCGGGAACATGTCGAACCGCGGCCAGGACTTCGTGGAAGAACCGGCGGGTGGTGGCATCATCATCGAATCGGTGTCCAGAGGTCTGTACCTGCATCGTCAGGAGACCGGTCGGATCGAAGCCCGGGGCCACCGCGAAGAGCCGGTTAAGGCTCCGCAGCAGCAGGCCGGCACCGACCAGCAGCACCAGGGCCAGCGCCACCTCGGCAACGACCAGCGTCCGTCGCGCGGTGTGATGCCCGCCGACGGATCGACGAGAGCCCGCCTGGATCCCGTCGCCCAGTTCCTCTCGCGAGGCGCGCAGCGCCGGCAGGACGCCGCAGGCCAGGCCGACAAGCAGTGAGACACCCAGCGCAAAGGCGAATACGACTCCATCGACCTGGATAGCGGCCACCCTCGGCAGCGCGGCCGGGCTGACCGCGATCAGCGCTCGCACCCCCAGCGCGGCGATCGCGAGCCCGGCGAGTGCGCCCAGTCCCGCCAGGAGCAGGGTCTCGGTCAGCAACTGGCGCACCAGCCGCGGACGGCCCGCGCCCAGCACGGCCCGGAGCGCGAACTCGCCGCGCCGCGCCGCTGCCCGGGCCAGCAGCAGATTGGTCACGTTGACACACGCGATGACCAGCAGGAGCAGCACGGCGCCGATCACCGCGAGCAGGGCCGGCCTCACCGCTTGGGTCACGTCGTCCTGCAGCGAATGGATCTGGAGTCCGTGCTCCATGGACGCCCAGCGCGGTCGGACGAACTCGGCCTCGGGTGCCCGGGCGATGGCGGCGACCTCGCCGCCGGCGACGGCGGCAGAGTTCCCTGGAGCGAGGCGACCGATCATTCGAAGGTGGTGCCCCCACTCCCGGCCGTCGGCAGGGAGCATCGCGTCATATTGCAGCGGCGCCCAGACCTCCGCGCCTGGGGCCAGGACATTGTCGAAGCCGGCCGGCAGGACGCCGGTCACGGTGAACGGGTCATCATTCAACATGACCTGCCGCCCGACGATGGCCGGGTCGGCGTTGAAGCGGCGGCGCCAGAGCCCGTCGCTCAGGATCACGACGTGGGCGCCATCGACCCGATCATCGGAGATCGAGAAGCCCGGGCCCAGGGCGGGTGTCACACCGAGGACCCGGAAATAATCCGCGCTGACCCGCTGGCCCTCGAGCCGCTCGGGGGTGGCGGGGCCAGTCATCGTGGCCTGCCACGGCTTCAGTACCGCCAGGGCCTCGAACGCGTGCCCCCGGGTGGCTACCTCCCGGAAGGTGCCAAAGGTGACGGCGATTGGAGCACCATCCCGCCCGACGTCCGCCAGTGTCATGATCCGGGCCGCGTCGGGGTATGGCAGCGAACGGAAGAGGATCGGGTTGACGGCGCTGAATATTGCGGTGGTGGCCCCGATGCCGAGCGCCAGCGACAGAATCGTGAGCAGGGAAGCGCCTGCGGCCCGGCGGAGCCGGCGGCTGGCGTAGCGGAGGTCGGCCATCGTGCTGTCGACCAGGTTCTCCCAGCCATATTCCCGAACCTGCTCGGCCAGGTGGGATTC
>JBEPVA010000071.1:0-17514 GCA_041691295.1 Gemmatimonadota bacterium
GAGCGCAGCGAGGGACCTGGTTCGTCTGACGCGGATGTGGTTTGGCGGGGCAGGTGGCCAATTTGGATTGACACTCGTCTCTCTCCTTCCCATATTCACCTAGCTACCTATGCCTAGCAAGAAAGGTATCACGTGAGCCGAGCACGCAACGACATCCTCCAGGGCACCCTGGCCCTGCTGGTCCTCAAGTGCCTGGCCGCCCAGGGCCGGATGCATGGCTATGCCATCACCACTCACATCCAGCGGGTTTCGGCCGACCTGTTGAGAGTGGAAGAGGGGAGTCTCTACCCTGCCCTGCACCGGATGGAGCAGGCGGGGTGGGTCAAGGCCGATTGGGGCATCACCGAGAAGAATCGCAATGCCCGCTTCTACAATCTGACGGCCGTAGGCCGGAAACAGCTGGCGGCGGAGCAGGAACAGTGGGTCCGACTGACCGACGGTGTGAGCCGAGTGTTGCGACAGGCCTGAACTCGAGGATCGATCGATGAGCATCGTCACCCGTCTGCGCAATCTGTTCCAGTCCAGCCGTCACACTGGTGAGCTCGACCGTGAGCTCGACTTCCATATCCGCGAGCGGGCCGATGAATTGGTGTCACACGGAATGGAACCGGTCGAGGCAGAGCGGCAGGCCCGGATCCAGTTCGGGCACCGGCAGGGATTGAAGGAGGATACCCGGGCCGCGGGGATCGTGTCCTGGCTCGAGATCTTCAGCAACGACCTGCGCTATGCCTGGCGCGGGCTCCGGGGCAATCCCGCCTTTACGATGACTGTGATCCTCTCGCTGGCGCTCGGGATTGGCGCCAACACCGCGATCTTCGGCCTGCTCAACGCCGTGATGCTCAAGTCACTGCCGGTCGCCGATCCGGCCGACCTGGTCCAGGTCACCCGGGGTGAGGATGCCGGTGATGTGTTCACCAATCCCATATGGGAGGAGCTGCACAACCGGCAGGCTCTCTTCACCGGGCTGCTCGCCTTTGGCGACGAGTCATTCAACCTGGCGAAGGGTGGTGAGGCCCGGATGGTCGATGCGGCCTACGTCGGCGGCGATTTCTTCCCCACCCTCGGAGTGGTCCCAGCGGCGGGCCGCCTGTTGACCGGTGCCGATGATTTCCGGGGCTGCCCCGCCACGGTGGTGCTGGGCCACGATTTCTGGCTCAGCGAATTTGCCGGGGAACAGGATGCGATCGGCAAGAGCCTCTCGCTCAATGGCCATCCATTCCAGATCGTCGGCGTGGCGCCGGCCGGGTTCTTCGGAGTCGAAGTCGGGCGCGCCAACACGCTGTATGCACCGATTTGCAGCGTTGCGATCGTGCAGGGCGCCAACCATCCGCTCGATGAGCGCTCGAGCTGGTGGCTCCAGATCCTCGGCCGCCCCAAGCCGGGGCTCTCGCTCGATCAGGTCAATGCCGGACTCGCGGCACTGGCCGGACCGGTGATGGCCGCCAGCGTGCCCAATTGGGATGCGAAGAATCGCGATCGCTATCTCAAGACGCCGCTCACCGCCATTCCGGCCACGACCGGGCTCTCCGACCTGCGCAACCGCTACAAGCCGGCCTTGCTGATGCTGATGGCCGTCGTCGGGCTGGTGCTGCTGATCGCATGCGGCAACGTGGCCAACCTGATGCTGGCCCGGGGCACGGTGCGCCAGCGCGAGATCGCGATGCGATTGGCTTTGGGTGCCACCCGGGGCCGGCTGATTCGGCAGATGCTGACCGAGAGCCTGCTGCTCGCGCTGCTGGGCGCCGCGACCGGATTCCTGTTGGCACGATGGGGCAGCGTGCTGCTGGTGCAACTGCTGTCCACCCGACGGGATGTCGTCTCGCTCGATCTGTCGCTCGACGACCGGCTGCTCGCCTTTACCATCGGCACCGCCGTCATCACCGCGATCCTGTTCGGACTGGCCCCCGCGTGGCGCAGCACCAGAATTGATCCGCAAGTCGCGATGCGAGCTCATGGCCGCGGCGTGCTCGAAGGTGGCACCCGGTTTACGCTGGGCAAGGCGCTGGTACTCGGCCAGGTCGCGCTGTCGCTCGTTCTGGTGCTCGGCGCCGCCCTGATGCTGCGGACCTTTCATACCCTGGCGACGATCGATCCCGGTTTCCGGCGCAACGGCGTGATCTCGGTGCAGATGGATCTGGGTTCCGGCGGATACAGCGACACCCAGGTCCTCGATCTCCAGCACCGGACTCTCGAACGCCTCCGCCAGGTGCCGGGCATTCGCTCCGCTGGCTCGGCGTCAATTCTCCAGGTCAGCGGCATGGGCTGGAATGGCGGCATCGAGGTGCCTGGCCAGCCGGCGCCCGACAACATCGAGCAGCGGCTCAGCTGGTTCAACCGGGTGAGTGAGGGTTACTTCGCCACCATGGGCACCTCGCTCAAGCGGGGCCGCGACTTTACGGCGAATGACGTCGTGGGATCGACTCCGGTGGCGGTGATCAACGAAGCCATGGCCGACAAGTTCTTCGCCGGCACCGATCCGCTGGGAAAGACCTTCACCGCCGAAGGCGGGAGCGGCAAACAGGATCTTCAGGTGATCGGGGTGGTGCAGAACTCCCGGTACCAGTCGCTGCGGGACAAGCCGCAGGCGATCGTCTACCTGGCCGAGCAGCAGGTCACCAAGGAAGTCTTCAAATCCATCAACTTCATGCTTCGGATTGACGGGCCGGCGAGTGCCCTCACCGCCAGTATCCGCAACGCGGTCGCGGAGGTTGATCCGCAGGCGTCATTCACCACCGTCTCGGTGGGCGAGAACCTCGACCGCTCGGTGATGCGGGAACGGCTGCTTGCCACCGTGTCGGGCTTTTTCGGCGCGCTGGCGCTGATCCTGGCACTGATCGGTCTATACGGCCTGATGTCTTATAGTGTGGCCCGGCGCCGCAATGAAATCGGGATTCGGCTGGCGCTGGGGGCCGAGCGGCACGGTGTGGTGAGGCTGATTCTCGGGGAGGTGGGGCGGCTGGTTCTGATCGGCGTCGTGGGCGGTGTGGTCGTCGCGCTGATCGCCGGCCGATTGGTGGCCTCGTTCCTGTTCGGTGTCACGCCCGGCGATCCGCTTACCCTGATCTCGACCGCAGGCCTGATGATTATCGTCGGACTGGCCGCGGGCGCGGTGCCGGCCTGGCGGGCGGCGCGGATGGATCCGGTGGCGGCGCTGCGGGAGGATTAGCCGGGTGTGATGCCACCTCATCCCGAGCGTAGCGAGGGACCCGGCCCGTCAAACCAGATACCGGTTCAGCGTGCCAGGGCCCTCACTCGCTACGCTCACTCGGGATGAGGTACTCAATTCAGCATTTGCATCTCATCCCGAGCGTAGCGAGGGACCCGGCTCGTCAAACCAGATACCGGTTCAGCGTGCCAGGTCCCTCACTCGCTACGCTCACTCGGGATGAGGTGCCGCAACCGCTGTTTCCAGCCTGGCTTCCGCTGAATCCCCCTCCGCGCCCTTCATCAGCGTCCGAAGCTCGGAAACGCTGGTCGAGATATCCTGGCCATGCGCCTGATACCAGGCCTCCAGCAGGTCCAGCCTGGTCCGGTAGATCCTGGCCGCGATGATCCGGGCATTGTTGACCGGGCGCTCGGGCAGCTTGCCAACCTGGTAGGTCCTGAGCTGCGGACCGATGGTGTCCTGCAGCGCGGCCCGCGCCCAGGCAGCGATCGTCGTGCGCCCTTCCGCCAGCGCCACTGAATCCCCCTTCGATCCGCGATACAGCGTGTCCAGCCGCCCGGCCAGCACGGTGTAGTACCCGCCGAGGATCACTTCGTCGTGCCACCGATCAGCCGCATACCGCGCCGCGGCACTGTCGCCACGGCTCCGGAAGAACTGTTCGGCCGCGCGGTATCCGGCCAGCTGGGCAAAGCTCTCGTTGAATGGAGTGGCGCTCTTGACATATAGCGTATTGTGCGAGATTTCGTGGAATACCGTCGCGACGAGCTCCACCGTGTCTCCCTCGACGGCGGTCGACAACAATGGATCATCGAACCACCCCAGGGTCGAAAAGGCGCCCGACGGTCGCAGATAGACGTCGTATCCCTTCTTCTCCAGCTTGGTGGCCTCCTTCCGCGCCATTTTCAGATCGAAGAACCCTTTGTATGGCATCCGGCCGACGATTGGATATTTCCACGTAAAGGGGCAGAGACAGTCCGGCGGCGAGGCGGAGATGACCAGCAGCAGCGTGTCGCGCTTGACGTCAGCGTAGCTGGTATAGGTGTTGGCGGCCGCGAAGCCGAGGGACGCGGCATAGTTGCGGGCGTCGAGCACCAGCTGGAGCCGGGCCCTGAGCGCCGGGTCCAGCGACGAATCGGCGACCATCTTTGCGATCGGCCGCTTGGTGGCCAGTATCTGGCTTTCCTCGGCGCCGGCCCGGGTCAGGTAGCGCACATCGGGACTGACGACCCACGCGGTGCTGAGGCCGGCCACGAGTGCGCCGATGATGGCAATGAAGATCATCCCGACTTTTCGCCTGGTCACAGGGTGAGGCGGACGCCGAGCTGGTGCAGGTGCCCGCCCAGCGGAGTGCGTGGCTGGTAGGCGTAATCGACCGCGGCGTGCGGGCTGAGGATCAGGCTGGCGCCGGCCGAACCTTCGCCGATCGCGATGCCGGGTGGCGCTTTTGAATAGCCGCCGCGGATCACGACGCCGATGCCGCTCAGGACAATCCCTGCCTCGGCACCGACCACGGCGCGGCCTGGCCGGCCATGGGTAAAGTTGCCTTCGATCGTCATCAGCAATCGCTTGCTCGACTGAGGATCGACGAAGTTGAGGGTATACCCGATCCGGAGCGCCGTCGGGAGGGTGAGCCCCCGTCCGCTGATGACGTGATCGCCGAAATCCTGGACGCTGATCCCCAGCGCCATCAGATCGAAGACCGCAATCTGCATCCCGACGCCAGCACTCAGGGCCCGGTCGATATGGCCACTCGAATCCTCGACCGAGGTGTAGTTGAGGTTGGTCGCCAGCGCGATCATCCCGCGGCGGTAGCCGACCGATCCCATCCAGCGCAGGCTGCCGATCAGCGGCGCCGGCTGGTTGTAGCGGATGTATTGGTAGCCGGCCCCCACATCGAAGCGGTAGATCCGCAGCGCGCCGGCCCCGCGATTCAGGAGCGACCCATCGGTGAATCGCTGCAGCGATCCCTCGAGGCCGATGTGGCGAATGGTGGCAAGGCCGGCCGGATTGATGAAGATCGAGCCGGCATCGCCGTTGAGCGCCACGGCGGCCCCGCCGAGCCCGGCGGAGCGGGTGGAGGCCGGCAGATCGAGCAGGACCGAGGAGGGTGGCGGAGCCTGGCCGGCGAGGGACTGGCCGAGTGCCAGTCCCAGGAACGCGGCCAGCGCCGCCCCGGCGCGGACCGCGATGGTGCTCACTGAATCCGCACGACGCCGAATCGGGGCAGCACGGACGGATCGGTGATCTGGAGCTTGAAGTTGAACGCGGTGTCGGTGGCGGAACGCTGAACGATGTAGTGCACGCCCGAACCGCCCCGCAGAGTGCCCGAATGGGTAAAGGAGGTCGTCACCACCGGCGGCGTCAGCGGGTAGGGCTTGTCGAATGAGTTGATGGTATAAATGTGGCGCAGGTCCCAGCTGGTGTACTGGAACCGGCTGCCGGCCGCCTGGACCAGGGTGGTATCGCCGGCGAGATAGTTGGCCAGCTGCCATTGGGTGACCAGGGTCGAGAAATCGACACCGGACTGGGCAGCGACATTGTTGAACCCGATGGCGGTGGTCTGCTCGAGCTTCCGAGTCATGTCGGTGCCCAGCGGCAGAGTGGTGGCAAACTGATCGAGATACCAGCGCACGAACAGCCAGTTGGCGCCACGCTCGGCCAGCGTGCCTCCGGACGATCCCGGTTCGATCAGGAAACTGGCCTCCGGATTGTTGAGATACTTGTATGCGTCGTTGAAGTTGTCGGAAGTAAACTGGCTGAAGCAGTTGGCGTTCTGACACTCGCTATTGTCGATGACCCGACCGCCCAGCTCCTCCGCATAATGAGACAGCCCCTCGTTCAGCCAGGTCAGCTCCGAGAGTCCGTCCCGGAGGATGACATGCTGGTTGAAGCTGATCATGTGCTGGAATTCATGAATGAAGGTCACCGGCAGCAGGGTCGAGGCAAAGGACTTGGTGACCGGACAGTTGGCATTGTTGGGATCAGGCACCAGGTGGTAGAACACCTCTCCCTGATTGGAGCCCTGCTGGCTGGTGAGGTCGAGTCCGAGGAAGAAGCCGACGATGATTGAGGTGGAGCAATCGGTGGTGAGCCGGTTGACCCGGGGCGTCAGCAGCACCTTGACCACGCCGTTGCCATCGAGATCCGATTCGGCGCCAAAGGCGGTCGTGTCGGTCTTGTGCAGTCCGTAGGTCTGGTTCTCGAACAGCTCGCCGACCTGATTGATATCGGCCTGGGTAAAGCCGCCGGCCGGAGAAGCGTTGTCGAGATAGATGGCGCTCCGGGAGCCCACGTACATCGTGGTGGCGCCCACCTTCACGAAGTTGTTGCAATCGGCGTTGGCGCAGACGAAGAAGCTGTCGACCGTGCCCAGCACCGGCACAGGCTTTGGGCCTGCCGGTGGACTGGCCGCCAGGAGGCGAGTGCCCATGTCCTCGGAAATCTGATGGTCCCACTGCCGGATCCGGTGGTGAAATTCGTCGGCCGAAAAATGCCGGCCAAAACCGCCGATGACCGGCGGTGGTGGCTCGAAATCGTCGGCCACCGAGGCCGAACCGCTGGCGGCCGGGGCGCCGGTCACGCTGTAGGCGGACTTGACCCCATTGGTCAGCTCTTCACCGTCGGTGGCCACTGTGACGACGATGTGGCGGGAGGTCCCGGTGGCGGGCGCCGGGATCTGAAGGCAGTTACCTGAGGCAGACGGAGCGAGGACGACTCCTTCGCCGACGGCCAGGTCCACCACGGCCGGTGTGGTGCAGGCCACGTTCCCTGGCGGCAGAACCGGACCACCACTTGGGCCACCGTTGCAGGCGGCCAGTGTAACCAGCACAAGGGAGATGGCTCCCGGCTTGGCGGCGAATTTCATCGACTGACCCCACTCGGAAATGGTGTGCGCAGACCCGCGCAAGATACGACACCGCAACGACTTTTGACAACGATCCGGGGCGCCTGTACCTTCCCCCCGTGACTCCCCGGAACTGGCTGGATGAGGTCCGCTTTTCGGCCGATGGACTGGTGGCGGTCGTGGCCCAGGCGGCCAGGACCGGCGAGGTCCTGATGGTGGCGTGGGCCAACCGCGACGCGCTCGAACTGACCGCCCAGACAGGCCAGGCCCAGTATTGGAGCCGCAGCCGCAATTGCCTCTGGCAGAAGGGCGAGAGCTCGGGTCACCATCAGGCCATAACGGAAATTCGGCTCGATTGCGATGGCGACACGGTTCTGTACCGAGTTGATCAAACCGGGCCGGCCTGTCATGAAGGCACGCCGACCTGCTTCAGTCGGGTGGTGACGCCTCACGGCGCCCTTGCCGCACCGTCGGAAAACCTGGCCCACACCCTGACTCGGCTGGCGGCCACCGTGGCGCGCCGAGCCACGGAACAACCCGAAGGATCCTACACCGCCCGGTTGCTGGCGGAGGGACTGCCCCGGGTGTCCCAGAAGGTCGGCGAAGAAGCACTCGAAGTCGTGATCGCAGCCCATACGGAGGCTGGCCCCCGTCTCGCGTCCGAGGCGGCGGATCTCCTCTTTCATCTGCTGGTATTGCTGCAGGCCCGCGGTGTCCCGCTGGACGCTGTGTGGGATGAGCTGGAGAGTCGCAAGCGATAGTTCGGTGTTGGGTCGAGGGTCGAGGGGTCAAGGGCTTGTGCCCGGCCCCTCACGCCGCGACTCGATCAAACGGACCCTCGACCCGTGACCCTCGACTCACTGCAGCGGCAAGGTTCCGATGTCGTTCATCCACCTGCATACCCACTCCGAATACAGCCTGCTCGACGGCGCCAACCGTCTGCCCGAGCTGGTGGCGCACGTCAAGGACCTCGGCATGGACAGCCTGGCCGTCACGGACCATGGCAACATGCACGCGGCGTGGGAATTCTATGAGGAAGCCAAGAAGGCCAAGATCCGGCCGATCCTCGGCTTCGAGGCCTACCTGGCGTTCGGTCCCCGCTCAGCCCGCGAAAAACATCCCGGCGCCCCGGCTGCGTACAGTCACCTGGTGTTGCTGGCCAGAAACAAGGCCGGCTACAAGAACCTGATCCGACTGACCTCAATCGGGTTCACCGAGGGGTTCTATCGCCGGCCCCGGATCGACCGCGAGGTGCTGGCCCGGTACTCCGAGGGTATCGTCGGCCTGGCGGCCTGTCTCTCGGGTGAAGTGGCGCTGTATCTCCGCCAGGGCAACTACGAGGAGGCCAAGCGGTCGGCCCAGTGGTTTGCCACCACTTTTGGCCCCGACGGCTTCTGGCTCGAGATCCAGAAGCATGGCATCCCCGAGGAAGATCTTGTCACCGAGGGCATGCTCCGGCTGGGCCAGGAACTCGGCCTCGGTGTGGTGGCCACCAACGACGCGCACTACCTGCGCCGAGAGGACGCTGAGGCCCACGATGTGCTGCTGGCCATCGGCACCGGTGCGGACCTCGATGATCCCAAGCGGTTCCGCTTTACCGGCCAGGAGTCGTACGTCAAGACCGAGGCCGAGATGCGGCAGTTGTTTCCCGGGCATCCGGACACCCTGGCCAATACCCAACTGGTGGCCAACCTCTGCGAGTTCGACTTCGAGAAGCGCTACTTCCTCCCCGCCTTTCCCAATCGGCCACCGGAATTCGCCAGCGAAGAGACGTATCTCGAGTACAAGGCCAGGCACGGCGCGGTGGAGCGATACGGCAAGCGCACCTTGGCCGGCGAAATGGACCCCGCCGAGTACCAGGCGCTACCACAAAACATTCGTGATCGCCTGGAGTTCGAGCTCAAGGTCATCCGGGAGTCGGGATATAGCGGCTACTTCCTCATTGTCGAGGACTTTATTGCCGAGGCCCGCCGAAAAGGAATTCCGGTCGGGCCGGGCCGAGGCTCGGCCGCCGGGTCGATGGTGTCCTACGCGCTCCGGATTACCGATGTCGATCCGCTGGCGTTTGACCTGCTGTTCGAGCGGTTCCTCAACCCTGAACGGGTGTCGATGCCTGACATCGACGTCGACTTCTGCTTCGAGCGCCGGGGTGAGGTCATCGAATACGTGCGGGAGCGATACGGCCGCGACAGTGTGGGGCAGATCGTGGCGTTCGGCACCATGAAGGCGCGAGCGGCCATCAAGGATGTGGCCCGGGTCCTCAAGGTGCCGCCCAGTGAGGCGGACAAGCTGTCCAAGCTGATTCCGTCGGGACCGGCCTTCAGCCTCACCATTCCCGAGGCGCTCGAGAAGGTCGATGAATTCCGCGACCTGGTGAAGAGCGCGCCGGTCTACCAGCGGATGGCGGACCTGGCCAGCCGGATCGAGGGAATCTCCCGGCACAACTCGGTCCATGCCGCCGGCGTCGTCATCGCGCCGGGTCCGCTCACTGAGTACGTACCGGTCTTTACCACCACCGGCAAAGGCGCCGGCGCCTCGGCCAGCGGTGAGTCATCGCTGGTGACGCAATTCGAGATGGGGGCGCTCGAAAAGGTCGGCATGCTCAAAATGGACATGCTCGGCCTCAAGACGCTGACCGTGATCCACGATGCCGTGAACATGATCCGGGCACGCGGCACCGACCTGCCGGACATGTCCACCCTGACCTTCGACGACCCCAAGGTCTACGAGCTGCTGCGGCGCGGCCGCACCGCCGGCGTCTTCCAGTTTGAATCACCACTGGCCACCGACACGCTGCGGGCCATGAAGTGCGACCGGTTCGACGACCTGGTGGCCAGCAACGCGCTGCTCCGCCCCGGTCCACTCGATGCGGGCATGCACACCGTGTTCATCCGCCGGAAGCTGGGCCAGGAAAAGGTGACCTACCCCCTGCCCCAGCTCGAGGCGGTGCTGGCGCCGACCTACGGGGTCATCACCTATCAGGAACAGGTGATGCGGATTGCCAATGTGCTGGCCGGCTTTTCACTGGCCGAAGCCGACGTGCTGCGGAAAGCGGTCGGCAAGAAGGACCAGGAGCTGGCTAACAAGGAAGTGGCCAAGTTCATCGAGCGAGCCATGGCGCTGGGCCATCCCAAGCATGTGATCGAGGAGCTGGGCCGGCAGATCGTCACCTTCGGCCGCTACGGTTTCAACAAGTCTCACTCGGTGGCCTACTCGGTCCTGGCCTACCAGACGGCCTGGCTCAAGGCCCATCATCCCGCCGAATTCATGGCGGCGCTGCTGAGCTCGGAAATCGGCAACACCGACAAGGTCGTGCAGTACATCGCCGAAGCCCGGGAGCTGGGCTGCGAAGTCCTGCCGCCCGATGTCAACGAATCGGGCTACAAGTTCACGGTGGTCGGCGATCTCCGGATCCGCTTCGGACTCGGCGCGGTCCGCAATGTCGGGCAGGGCGCCATCGAATCGATCATCGGCGGCCGGGGTGAGAAGTCGTACGCCTCGCTCTCCGACCTGGTGGAACGGATCGATCTTCGGCTCTGCAACAAGCGGGTGGTTGAGTCGCTGGTGTCTGCCGGTGCCTGCGATGCGCTGGGCGGTCACCGCGCCCAGCTGTTCGCGGCCCTCGACTCCGCCCTCGGAGAAGCCCAGGTGCTGCAGCAGGAACGGGAGGCGGGTCAGGCCAGCCTGTTCGGCGAAGCGGCGCCGGCGGCACGACCGAGGAACGGCGCGCTGCCGGAACTGCACCCCTGGCCGGAAGCCGAGCGGCTGGCCAGGGAAAAGGAGGTGCTGGGCTTCTTCATCTCGGGTCATCCGCTGGAGCGCTACCGGGCCGAGGTCGAACTGTTCGGGACCAGGAGCACGGTCACCCTGGGTGAATGGAGCGAGCATCCGGTGGCCATTGCGGCGGTACTCACCACCGTAAAACGCCAGATTTCCAAGAAGACCGGAAAAGAGTATGCCCGCCTGGTGCTGGAAGATTTTACCGGGACCGCCGAGGCCATCGTGTTCCCGGAGGCCTGGGCCAAGCTCAGCCTGATTCTCAAGGAAGACGAGGCCATGCTGCTGACCGGCGGCTATAGCGCCCGCGACCGGGATGAAGACCGGGCTCCGTTCGTGATCGAGAGCGCCCGCCCGCTGGCCGAGCTCCGGCCGGCCGGCGCCATCGGGGTCAGTATTCGGTGGCAGGCCCCGTCCGCCCCGAACGAGGATCTGGTCCGGTCGGCGGCGGCGCTCTGTGCCACTCACCCCGGGCCCGCGCCGCTCTATATTGAATGGTCCGACGGCAACGGCGAGAAGCTCCGCGCCCGGGCCCGGCGGCTCCGCGTATCCCCCGATGAGGAACTGCTCAGCGCCCTCAAGGGCGTCCTGGGATCTGAAGCCGTCTCCTTCGTGAAGGCGGGTTGACGATGGCCACAGCGTACACGCTCGAATTCGAGAAGCCGCTGCAGGAAATCGAGAAAAAAATCGAAGAGCTGCGCCAGCTGGGTGCGGACCAGAAGATGGATGTGGAAGAGGAAGCCTCCAGCCTGCAGCGCCGGCTGGAAGCCACTCGAGCGGAGATCTACCAGAACCTGACCCCGATGCAGCGGGTCCTGGTGGCCCGCCATCCTCGGCGGCCCTACACGCTCGATTACCTGAGCACGATCTTCACCGACTTCATCGAGCTGCACGGGGACCGCCTGTTCCGCGACGATCCGTCGATCGTGGGCGGCTGGGCCCGGCTGGGCGGGGTGTCGGTCATGGTCATTGGCCACCAGAAGGGCCGGGACACCAAGGAAAATCTCAAGCGCAACTTCGGCATGGCGCACCCCGAGGGGTACCGCAAGGCGCTGCGGCTGATGCAGCTGGCCGCCCGGTTCGGCGCCCCCGTCATTACCCTGATCGACACCGACGGCGCCTATCCCGGGCTCGGCGCCGAGGAACGGGGCCAGTCGGAAGCGCTGGCCCGCAACATCATCGAGATGGCGGCCCTGCCCACCCCGATCATCACCACCGTCATCGGAGTGGGCGGATCAGGCGGGGCGCTCGCGCTGGGCGTAGCGGATCGGGTGCTGATGTTCGAGAACTCGGTTTACTCGGTGATTTCCCCCGAAGGCTGCGCCGCCATTCTGTGGAAGGATTCGAGCCTCCGAGAACGGGCCGCCGATGCCCTCAAGCTGACGGCCGAAGACCTGCTCAAGCTCAAGGTCATTGACGAAATCATTCCGGAACCGGTCGGTGGGGCGCACACCGATCCCGACCTCACTGGTGAGCGGCTGCGGGCCACGCTGATCCGGCATCTGGGCGAGCTGCGCAAGATTCGCCCCGAGAAGCTGGTCAAGCGCCGGGCCGACAAGTATGCCGCGATGGGAGCGTATGTTGAAACCTGAACTGTGGAAGAAGGCGGAAGGCGGAAGGAGGAGGGGACGAGCGGACTCACATTCATCCAGCGGTTCCCTTCCTCCTTCCTCATTCCTCCGTTCACCTTCCGTGTGGCTGCAGAAATGACTCTCGAGACCGAGATCCCCGAGGCGGAGCCGGTCCTCGGCGTCCAAACCGTTGAAGTCCACTTCAAGGGCAATCGCCGCGCATTCTTTACCTGGGATAAACCGGGTGAGGATCGTTTGCGGCTCCGTGAGGCGGTGATCGTCGAGGCCTCCCGCGGTCTCGACTTCGGCCGGGTCAGCAAGGTCGGCGATCATGCCGCCAAGGCATCCGCCGGATCGTGCACCAGCTGCTCGGTCGGCGCCAAGCATGCGCCCGAGCCGTCCCGTCCGGTGGTCCGCCGCGCCAGCCAGGCCGAGATTGCCACCGCCAATCAGCTCCGGCGGGATGAGGAGTCGAATCGCCAGGCCACGATCGAGAAGGTGAAGGGCCACAAGCTCGACATGCGGGTCAGCGACACCGAGTGGCAGTGGGACCGCTCCAAGCTGACCCTCTATTTCACCGCCGAGGCCCGGGTCGACTTTCGAGGCCTGGTGCGGGACCTGGCCAGCCTGTTCAAGACCCGGATCGAGCTGCGCCAGATCGGGGTGCGCGATGAAGCGGCCCGCCTGACCGGTGTCGGCCGCTGCGGCCGTGAATACTGCTGCTCGACCTGGCTCAAGGAGCTCACCCCGGTGAGCCTGGCACTGGCCAAGGACCAGAACCTGTCGCTCAATCCGTCGCAGATTTCCGGTGGCTGCGGCCGGCTGCTCTGCTGCCTCAAGTACGAGCACGAGTTCTACGCCGCCCAGCGCCGCCGGTTTCCCAAAGAGGGAAAGATGATCCGCACGGCCAAGGGCGGTGAGAAGGTCGTGGCCGTGGATATTTTCCGGGAGCGGGTCTTTCTCCGCGGCGAAGATGGGTCACGGATCATTCCACTGATCGAGCTGCAGGAAGAGCAGGCGCAGGTGGCACTGCTCCCGCCGGACGCTAGTGCCAGTGCTAGCCCATCCGCTCCGCAGGCACAGAGTCCGCCGCGGCAGGAATCGCGGCGCGAACAACCCCGCCGTTCCGATTCGACGTCCCGACCCAACCGACCCGAGAATCGGCGACCGATCAACCCCGCGGAGCCACCCCGGGCGGAAACCCCGCCAGCCGCCGCAGTCGTGCCGCCCATCGAGCCGGTGGCACCGCCGGCTGCGGCCGGGGATTCTTCCGCGGCCGCCAAGCCCGATGGCACCAAAGGCCGCCGCAACCGACGGCGCCGGCGCGGCCGCCGGCCGCCTGATTCCGCGCCCGGCGCTCCTCCCGAGAATCCCGGCACCTAGGTGGCGAAGTTCTTCATCACAACGGCCATCGACTACTCGAACGGCGACCCTCACATGGGCCACGCCTTCGAGAAGGTCGGTGCGGACTGCATTGCCCGGTATCGGAGGCTCCGTGGCGATGATGTCTGGTTCCTCATCGGCATGGACGAGCACGGCCAGAAGGTGGCCCAGACCGCCGAAGCGCGCGGGGTCACCCCCCAGGAACTGACCGACGAAGTGGCCGACGTGTTCCAGGCCACCTGGGTCCGGCTGATGATCTCCCATGACCAGTTCATGCGGACCACCGCGCCGGAACACAAGGACGGGGTCCGCGACCTCATCGAGCGGATCTTCAGGCACAGCCCCGACGATTTCTATGAAAAGGCCTACCGCGGCCAGTATTGCGTCGGCTGCGAGGCGTTCAAGACCGAAGCCGAGATCGTCGATGGCAAGTGCATTCTCCACCCGACCCGGATCCTGGAGTGGGTCGAGGAACGCAACTGGTTCTTCCGGCTGTCGAACTACCAGAAGTTCCTGGAACAGCTGCTGACGACCAACCCGGACTTTGTCCGCCCCGAGATCCGCCGCAATGAAATCCTCGGCCTGCTCCGCCAGGGGTTGGAAGATGTCTCGGCCAGTCGCAGCCGGTTCGGCTGGGGCGTCCCGTTCCCGCGGGCCACCAGCGATGGCGAGTCGCAGACGACGTATGTCTGGTTCGATGCGCTGCCCAACTACTGGACCGCTCCGCGATTCGCCGGTTCAGCCGCCGTCTGGCCAGCCCAGCTCCACGTCGTCGGCAAGGATATCACCCGGTTCCATTGCGTGATCTGGCCGGCGATGCTCAAGGCGGCCAATCAGGCGCTGCCCGGTGGCATCTGGGCCCATGGCTTCATCAATTTCGACGGTGACCGGCTGTCCAAGAGCGCGGGAGTCCGGCTCGACCTGCAGGAGGCCATCGGCCGGCACGGCCCCGATGCCCTGCGCTACTTCCTGCTCCGGGAAGTCGGCTTCGACGGCGACGGCAGCTTCTCGTGGGAGCGGTTCGACGAGCGCTACACCTCCGACCTGGCGGATGGCCTCGGCAATCTGGCGTCGCGCTCCCTGGCGATGATCGAGAAGTACCGCGGCGGTACCGTACCCGCCGCGGCTGAGTCGGAGCTCGACCGCGAGGGCGCCGCTCGACTGGCGGCATACGCCGCCGCCATGGATGCAATCGGGATTCGAGAGGGCGCCGAGACCGCGTGGGCGCTGATAACCGAAGCCAACCAGTACATTGTCAGGACCGCCCCCTGGGCGCTTGCCAAGGCGGGCAGTGAGGCGGCACTCGATGTGGCGCTGGCTTCGCTGGCCCGTACCCTGATCCGCCTGGCCGTGATGGTCGCGCCGTTCATGCCCGGCAAGGCGCTGGCGCTCTGGGAATCACTTGGTCAGTCCGGACACTTTGATGGCTCGGCATGGGCGCTGGCGGCCATGCCGTCGATCGCCGGCACCAGGGTCAGCAAGCCAGCCAACCTCTTCCCCAAGCCCGTCACGATCTGAGCGCTCGAGTCAACCGCGGAGGGAGGTCACGATGGACGCTGGTTCAATCGCATTGATGATTCCGATCGCCGCGATCCTGTCGGGCGCGGTAGTCAAGATTTACAAGCTTCGGCTCAATTCCGGCGTCGACGGCCCGTCCAACGACATCCTGAGCCGGCTCGACGCCATGGAACAGGAACAGGCCGCGCTCCGCCAGGAACTGCCCGAGGCCCAGGAGCGGCTCGACTTCACCGAACGCCTGCTGGCCAACCACTCCGACAGGCGCCTCCCCCCTCAGCCATGAGACTGCTGCCGTTCGCGATCGCAGCCTTTGCCTTTGTCGCGGTATTGCCGGCGAACGCCCGGGCGCAGGATTCGTTGGCTGCCTGCCCCGCGGTCGATTCGGTGGTCAAGGGATCGATCACACCGCACAGCTACCTGCTCGGTCGATACGATCCCGTCGCCGATACCACCCACCTCGAAGGCGGCGGGACCGAGCCCCGCATCCACATCGATCTCCGGCTCGATTTCAGTGGCTCGACATCCGCGGCACCCCGGCTCGGCATCCTGGATGTCCTGCTCGGCGATCCGTACATCGAGTCTGCCCGGCTGGCACCCGACAGCAGCAAGCTCGTCCTGCTGGTCGATGACAGCATCAGGGTGCGGACCTATGTCACCGGCCGGGTCTATCGCCGGATGGATCCCTATCCCATCACGCTCCAGGGCGCACTCAGCCCCAGGGGGTTCACCGCCCTGCTCAGCGCCACCAAGGCGACGCTGGCCTACGGCACCGATACCATTCCGGTGAATCCCGAAGTCATCGAGGGCATGCAGCGACTGGCAAGGGCATTGCGGTGTGCGCCTCGGGGGATTCCGACAAGCCGGTGATCGATTCGAAGCAACCGGTTCCGCGTTCCGGGTTCCGCGATGCTTCGATTCTTTCGCGGCCTTTGGACTCTCGACCCTCGACTCTCGACCCTCGACTCTTGACTAGCCCCTTGTCTCAATGAAAATCTGGATCGACGCTGACGCCACGCCCCGCGATGTGAAGGAGATCGTCTTCCGGGCTGCCAAGCGCCTGGTGATCGAGACCGTGCTGGTGGCCAACTCGAGGTTGCAGACCCCGGTCGGCAACCCGTTGGTCAGTGCGGTCGAGGTGGCCGGTGGCTCCGATGTGGCCGATCAGCATATTGTGGCGCATGCCGTCCCGGGCGATCTCGTGGTGACCCAGGACATTCCGCTCGCGGCTCTGCTGGTGCCCAATCAGATCGTGGTGCTCGACCCTCGGGGCGACGAACACACCGCGGAGTCAATCGGGGAACGGCTCTCGATCCGGGACTTCATGGAAGGGATGCGCGGTGCCGGCCTTGTCAGCGGCGGGCCGCCTCCGTTCGACGCCAAAGCCAAGCAGGCCTTTGCCTCGGCACTCGATCGGGCGCTGACCCGGTTGCACCGCAAATCACTGGAGTCCATCCGGAAGGATTCGATATGACCGCTAATGCTCCCCGCGGGCGGACCGACTACGGCCTCGACGCGCCCGGCGTCGTGCGCAACCTGCTCCTGGTCGGAGCGGCGGGACTTCTGGTAGCCGCTGCGGCCTGGCAGCGACTGCTGCCACGCATCGTGAAGCTTGGACCAGTCAACCTCGACCTGCTCGGCAGCGGACGGGGTATCGGGCTCGGGTTTCTACTCAGCGGACTCGGCATGATCTACGGCAGCCGGATCGGCAAGCTCAAGCGGCGGGAACGGCTGCTGGATCAACTGAGCTGGACCGGCAGGGAGCAGGTGCTCGATGTCGGCTGCGGACGGGGGCTGCTGCTGGTAGCGGCGGCCCGGAGGCTGACCACTGGCACGGCGACCGGTATCGACATCTGGCGCGCCGAGGATCTGACCGACAACCGGCCCGACGCCACCCTGGCCAACGCTGCGGCCGAAGGCGTTTCCGACCGGGTGAAAGTGGAAACCTCTGACATGCGGAAGATGCCTTTCCCCGACGGAGCCTTCGACATCATCGTGTCGAGCTACGCCATTCATAATATCGAGGAACCTGGCGGCCGCGACGCCGCCATCGCCGAGATCAGTCGGGTGCTCAAGTCGGGCGGGTATGCCATGATCGATGACATCCGGCACTACGACCAGTATCTCTCGAACTTTGCCGCGCACGGCGTTCGACTGGTGCGCCGAATCGACAGCCGAATCCACAGCCTGTTCTGGATGCTGCTGACCTTTGGTTCGCTGAAGCCGGGGACCATGGTGGTGCGGAAGGACTAGAGACG
>JBEPVA010000072.1:0-17448 GCA_041691295.1 Gemmatimonadota bacterium
CAGCGAACAGCGAACAGCGAACAGCGAACAGCGAACAGCGAACAGCGAACAGCGACTCAAGCTATGATCGGACTATCGCGGAACGCGTAACCTGTTGAACCGTGAACCACCCGACTACGCGCGGGGATGGGCCTGTCGATACACCCGCTTCAACCGCTCAACGCTGGTGTGGGTGTAGATCTGCGTGGTGGCCAGGCTGGCGTGGCCCAGCAGTTCCTGCACCGCACGCAGGTCGGCACCGGCATCCAGCATATGGGTCGCAAAGGTGTGCCGCAACGAATGGGTCTTCAAACCGTCGACGCCGGCCTCATCAAGCATCCGGTGCACCCGGCGCTGCACGGTCCGCGGCGTCAGCCGCTTGCCCCGCCGTCCCAGGAACAGCGCCCGTCGTTCAGCACCCTGCTTCCCGGCGATCTCTTCACGGACCCCAAGATAGCGGCGCATGGCGGTCGCCGCCCGGCTGCCAATCGGCAGAATCCGCTCCTTCCGCCCCTTGCCGAGCACCTTGACCTGGTCCGCCAGCAAGTCGAGATCGTTGAGCGACAATCCCTGCAATTCGGAGAGCCGCAATCCACTCGAGTAGAACAGCTCCAGCATGGCCAGGTCGCGCAGCGCCTCGAAGTCATCATGACCAGCCCTGGCCTCGGCCCGTTCAATGACCGCCTCGATCTGTGGCCGGTCGAGATAGACCGGCAACCGGCGCTCAAGCTTGGGCACCCGGGTGGTCCGGACCACGCTGGCCTCCAGCCCCTCCTCAGCCTGAAGAAACCGATACAGGCTCCGGACCGCCGACAGCGCCCGGGCGGCGGAGCGCTTGGCCAGACCGCGGCGCTGCATCTCACCGAGAAATCCCCGCAGCCCCGGGCGATCCACCGCCGACCACTGCCACTCGCCACCGTAATGCCGGTCGCAAAAGGTGGTGAATGCTTCCAGGTCCCGCTTGTAGGCCTTGAGAGTGTGCGGCGAGTGCTGCCGCTCATCGGACAGGAATCGGAGAAAGGCGGTGACCTCGGGGCGGGCCGGCAAACGGGCAGACGAGCGGACTGGTGTCATAGCTCCGCTGCCCATCCGTCGAAATCGGCCAGGGCCCGTTCGACGACCCGCCGCTTCTTCTCGTCCTTCCCGGCGTGTCCCCGCTTTACCTTGGGCCCGTCGAGCGGATCCAGCAAACCGAAGTTGGCGTTCATTGGCTGAAAATGGGCGGGATCGGCTTCGGCAAGGTACCGATACAACCCACCGAGCATGGTGGTCGGAGGCGGGATCATCGCCGGCTTGCCATCCAGCCGCCGCGCGAGGTTGATCCCGGCCATCAGGCCGGTGGCCACCGATTCCGTGTACCCCTCGACCCCGGTCAATTGCCCGGCCAGAAAGACCTGGTCGTCATCCTTGAGGGTCAGTGCCGGCCCCAGTGCCCGCGGGCTGTTGATATAGGTGTTGCGATGGATGCTGCCATACCGCAGAAATTCGGCGGCAGCCAATCCAGGGATCATGGCAAACACCCGCTTCTGTTCCGGGATTCGTAGCCGAGTCTGGAACCCAACGAGGTTCCACATCTGCCCTGATTTGTCTTCGCGGCGGAGCTGGACCACGGCGTGAGGCTCTCGACCAGTGGCGGGATCAGGCAGCCCGACCGGCTTCATCGGACCGAACCGCAGGGTATCGACGCCGCGGCTGGCCATGACCTCGATCGGCAGGCAACCCTCGAAATACGGCACGGCGTCGAACTCGTGGGCGGTAGACTGGTCGGCCGAGATCAGGGCCGCGATGAACGCCTCGTACTGCTCGCGATCGAGCGCCGCGTTGAGATAGTCGTCCCCGCCGCCCTTGCCGTAGCGGGACAGGGCATACAGCCGGCCTTCCTCCAGCGACTCCTGCGAGACGATCGGGGCAATGGCATCGTAGAAAGCCAATGCATCGGTGCCGAACCGCCGGGCCAGTGCGGCGCTCAGGCCATCCGACGTGAGCGGTCCGGTCGCGATAATCCCCGGCGACGGGATCTCGGTGACTTCGCCGCGCGTCACGGTGATCCTGGGATGACTCGAGATTCTGGCGTGCACATCGATGGAGAACGCATCGCGATCCACCGCCAGCGCCGACCCGGCGGGGACGGCCGCTCGGTCGGCACACGCCAGCAGCAGGCTGCCCAGGCGGCGGAGTTCCGCCTTGAGCAGGCCGTGCGCATTGGACGTTTCTACCGACTTGAAGGAGTTGCTGCAGACCAGCTCAGCCAGGCGCTCGGTATGGTGCGCCGCGGTCGGGCGCACCGGTCGCATTTCCATCAGGTTCACGTGGACGCCGCGCTCGGCCAGCGCCCACGCCGCCTCGCAGCCGGCAAGCCCACCGCCGACCACCGTGACGGTCACCGGGAGGCGACCTCCTCGGCATCTGCGGTGACGATCTTGTGACCACACTTGAGGCAGGTCAGCATCTCGCCCTCGGTCTTGCTGAACTTCTTTTCCATTCCGACCCACTGACAGGTGGGGCAGGTCTCGGGCACCGGCCGGTTCCAGGTCGAGAAATCACAGGCCGGATACCGCAAGCAGCCCCAGAACGACTTGCCCCGCTTGGTCCGCCGCTCGGCCAGATCCCCCTCGATGCATTTGGGGCACTTGATGCCCAGCGGAATGGAGCGGGTGCCCTTGCACTCGGGATAGGTGGTGCAGGCCAGGAACTCGCCGAACCGCCCGGTCTTGATCACCATCGGCGAACCGCACAGATGGCACTTCTCGTCGCTCGGCTTGTCCGGTGCCTTGGCCTTCTTGAGCGACTTGGCGTAGTCGCAACCGTTCTTGTAATTCACGCAGGCGATGTACGGGCCGAACCGGCCGGTGTTGAGCTTGACCGCCAAGCCGCACTTGGGGCACGGCTCCTTGGTCAGGTCCTCGATCTTGAGTCCGTGGGCCTCAGCCACCAGGGCATTGAGGTCCACCGCCTCGAGCTGCTTGATGAACGGGCCATAGAAATTCCGCAGCACCGTCTGCCAGACGACCTTGCCCTCTTCCACCAGGTCGAGTTCGGTCTCCATTTCGGACGTGAACTCGACATTGAAGATGCCCGGAAAATTGCCGATCATCACCTTTTCGACCGTTTCGCCGAGCTCGGTCGGGTGAAACCGCCGCTGGTCCAGCCGGACATATTCGCGGGACGTGAGGGTCGAAACGATTGAGCTGTAGGTCGATGGCCGGCCGATGCCGAGCCGCTCGAGCTCCTTGACCAGGCTGGCCTCGGAAAACCGTGGCGGCGGCTCGGTGAAGTGCTGCGATGGGGTGATCTCACGGACCTCGACCTTGTCCCCGGCTTCCAGCGGCGGGATCGAGGGCAGATCGTCCATCGTCTTGCCCTCTTCGGCCTCGCGCCCTTCGGTATAGAGCACGTGGTAGCCGTTGAAAATCAGGATGGAGCCGGTGACCCGGAGCAGGTAGTCGCCCAGGTCGAAATCGACGATGGTCATGTCGTAGATGGCCGGATTCATCTGCGATGCGACGAACCGCTGCCAGATCAGCTGGTACAGCCGGAACTGGTCGGGCTCGAGGTATTGCTGCACCTCCTCCGGCCGGCGCTGCACTTCGGTCGGCCGGACGGCTTCGTGGGCGTCCTGCACCCGCGCGGCCTTGGAGGTGTAGGTGTTGGGCGCCTCGGGCAGATAGCCCTTTGGATAGGTCTTGCCGATGTAGTCCCGCACCGCGGCAATGGCCGTGTCCGACACCCGCACCGAGTCGGTCCGCATGTAAGTGATGAGACCGACCGCGCCATCCTCGCCGACATCGATGCCTTCATACAGGTCCTGCGCCGCCCGCATGGTCCGCCGCGACGAGAATCCCAGCTTCTTGGCCGCTTCCTGCTGCAGCGTGCTGGTGGTGAAGGGCGCGCCGGGGCGCTTCTTCCGCTGGCGCCGCTCAACCTTGGTGACCACGAACGGCAGCTGCCTCAACGCCGCCACGACGGCATCCGCTTCGGCCTGGTTGTGCAGCTCCGGGTTGTGGCCCTTGATCTTCTTGAGCTCGACCTCGAACTGCTGCCCATTCCTGGCGCAGAGCGCCTCGACGGTCCAGTACTCCTCGGCCCGGAACGCCCGGATGGCCCGCTCGCGCTCGACCAGCAGCCGGAGCGCTACCGTCTGCACTCGGCCGGCCGAGAGACCCGTCTTGATGCTCTTCCAGAGCAGCGGGCTGGCCTTGTATCCCACCAGCCGGTCGAGAATCCGGCGGGCCTGCTGGGCGTTGACCTTCTGGTCATCGATGACGCCCGGCTTCCGCATCGCCTCCTGAATGGCGTCCTTGGTGATCTCGTGGAACAGCACCCGGTGAGTGGGCACATCCTGTTCGAGCTGTTCCGCCACGTGCCACGCAATGGCCTCTCCCTCACGGTCAGGGTCGGTGGCCAGATAGATGGCGGTGGCGCTGCGTGCCGCCTTCTTGATATCCGACAGCGTCTGGGTCTTGCCCTTGATGGTCACGTACTCGGGCTTGAAGTCCTGGTCGACATCGACGCCGAGCTTGCGGGTAGGCAAGTCCCGCAGGTGCCCGACCGTGGCCTTCACCGAATAACCGCGGCCCAGGTACTTCCCGATGGTCTTGGCCTTGGTCGGTGATTCGACGATGACCAGCGCACCGCTCCGGACGACCGGACCCTCATCGTCAGCCGGCGCCTTGCGGCGTGGAGCCCTGGCTTTGGCCTTGGCCTTGGCTTTTTCCTTGACAGGAGCTTCGGTCTCGGGCGTCGGCTTGGCCTTGGCCGAGCGGCGCGCGGGTTTGGCTTTAGGGCTGGTTTTGGTGGTCGCCATGAACGGTCTGGCCGAGCTCCGTGTCGGGTGAGTAGCAGGTAATAGAGAGGGAGAAGAAAACGTGGGGAGTACGCCTTGGCAAGACGACTCTTGCGATGACCTTATTCGACAACGACTTACGTTACCAGCCCGCGTTATTTCGGGCCAAACCCACGATTTCCTCGGCCACCTGCTCAGCAGTCTTGATATCGCATTTGACTTCGAATTCGGCCCGGTTGTAGAACGGTTCCCGGTCCCTCAGCAGCCCCCTGATGGCCTCGAGGGGGTCGGGGCCAGCCACCAGTGGCCGTGACTCGCCATCCCCTACCCGCTTGGCGGCGGTTCCGATCATCACCTTGAGATAGATCACACAGGCCTGGGTCAGCGCCAGGTCCAGCTGGCCGGGCTGCGCCGCCCATCCACCGCCGGGCGCGATCACCGCGGGCGGCCCGGCCAGGCCGGCCTCGACAGCCTGGCGTTCCATCTCGCGAAAGGTCGGCTCGCCATGCATCCCGAAGATGCGGGTCACCGGCATCTGCATCTTCCTGACAATGATCGTGTCCGGTTCGATGAATGGCGCGCCGAGCTGGTCGGCCACCAGCTTACCGGCGGTACTCTTGCCCGAACCGGGCAGTCCGATCAGTACTAGGTGCCGCTTCATGCTTCGTCGCTCGGTTCGGCCGGGGCCTTGGCCATGCCCGCCCAGCGGTCAGACAGTGCGGCCAGGTAGGTCCGGAAATTCCGCTGCATCTCGGTCAGCGAATCGCCGCCGAACTTCTCCAGCATAGCGTCGGCCAGCACCAGCGCGGTCACCGCCTCGGCAATCACGCCGAGGGCCGGCACCGCGGTAACGTCGGAGCGCTCGCTCTGGGCCTGGGCCCGGCGCCCGGTGACCAGGTGGATGGTCTGCAGCGGACTCATCAGGGTGGCAATTGGTTTCATGGCAACCCGGAGCACCAGTGGCGCGCCGGTGGTCATTCCGCCTTCGAGCCCGCCAGCGCGGTTGGTGCGCCGGCTGAAGCCGCCACGGCGGGCATCGTTCAGCGCGACCCCGGGATCGGCCTCGGGATCGATGGCATCGTGCACGTCGGAGCCTGGCCGCCGGGCCGACTCGAACCCCAGTCCGATCTCGACCCCTTTGACGGCAGGAATCGACATCAGCGCCCCGGCCAGTCGGCCGTCGAGCTTGCGGTCCCAGCTGACGTGGCTGCCGAGCCCAACAACCAGTCCGCGAACCACCACTTCGACTTCACCGCCAAGAGTATCGCCGGCTTTCTTGGCCGCGTCGATCCGGGCAATCACCGCCGCTTCCACCGACCGGTCGAGCACCCGGATCTCGGACTGGTCGGAGCTGTCGTTGAGCGGCACCGGCCACTCGCCGGTCGAAGGGACTTCGACCCCGCCGATCGAGACAACGTGACTGCCGATTTCGACCCCGAATTCGGCCAGCAGCCGCCGGGCGACAGCGCCTGCAGCCACTCGCGCCGCAGTTTCGCGGGCGCTGGCCCGCTCGAGAATATCCCGGGCGTCCTGCCGCGCATACTTGAGCGCGCCGACCAGATCCGCATGGCCAGGCCGAGGACGATGGACCCGCCGGCGGCGGGCTTCCCCGATGGCGCCGCCATGGGCCATGACGTCTTCCCAGTTGGCCCAGTCCCGGTTCGGGATCATCATGGCCAGCGGAGAGCCCAGGGTCTCGCCGGACCGGACACCGGAGATCCATTCGATCCGGTCCCGCTCGATCTTCATCCGGGCGCCGCGGCCGTACCCCTGCATCCGGCGGCCCAGCTCGTGATCGACCTGATCGGACGTCAGCGGCAGCCCAGCTGGAAGGCCTTCAACGACGGCCACCAGGCCGCGCCCGTGCGATTCACCTGCGGTCAGGAACCTGAGACCCACTCGACCTCCCGATAACAGGCGAGCCCGACAGAAGTCGGGCCCGCGTGGTCTTTCAGCCGGCGACCTTCCCGGTACGTCTGATTATTCAGCCCCTTCGTCGATGATCCGGGGCGTGATCAGGATGATCAAGTCCTGGCGGTGCTCGGTCACGGTCGAGTAGCCGAACAGGGCACCAACGATCGGCAGGTCAACCAGGAACGGGATGCCGGACTTGGACTTGTTGACCTCGGTCACGGTCAGGCCGCCGATGACGGCGGTCTCGCCATCCGCGACCAGCAGCTGGTTGTCGGCGTTCTGCTTGTTGACGATGAAGCCCAGGTCGGCGTCCGCCAGCGTCTGGATCGACGAGCGCTCGGCGTGGATGGTCATCAGGATGTGCCGGTTGTTGGTCACATGCGGCGTGACCTGGAGCTGGATGCCGACGTTCTTGAAGCTGACCGTTGCCTTGGGGCCGGTGGCCTGCGTCAATGAGCCGGGATCGATGACTCGCAGCGGAATTTCCTGGCCCACGTTGATCAGGGCCTGCCGGTTATCAAGCGTGGTGACCAGCGGCTCCGCCTGGATGTCGGCCAGCGTCACGGTCTGCAGCGCGTGGAGGAACGAGGTGAAGCTGAATCCGCCGATGGCGGTCCGCCAGACAACGTCCAGCGCCGAGCCGGTCAGCACGCCGTTGGCATTGCCGATCGCGGCGATCGAGTTGCCACCCACGACGACGGTAGACGGGGGAAGCGACGCGGTGGGGTCGGTCGGATCCGGACGGGCCACAACCTTGTTGAAGTAGACGTCCTTGTCGCCCAGGTCATACTGGAGCCCGAGGGACTGCAGATCGGTCCGGTCGACGAACACCAGCTTGGACTGGATCGACACCTGCGGCGTCCGGATATCGAGGCCGCGAACGAACCGCTCGGCATCGGCGATCCGGCTCCGGGTGTCGGTGATGATCAGCGAGTTGGTGGTGGTATCGGAAACCACCTGGCCACGCTTGGTCAGCACGCTCTTCATGCTGGTGACCAGGCCGGCCGCCGGCGCATAGTTGATCCGGACAATCCGGGTCTCGAGCGGCTCGATCGAGTCGAGTGCCGCCAGTGCCTGCGGGGAATCGACCCGGATAATGCCGCCGGGAAGTTCGACCGCCTGCAAGCCCTGGGTCTGCAGCACGGCCTGGAAGGCCTGGTGCCAGGGCTGGTTGTGGATTTCCGCCGAAACGGTGCCCTTGATATCCTTGCCAAGGATGATGGTCCGGCCACTGAAAGCCGAGAAACCAGCCACCACGTCGGCGATGTCGGCCTTGTCCCAGGTCACCGTGATCCGCGGCTCGGCCACCACGGCAGCCGCGGCCGGCTCCTCAGCGGCCACACTGACTTCGGGCCTGGTCCGGACTGGCGGCGTCACCGGGGTAGCGGCGGGCGGCGTCATCTGGGCCGGCGAGGTCGACGACCAGGCCAGGAAGCCGCCCTCGCTCCCGAAGGAGACGTGGACTGCGTCACCGACCCGCTCGACCTTGTACGGCCGTGCGCCAGTCAGGTAGATCGCGATCCGGACGACGTCGGGCCGGAACTGGGCGTACTTCACGTCCAGGATGCCGGAGCGATTGACCCCGTCGTAGGCCGACACGCCGCCATTGAGGCGGGCACCGACTACATCGATGACCAGACGGTCGGGTTCGCGAAGGGAGAAGTCCTTGACCTCGACCGCTCCGCGAACGTTGATGACGATGTCGGCGCGTCCCGGCGCGGGCATGACACTGACCCCGGTGACTTCACCGGAGGCAGGGCCTTCGGCCCGAAGGGGATTGACGGCGACCAGGCCAGCGGCCAGGACGAGGGCACCAAGGGAAATCCGCTTCATTGCGTTTCTACCTCCCGTTTCCGCAGCGACAGCGTTTCCTGCCGCTCGTATCCAAAGTCCTCGACCGTGAAGACAACGTCGCGCTCCCGGATCTGGGCCACCTTGAGGCGGCCCAGTTGATCACCCACTCGCAGCTTGTAACGCCGACCAGAGCCTTTGTCCCGCAGTACCGCCACGCTGTTGCTGGCGTAGCGTAGATCCTGATAGATGCCGACCAGCAGCAGGTCACCGATCTCGGGGCCGACCTTGGCCGACGCCAGCAGCGACTGGAATGGATCGCGGGCGCTGCCGGTGTAGCTGAAAGTCTCGCGCAGGACTTCGTTTTCGCGAAGTTTGCGGAGCGAATCGGTCCGGGTCGAGTCGGCCATGGCCTTCCTGGCGGAATCGGCGTGGGCCAGGGTGGTGCGCTTGCCAAGTGAATCGGCCCTGGCCATCTCGTGCGCCTTGCGCAGCGAATCGGCCTTGAGCACCTGCAGCTGTTTCGGCGTGAGCCCCGCGGCGGGGGCCATGCTGGTCGGCGCGGCGGCCATCGAGGCGCCACCGGGCGCGGCCGATGCCTTGGACGCTTCGGCTACGGCGGCGGCCGGCGGCTTGCCGCAGGCCGCGAGGAACTCGGGCCGGATCATGCCGGACGGCGGCTCGACTGCCAGCTTCTTCCGGCCTTCCGGCGTCTTGCCCAGCGCGGTCTTGACCGAATCGGTGCAGGCCAGGAAGCGCACCCGGGCCAGTGAATCGGCAGCGGGAGACGGTTTGGTCGCGGCCGGGGTGCTGGCCGGTTGCGGTGTGCCCGCGGCCGGCGTCGCCGGCTTGTCCGATCCGCCACAGCCAGCCAGGGCCAGGGCGATCAGCAGGCACCCGCCAAGGGGCTCACGTGCCACTGGACTCTCCCTCACTGTTCGGCGTCTTGACGTAGGTGCGGATCTGGAACCGGGCCTCGAGCAGCGCGCCGGTCGAATCCGACTGAAGCTTGGCCGCAGCCGGGGTTGCCGGGCCGAGCTGCAGATCAATCGGCACGATGATCCGGTCCAGTGAGGCGATGTCTGCCAGGAACTCGCCGATCTGATCGAAGTGGCCGACCACCGCCATCTGGTAGCGGAAGGTGTTGAATGGTGCCGGGCCGGCTTCCTCAGGCATCGGAGTGTAGGACGAAACCTTCACCCCGCGGATCCGGGCCCGGGTCGAGATCCCGTCCAGCAGGTTCGGCACTTCGTTGCGGTCCGGCACCAGCCGGCGCTGCAGCAGCAGGCTGGCCCGATAGCCATCCAGCTTGCGCCGGAGGTCTTCGACGCTGCCGTCGGCCAGGATCTTCTTGGCCGAATCGGTAACCCGCTGCAGCGAATCGATCTTGCCGGTGAGGGCGACGATGCTGTCCTGCTTCTGGGTGATCCCGGAGAACCCGAGCGCATTGATGCCGGCGCCGGTGTACCCCGCATAGCCGACCATCGCGGCCACCAAGATCAGGAAAATCGGAACGGTCTGCTTCGAATCAATGGCCATGGGTCACCTCACCGACTGGCTGAGAGGCACAGTCCGGATGTAGGCCGAGTCGGCCCGCCGGAAGCTGGCCTTGATGGTGAAGGCGGTGACCGGACGATCCTGTTCAACCATTTCATGCGCCTCGAGAGGGGTCACGTTCTCGATCCACGGCGAGGCTTCCATCTGCCGCAGCAGCCGGGTGTAGGCCTGGATGTCGACGGTGCGTCCCTCGACCTGAAACTGGATGGTCCGGTGCGCCCAGGTGGTATCCGAGGAGTCCGCCGGGGCCGAGGAGAGCATCTTCACCCCGGTCAGCCAGGTATAGGCCGGCAGCGACTTGGCCATCTCGTCGAGGATGTGAGGCCAGACGTAGCGGTCGCCGTCGATATTGCGAATGACGCCCACCTGGGCCCGGAGCGAGTCGCGGATCTTTTCGGTCTTCCGCTTGTCGTCCATCAGCTTCTGGAACCGCTTCTGTTCCGATTGGGCCTGTTCATAGCGGGGCTGCAGCGCCGAGTACTGCTGGCCGGCGGCCACGCCTGTAATGCCGAGCCAGGCCAGGACACCGACCCAGACGACGATCGCCCCAATCAGGAGCGGGTCCTTGATCCTGGCACCCAGGTCCTTGAAGCGGGCGCCGAAGCCGGCCATGCCGCTGCCAGCGCCTTTGCGCTTCTGACCAGGTCGAAGATTGATCGAGATCATCATGAGTCGACGGATCCGTGCGTCGGGGTCAGGCCGCGGTGCGCAAGGCGAGGCCGATCGGGAGCATCAGCAGCGGAGCAACTTCGTCCACGTTCATAGTGTCGAAGACGCCTTCCGCCACGCGCAACTTCTTCAGATTATTGGCCAGCTCGACCGGCAGCCGCAGCCGGTCGGCGAGCACCCGGTTGAGACCGGGAATCCGGCCGCCGCCGCCGGTGGTGTAGATCCGCGAGATCCCGCTGGCGGACCGGCTGGCCGACTGGAGGAAGGCCGCGGCGCGTTCGATGCCGACCGCCAGCTCCTCACCGCGGGTTTCCAGGAACGGGGCCAGCACTTCGCTGGGCTCGAAACCCTGCAGGAGCTGATCGGCTTCTTCCGCGGACAGGCCCCGCTCACGCTGCATGTCTTCCCGGAACCGCCGGGTTCCGACGGGCAAGTCTCGGGTCAGCACCGGGATACCCTCTTCGAGGATGTTGATGTTGGTCATTTCGTGGCCGATGTTGACCAGCCCGACCACGCCACTCATCGCATCCGGATAATTGACTTCAAAGGCGTTGTGGAGCGCAAAGGCATCCACATCGATGATTCCGGCTTGGAGCCCGACCTCGTTGAGGAGGGCGATCTTGTTCTCGACCAGATCCCGCTTGGCCGCCACCAGGAGGACCGTCATCTGCAAGCCATCTCCCTCGGGATCCAGGATCTGGAAATCGAGTTCCACGTTTTCCATATCGAATGGCACGTGCTGCTCGGCCTCCCAGCGAATCACTCCGCGGGCGTCAGCCTCGCTCAGCCGGTCCATCGAGATCTTCTTGATGATCACGTCCCGGCCACCGACCGCGATGACCACCGACTTGGTCTTGATCCCGGCGGAGGCCATCAACCCCCGAATGGCATCAGCCACGATACCGGGGTCCATGATCTCCCCTTCGACGATCGCGTCATCCACGACACTGGTGTAGGCCACCTTGGTCAGGACCGGCTCGCCCGCCCCATGGGTGACCGCGACCAGTTTGATCAGGCCGCTACCGATGTCCAGCGCAACCGTGGTCTTTGCCCGGCTGAAGAGTCCCATACGGTGCCTTGGATGTAGAGGAAGGGGTAGGCTACGCTACCACCCGCCACTGGTTTTGTCAAGCTTCTAACTTGGTTGAGGTCACCAACAAGAAGCCCTTACAGTTTGTGGACTTATAACTTTGGGCATCGGTTGGAGACTGCCCCTCGAACCAGGCCAAACGCCGAAAACCGGACCCCGGTTCAGACTGGCTGTTCATCCGGTAAACTGTGCCGAGATTCACCACGCACAACCGCTTGGTTGATCAGGCTATTCGGGGCGAAATCCGGCCGAATTTGCCAGAATCCGTGCAGAAAACCGCCCGTAAACCCGGGGATAAACCGGCACCACTCCAAGGGGGGCAAGTCACAGGCCAAGACCCCTCAGGGAGCGCCGAGCCAGCCGCCTGGAAGCGGGGTTGGGGGGAGGGAATCGCAACAGCGGAACAGGCGGGTCAGTGCGGCGCGGGCCAGCAGGTCACCGACCGGGCCTACCCGGGAGGCCTCGGCCCGGACCAACAGCAGATTGCCCCCCAACCGGGTGACCGACCAGTCGGTGGACCAGCCGGGGACCATTACGGGTCCAGGCAGGCTCATCCGGTCTCCAGGAGCGGCGGGAACAGGCAGCAACGCGGGCAGCGGTGCCTCGGCCAGCGCCTCGGCGTGGGCTATGGCAAGGGCGCTGGCCGAGCTCCGCCGGGATAGCAGCGCCAGGGACGCGGCGGTCAGGGCCAGAACGGCCACCAGCAGCGTGACCAGGAGGGCCACCATCAGAGCAAAGCCGCGCTCCGAGCGAGGTTTCATCGGGCGCTGCCGTTCCTGATCAGCACTCGAGTACTCAGGCTGTCCTTGGCCAGCCCCCCAGAGGGCTGGGCGATCAGCGTGATCCCGATCGAGCGGACCCGGTCCCGGTTAAGGGTCAACAGCCCGGCAGGATCGAAATAGTTCAGCCGAAGCCCTCCCACCGCCAGCGGTCCGAACACCGGCTGGATCGATTCGCCCGCCGAGACTGACCTGGCCCCCAACCATGTGAGGCCGTCACTCAGGTAGGCCCGGATCTGGACGATCTCGTAGACCCGGATCGGCGCTGGAAACCGGATAGCCATCGGGTCGAGTTCGCCGCTGTCCGCCGAGACGGAAAGGGCCAGGGTCGGCCGGCCGCCGCAGCCGGTCCGACTCGCCACACCGGTGATTGCCATGGGAACCCAGCGGTCGTCGCCGCGGGTCGTGGAATCGCCGGCCCGGAACAGCAGCAGGGAGTCCCGGCCGCCGACCGGCAGCCGGGTGCCATAGCGATCGGAGTCGGCCACCAGCAGCAACGATCCTGACAAATCGCAGACCAGGCCGAACCCGCGGGTGGCGCGGAAGGTGACCGCATCCGAGCCGGCATCCAGCAGGTCAGGCCCGCCCGCCAGCGGTCGGAACTCCCGCACCAGGTAATTGAGCCCGGCATGCAGCGTGAGCTGGGTCTCAACCCTGGTTGCCTCCAGGCGCGCCAGCCGCTGCTGTCCCAACAACAGCTTGAGGGAAAGTGCCACGACCGTCAGCGCCAGGGTGAGCGCCACGATGGTCTCGACGAGTGTGAACCCGCGTGGCCGCCTCACGGGCAGCTCACCCGGGCGGTCAGCACTCGGCCCGGGCCGGGGCGACCGGCGTTCCGGCCGAGTGAGTCGGTCAGCTCAAGCCCGGTGGCCGAACGTATGACGCTCCAGTGCTCGGAGAGTCCAGCAGCTGGGGACGAACTGCCGACAGCGCTCGGGGGGCAGCTGTCCACCGCGGTCACCCGGAAGGACTCCAGACGGTTGACCTGGGTCGCGGCGGCAAGGAGGTCCAGCCTGCTGTCGGCCACAACGGAAACGGACCGGGCCATGGTCGACCCGAGCATCGTGGTGGCAATGCCGAGGATGATGATCGCGATCAGCACCTCGACCAGGGTGAGGCCGCGCCGATCGCGGTGGTTGGGGGCGGAAAGCTGAGGTCGCTGTGGCATGCGACACGGTAACGCCGGCCGCGCCCCGGCTTGCCATCAATTCACGACGACCCGTCGCCGAAAAAATGCGATGGAGTCAGCGGAGCGGGCGTGAGCGCGTGGTTATGTTCGGGCATGGCCAACCCCGCCAGCCGGTTCTCCATCGCATTGCGCCACCCCCGCCCGGCCGTGCTCGCCTTTGTGGCTGTGCTCGGGATCGGACTCTGGGCTATCGGCGCCGCGCCGGCCGGCAGTTTCTATGATGACGGGATCTACCTGATCCTGGGCCAGTCACTGGCCCGTGACCACGGACTCACCTACCTCAATCTTCCTGGAACACCCGCCGCCACCCACTACCCGCCCGGTTATCCCGCACTTCTCGCCGTGTGCTGGTGGCTGGGTGGCGAACTCCCGCGGGTGCTGCTGTACGCCAAGCTCCTGAACGCGCTGCTCATGGGGTTGGGCTCAGGGGCGCTGGTCTGGTTGCTGGCCGAGGGGGAAGTCCCTCCGCTGCTGGCCGCGGGCGGAGTGGTGGCTGGAGCGGCGGCGGTTCCGGTGATGGCGCTGTCCACGATTCCGTTTTCAGAACCGCTATTCCTGGTACTGCTGATCGGCGGATCGATTCTGACGGCGCGCGCGTTCCGCGCGGATGCAGGACTCGGGAGCTACGCGCTGGCCGGTCTGGGCTGGGGCGCGGTGTTTCTGGTGCGAACTGTAGGCGGAATCATGATTCCAGTCGGCGCCCTCATCCTGATGCGGCGGTCGGGGCGCCGAGCGGCCGGAATTGCTTTGGCGGCGGCGGTCGCCCTCAGCGCGCCATGGATCCTCTGGAGTAGCCGGCATGCGGCAGATATTCCGCCGATCCTGAGCGGCAGCTATGGATCGTATGGCGGGTGGTACCTGCAGAGCCTTTCCATCGAGGGGCCCCGCCTGCTGGCGCGCATCCTCAGCCACAACCTGTCGGCGCTGCTGCGTCCGATCGGGGTACTGCTCTCGCCGCCGGGTCCGCCGTGGCTCGGCTGGATCGTCATGCCCGCCGGCCTCGTGGTACTCGGCTTCGGCGCGGTGGCCTTGGCGCGGGCGTCCGCCGTACTGGCCGGAACCATCGGGCTCTACCTGCTGGTGGTGATCCTGTGGCCCTATCCGCCCGACCGTTTCGTCTGGGGCATCTGGCCGATCGTCACCGCGGTGCTGGCGAGCGGATTTGCCCAGGCGTGGCGATCGGGCGGGAGCTCGACCGTTGGGCGGCGCAGCCTGGCGGCGGTGATGGTGCTGGCTGGAGTGGGAACCAGCGGGTATCTGCTCCGGCAGGGCGGCGGATTGGTGCACCGCTCATGGGAAGGACCCCAGCTGGCGAGTGCCGGCTCGATGGAGCCGGCGGTGCGCTGGGTCCGAACCCACGCCGCACCGGGGCTGGTGATCGCCACGGTAAATGACCCGATGCTGTACCTGTACAGCGGGCATCCCAGTGTGCCGGTGCTGGCCTGGAGCGCGAGTGAACATGTGCGGGAACAAAGCGTGGATACCGCGGAAGCGAATCTCGAACGGATCCTGGCGCAGTACGCACCGGCGTTCATCATCCTGCCGGGTGGAGGTACCCCGGAGGCCTTTGCGGTGGAGCGGATGTGGCGGCAACGAGCGCGGTTGGAGCTGATCGATACGCTGCCCGGGGGTGGAGCGGTCTTCAGGCCGCTGACCCCGGGCTCAGGACACTAGGGCGTGCAGGCGACCTGACCTTCGACGGTCGCCGGTGGCGGCGCGGTGGCACTGCCATAGAACACCGCGCAGGTGCGGGAGGTGCCGGCGGGATAGGCCGCGGTCGCGCCCCAGCCGGCCGCCGTGCCTGCGGTGATGGTGACGGTCACGCCGCTCGAGGGATTATAGATCAGTGCGGTATTCGGCACCGTCCCGTTGAAGTAGGTGTTGTTATCCGCCACGTATGCTTCCTGGGCCGTGGCCAGGTTGCGGAGATCCGACCGCATCACCGCGACGTAGCCTTTCACCTTGGTGGCGCCGAACTTCGGAATCGCGATGGCCGCGAGAATCCCGATGATCACGACCACGATCAGCAGCTCGATCAGTGTGAAGCCCGCTCGGTTGTGCCGCATAGTTCCTCGTTTCTTCCGCCCAAGGCGGAGGCCCAGATCAGGTGCTGGTTGAGGCGGCCTGGCCCGGAGTCGGATACCCGATCCGGCGTTGGCGCCCCTCTCGACTGGCCTACCATATAGCACAACCGATGCCATTCAAGACCCCCGAACAGACCGGGAAAGAGCAGGGGGGCGGCACCCGCAGGGCGCCGCCCCCCAGGTTCAGCCCTGAGCGGTGAGGCTCAGTTGCACTTGGGCTCGCCCTCGACCGTCGCCGGCGTAACTGCGGTGCTGGTGCCGTAGAAGATCGCGCAGGTTTTGCCGGTGACCTGGGCGTGGTTGGCCGTGGCGCTCCATCCGGAGCCTGCCGCCGCGATCACCACCGTCACGCCCGCTGACGGAGTGTAGGCATTGGTGGTCACGGTCGGGGTCCAGGTGCCGGTGAAGTAGGCCGTCTTGTCAGCGAAGTAGCCTTCCTCCGCAGTGGCCAGGTTCCGCAGATCCGCCTTCATGGCGGCCATGTAGGCCTTCTGCTTGGTGGCTGCAAACTTCGGAATCGCGATCGCGGCCAAAATGCCGATGATGACGACGACGATGAGCAGCTCAATCAGGGTGAAGCCCTTGCGGTTGCTCAGCATGACTCGGAACTCCTGTAAAATTTGTGTGCCGTTTATTCAATGAGGCGCCGGGAATGATGAGCCTGGCCGCCCGCTGCATTCAAATCCTGCTCCATGGACCCGCTTACGCAGTGAGGGCGGCGACCCATCGGGACGCCGCCCTCACCCCTCGCGTCAGCTAAGCCCGTGGGCTTAGTTGCACTTCGGCTCGCCTTCAACGGTCGCCGGCGTAACCGCCGTGCTGGTGCCGTAGAAGATCGCGCAGGTCTTGCCGGTGGCCTGGGCATGGTTGGCCGTGGCGCTCCAGCCGCTGCCGGCGCCGGCGATCGTGACGGTCACGCCAGCCGACGGGGTGTAGGCATTGGTCGTAACGGTCGGGGTCCATACGCCGGTGAAGTAGGCGGTGTTGTCCGCGAAGTAGCCTTCTTCGGCGGTCGCCAGGTTGCGCAGGTCAGCCTTCATCGCGGCCATGTACGCCTTCTGCTTGGTGGCTGCAAACTTCGGAATCGCGATCGCGGCCAGAATGCCGATGATGACGACGACGATCAGCAGCTCGATCAGGGTAAAGCCCTTGCGGTTAAACATTGTTCCTCCAAGAGGTCAGACTACGGGTGACTAGTGGTCGAGCCGGGAATTCTGTGTTCTCCTGCCCGGGACACAGTAAAGCAACGCGTATGCCACCCCCGACCTTCCAAACCATGTCATTGTCCTGCAAGAGTTTAGCTCGACACCACTCCCCTCCCCAACGCTCGACGGGGACTAGTCACTCAAGGATTTTGCAATAGCGCCGGTTCCACGAGGTGGTCGGGTCAGCCGGCGGATGAGGAACGGTGGCGAAAAGGACGAATTGACGCCGAAGCCCTGGGCTCGACTTTCGACCGCCGGGCCGGTCCCGGCCGCCGGCCTGGCCAGGTCCTCGCCCCCCGGAAGCGACGAGGGCGGCGCCCGGGCCCCGGCACCGCCCTCGCCGTTGCCGGCGGCCGCTCCCCCGGCAGCCCGACTGGGCTTTGGGCGCGCCCGCAACGGGCGCGGGGG
>JBEPVA010000073.1:0-17302 GCA_041691295.1 Gemmatimonadota bacterium
GTTGAGCCAGGCGGCCAGGCGGCGGGCCACCGGATCACTGGTCGTGGCCAGGACGTAGCAGCTATTGAGCGGGATCCGGCTGGATTCAAGCGGGCCGGTGAGGGCGGCCACGCTGAGCCGGCGGGCCATGTCACTCCAGACCACGCGATGGGGCGCCAGTGCCGCACCGGTGCGGAACAGTGCCCACGGAGGGCCGCCGGCAAAGTCAGCCCGGGCTCGAAGAGTGGCCTCGCGCGCCTCGAGATAGGCCGCAGCCCTGGGCGGCAGCCGTTCGAGCGGCTGGCCCCTGGCGTCGTGAGTCCAGAGCAGTCGAGCGCTGCCCCGGGCAATGAACGGTCGCACGTCGCGGCCCCGGATGGCCCAGCGGATCAGGTTGGCTTCGACTGGATCGGGCGGATCGAGGAAGACCTCATTGGCCCCGGTCTTCACCCCCAGTTGGATGATGAAATGGTCGGCGATGGTTCTTCGATCGGCCTGCATGCGCGTGATGGCGTCACGCTGCGCTGATCCGATCAGGACCCAGGGACCGCCACCGGCAAGGGCGGCCTGCGGCAGTGGTGGCAGCGAGGCTGGATCGAGGCTGTCCCGCACCTCGTGCCCCGGCGGCGGTGCCTGGCGAGTGGCCACGATGGCCATCGGATAGACGGTGGCATCAAAGGCGGACGCCGCTCGACCGGTCAGGTCGGCGCTGGAGTGCAGCGTGAATTTTTCGGCCAGCGCCCGTCGGGCCGTGCGGGCATACTCGGCGGTGGCGAGCTTAGCGGGAAGCAGCAGGGCAACAACACCGCCCGGCGCCACCAGTCCCGCGGCCCGCTCCAGAAAGGCAACTGCGAGATCGGGTTGATGACCAAAACCGGCGCGGCCGTTCCCCCGCCACCAGCGATACTGGGCTCCCAACGACTTCCGGAGGCCGGGCGGCAACTGCTCGGCCCGCACCCACGGCGGATTGCCGGTGACGATGTCGAAGCCGCCTCCGGCCGCGAATACATCGGCGAAATGCGCCTCGAACTGGAACCAGGGCACCGTGCCCGATCGCTCGAGGCCGCGGCGGAATCCGCGAACCCGCCGCAGTCGCTCCCGCAAGTCAGCCAGCCGCTTGCGCCCTTCGGCGGTCAACCCCGCGGGTGATCCGAACAGGGTCGGATCTCGCCCGGTTGCCAGACAGTCCGCGGTCTCGGCTTCGAGCCGGCGTTCGAGGGACTGCAGCCCTTCGGCGGCCGCTGCCGTCTCGGCCTGTCGCAGTGCCCGGGCCAGGTCACGCTTGGTTTCGCCGGTGGCGGGGTAGAGTCGCTGCTTGAGATCGGCGATCAGGCGCCCGGCCATGGCGCTGGGTCGAAGTGACTCTCCGATGACCGCTACCGGATCGCGGAGCGCGTCCCCCTGGCGGATCAGGGCATCGAGATTGGGAAGAGGGTGGACTCGTCGGGGATCAGACTCTTCATCCTCGGCCACCACGGCCAGCCACAGCCGAAGCTCGGTGAGTCGGACGGCCATCGGATCGAGATCGACCCCGAACAGCGAACGGCTGAGGATCTGCCGCCGGAGCTGGGTTGATGACCGCGCCGCCGGTTGCTGCCAGACCGCCAGTCGTTCGAGCGCACCCAGCAGAAAGGCACCGGAGCCGACCGCGGGATCGAGCAGGGTCACTGACTGAAGGATTTCCCGAACCGACTCGTCTCCATCGCGCAGCCGCCGGGCCGCCTCAGCGTCACGGATTCCCAGGCGCCCCGCGATCAGCGCCGCAAAGGCGGCGTCGAGCAGTTCGCCGACCAGTGCGGGTGGCGTGTAGTAGGTGCCGCTGGCGTGGCGGGCCTCGGGTGCCATGACCCCTTCGAACACCCGGCCGAGCATGTCGGGGGCAATCGAGCCCGCGGTGGCCCCTTCACGAACCGTGAACTCGAACCGTTCGAACAGGTCGTCAAAGGCGCTCCGCCAGACCGCATTGCCGAAATCGGCCCGATAGCGGCGTTCCAGCGGATGGGGCTCGAACAGGCCGCCGTTGAGAAACGGGATCCGGCCGAATGCGCTTGATCGATCGCGCAGCGCCGTGGGGCGGTTGAGGGTGCCGAAGAACAGCGGCCGAAGAAAATGCCGGTGCAGATGACCCCGGCGCCCCAGGCAGGCATCGACCTGACGGCGCAGAAAATCGGGCCGGCCGTCGAGCCATCCCTTGGCCTGGACGAAGTACAGGAACAGGATCCGGGTGAGCTGAATCAGGGCCAGTTGGCGCCGCTCATCCTGGCGGGCGAAGCGATCGGCCCCGGCCGCCATCGATTCCAGGGTCAGGCGGAACTGCTGGAAGAAGCGGCGGCCGGCCCGTTCGATGCCCAGGATCTCACTGGCGCGTGCCAACGCCTGGGCGGCACTATCCCGGGGCAACGAGCCGAGCCGCTCCAGCGCAGCCAGGGCGGTGGCCTCGGGCCCATCGAGCCGGACGACCAGCAACTCGGGCTCCGGCAGCGTGACAGCCAGTACCAGGATGCGGAGGCCGGGGCCGAGCACCGCGATGCCGGCGGAATTGCCGCGGAGCGCCAGCCTGCGGGCCACCCTCCGGGCCACCGGCACCGGCTCGTCGGCCTGGAGACCGAACCAGCGCAGCGGCCCGGCGCTCGCCACCACCGCCGCGCGGATAACCCGTTCGGCCAATCGGTCATCCTCCAGCCAGGCATCAACCGGAATGGCTTCCCACTGCCGGTCGAGTCCCAGCGACTCGAACAGGGCCGGCAGTTCCTCCAGGCGGCGGAGGGAACGCAGCGTATCCGCCAGAGACATCGGGGCTCCAGGTAGATGGAGCCACACCCTAACTCGCGGTCCCGATTAGTTTGGTATCCGAATAGCGCCGCGCCGGTCGGGGATCACGCAATGCTGAAGGAGTCGAGCCAGATGCTTCGCCCGTTCGTCCTCGTTGCCGCTCTTGCCGTTCCGGTCGGCTCGCTGGCGGCGCAGCAGCCCGCCACCGGCCCGGACAGCGCCACCTTCATCGTCATGCACGGTGCCGATACCATGGTCACCGAGCATTTCCTTCGGACCGACCGCCAGGTCCTGGGTGAGCTGGATCGCCGGGCCGTGGCACACCGGGAGACCTACCAGGCACTGCTGACTCCGGATGGCAGTGTGCCACTGGTCGAATTCGCGGTCTGGAAGTCCGATGACCCGTCCTCCCGCACCGCGCGGCAGCGGGTCCGGGTCATCTTCAAGGACGACTCGGTGGCGGTCGATGAGGTCAACAGCGCCGAGATGATGACCCGGACCTTCCAGAGCCAGAAGGGGGCCATTCCGTACCTCAATCTGTCGTTCGTGCTGCTGGAGCAGGCCACCCGCCGGCTGGCTCAGTCCAGGGCGGACAGCCTGAGCGTGCCATTCTTCAACCTGAACGGTGGCCAGACCGCGGTCGGGATGATGCGCCGGGTTGGCGCCGACTCGGCATCACTGCAGCTCGGCACCGTCGGATTTCAACTGCATCTGGACAAGGAAGGCCGGCTGCTGGGCGCCGCGATTCCTGCGCAGGGAGTGACGGCGGAGCGGGCCAGGAAGAGCTAGGAGACGAGAGACGAGAGACGAGAGACGAGAGACGAGAGACGAGACCCCAAGAAAATACTGGAGCATGGGACTGATCAATTGCAAGGCGGATATACAAGGGTGAGCAGAACGATCCGCGGGGGTCCTCGTCGGGCAGCGTCCGCGTTCATCCGCGGCCGAAACGAGTGGGCAGCCGATTGAACCAATTCGCCCAGTTCGCGCTGATCACCTTCACCTCGGTCCTCTTCATCGTGGACCCGATCGCGGCGCTGCCCACCTTCCTCGTCATCACTCAGGACCAGTCCCCCGACGAACGCAAACACACCGCACTCCGGGCCTGCATCGCGATGGCCATCCTGCTGACGGTGTTCGGCCTGGCCGGCAACCTGATCTTCCATGCCTTTGGCATTACCCTTCCCGCCTTTCGGATCGCCGGCGGCTTCATTCTCTGGCTGGTGGCCATCGACATGCTCAAGGCCCAGCGCAGCACCCAGGGCAGCCAAGAAGAGTTACAGGAGGGAGTCGAAAAGGAAGATGTGGCCCTGACCCCGCTGGCCATTCCGGTGCTGGCGGGTCCGGGTGCCATATCCACCGTCATGGTGCTGGCGGGGCAGTCGGCGTCGCTGGCTCACAGCGCCGTGCTGTATGGCGCCATTGCCCTGACCGCCTTTCTTTCCTACATCTGTCTCCGCCTCGGTGACCGGCTGGTCAAGTACCTGGGTCGGACCGGCATCGGCGTCGTCACCCGGGTGATGGGTCTGCTGCTGGCCGCGGTGGCCACCCAGTTCATCGTCACCGGCGTGCTTGAAGCATTTCGCTCCTGAGCCTACGGTGAATTGACATGGATCCCCGCGTCCTCGGCATCCTGATTCCGATCATTGCACTTTCGATACCGGTGGTGGCCATCATCATGGGCGGCCTGCAGAAGATGCAGCGGCTCAAGATCGAGGAGATCAAGGCCCGTTCGGGCTCGCTCGGCCCCGGTGGCGAGGAGGAACTGCAGGCGCTCAAGGAAGAGGTCGATGGCCTCCGCTCGGAAATGGCCGAGGTGCAGGAGCGGCTCGATTTCACGGAGCGGTTGATCGCCCGCCAATCCGACCAGGATCGCCTGCCCAAGCCCTGAGCGGCTGCCCGGCGATCCGTCTGCAGAATTCCGCAACGACGTCACCATGTCGGCCTTTCTGACGGCCGCAGCAACGTTCGGGTGCGTCCGCCGGTTTGGCCGATGCCGTTGTTCCCGCCGCAACGAATCCGACAGATCCGCCGTATCAGGGGAGCGCATTCTGCCGCTTCCCGGCTCTCAACCCAATTTCGACTCGAACTCCAGGATTCTCACGATGCGACTCTGGTTGACTCTCACGGCCGGCCTGATGCTGGCCGGCACCGGTAGGCTGCAGGCTCAGGCCACTCCCGCCAGCGATCCAGTGATTCAGCGGATCCACGCTCTCGAACAGGACAGCTCGTGGACTGACAAGCTGTCCCGTACCCTGTTCGATTCGCTGGGACCGCGGCTGACCGGATCGCCGGACCAGAAGCGGGCCAACGACTGGCTGGTCAAGACCTATACCGAGTGGGGCATCCCGGCCAGGAACGAGCCGTATGGCACCTGGCGGGGCTGGCGGCGGGGCTACTCGCATATCGACCTGATCCAGCCGCGGGTCCGGAGTCTTGAAGGAACGATGCTGGGCTGGAGCCCCGGCACGAAGAAAAAGGACCTGACCGCCTCGACCATCATCCTGCCCCACTTTCAGGACAGCACCGAGTTCGTGAAATGGCTGCCGACCGCCAAGGGCAAACTGGTGCTGGTCGCCCCAGCCCAGCCAACCTGCCGGCCGGTCGACGACTGGACCCTCAACGCCACCCCGCTCTCCAAGGCGCGGATGGATACACTCAAGGCGGCGCTGACCGCCGAGTGGCGGGAGCGGATCAAGAATACCGGCTACAGCCTGGCGCTAGGCACCGGCTCGCTCGGTATTCGAATGGAAGCAGCCGGTATTGCGGGGATGGTCACCTCCCGGCCCAAGGATGCCTGGGGCACCATCGAGATCTTCGAGAGCTACAACACCAAGGCGCCGGCCATTGCCCTGTCCTGCGAGGACTATGGCCTGGTCTACCGGCTGACCGAGGACAATCGCCATCCGATGCTGCGGCTCAACCTGGATGCCGAGCTGCTGGGTGAGCGGCCGGTGTTCAACACCATCGCCACGATGAAGGGGGAGACCAAGCCGGACGAGTACGTCGTCCTGTCCGCCCATTTCGATTCGTGGGACGGATCCTCGGGAGCCACCGACAACGGCACCGGCACCATCACGATGATGGAGGCAATGCGGCTGCTCAAGCTGGTCTATCCGCATCCCAAGCGGACCATCATGGTCGGGCATTGGAGCAGTGAGGAGGAGGGGCTGGTGGGCAGCCGGTCTTTCAGCGAGGACCATCCCGAGATCGTGAAGGGGATGCAGGTCCTGCTCAACCAGGACAACGGCACCGGCCGCATTGCCCGGGTGAGCGGCGGCGGCTTTCCCAGTGCGGCCAAGCACCTGGCCGGCTGGCTGGCCTCAGTACCCGCCGACATCAAGGAGCCGATCACCTTCGGTGGTGACGGACTGCCGGGTGGCGGTGGCAGCGATCACGCCTCCTTCGTCTGCAACGGCGCCCCGGCTGTGGAACTCGGCAGCACCAACTTCGACTATTTCAATTACACCTGGCACACCAACCGGGATACCTACGACAAGATCGTGTTCGATGACCTCAGGTCGAACGCCACCCTGGTGGCCATGCTGGCCTACCTGGCGTCGGAAGATCCGGAGACGGTCGCCCGGGACCGGGTCGATCTGGTGGCCATCGGGGCCCAGCGCAAGGCGCTGATCGATTCGGCCGACGCGGCGCCCTCGGATAGCGGGCTGGCCCGGCGGGCCGCCGCGGTGCGGGGCAGGGGCGGCCGCGGCGGTTTCCCGGCCACCTGGCCGGAGTGCACCACGGCGGCGCGGACCACCAATCCCCGATTGCAGTAGCACGAGGCCGCGGAACTACGCAGACGCTACGCGACGCGGAAGGCCACGGACCGATTGGTGCGTGGCCTTTGGCCTTGGCCGGACGTTTCCGAGGATTCGTGCTTCGAATGCGAAACCACAACAACAAGCGCCAAGCTGGGCGCGACGTGGCCGACGAGGGATAGGAACGATCCGTGTCGCGCAGCGTCCGCGTTCATCCGCGGCTAGCTTTTGCTCGTGGCAATGGAAAACGCCGGCGGCACCCTGAGTGACTGCGCCACCACACAATACCGCTCGGTCAGCTTGAGCAGCGTGTCGAGCTGCTCGCCGGTGGCATCGGTGTTGAGGGCAAAGCCCAGCCGGATGGCCTGGAACCCCACCGGCGCGTCCTTGCTGACGCCGAGGGTGCCGCGGAAATCGAGATCACCCTCGACGTTGACCGTGCCGCCCCGAATCGGAATGGCCAGCGCCGTGGCCACCGCCCCGAGTGTGACGCCCGCGCAGGCCGCCAGTGCTTCGAGCAGCATGTCACCCGAGCACGCCAGGGCACCGGTGCCGCCACTCGCCGGATGCAGCCCGGCCTCCACCAGCGCCCGTCCGGTGGCCACACTGCAGCTCATCGACTCGGCGCCAAGCACACCGGTGGCCCTCAGGGTGACCAGGGCGGTGGCGGGGTCATCGCGGTATCGCTGCTTGATCGGGGCCTGGAGTGACTTGAGTTCGTCCGACAACATGATGCAATCCTGTAGGTGAAGGGCCACTGAAGCCTAGCCCGGCCGGTGCCCGCCACCAACGGGATTGGCTCCAGGCCCCGAACCGGCCACCTTGCTCACTGTCTCCAGCCGCGAGAGAACCAATGGATGACGAAAAAGTTCGCGCCCTGCTGAGCCGGCTCCACGAGGAACTACGCTCCGCCGACTCCGGCGACCCCGCGACCCGCGACGTGGTCGAACAGCTCAGCTCTAGCCTCGGCCCGATGGTGATCGGGTCACCGGAATCCCCGACTCCCGGGGATTTCTCCGGGCTGAGCGGCAAGCTTAAGGCCGCGGCGGTCCACTTCGAGGCGTCGCATCCATCACTGGCCCGCTCGATCGAGGCCGTGGTCGACAATCTCGGCAGTTACGGGATCTGATATCGTCACGTTGAGGGCCGCTGCCCTGCTGTTCGACATGGACGGCACCCTGGTGGATTCGCGCGCTTCGGTGGAACGGACCTGGCGCAGCTGGGCTGCCTCACGGGGTCTCGATGCCGATGCCCTGCTCCGGGTGGCCCATGGCCGCCGGACCCAAGAAACCCTCGCCACGGTCGTCGCTCCCGGACAGCTCGACGCAGCGGTGGCCGAGCTGGATGCGGCCGAATTGATCGATGTGGCCGGGACAGTCGAAGTTCCCGGTGCCAGGGCCCTGCTGGCAATGCTCCCCGACCAGGCGTGGGCTATCGTCACCTCAGCCGGGAAAGCGCTGGCCAGGCTGAGATTGACCGCTGCCGGCATCCCGGTGCCGAGACTGTTGATCACCAGCGAGGATGTCGTGAGGGGAAAGCCGGATCCGGAAGGATACCTGCTGGCAGCCAGCAGCCTTGGCGCCGCGCCCGATCGCTGCCTGGTGTTCGAAGACACGCCGGCAGGGATCGGGGCAGGGCGGGCGGCCGGCGCCAGGGTGCTGGGGCTGGCCACGACCCACGAACGCACCAGGCTGACCGGCGCCATCGCGATCCTCGATGATTATCGCGGCATTCGTCTGACTCCGGACACCGGAGAGTGGCGAGTCGACCTGCCGTGACCGGCCCTGCGGCCGATCCATTTTCCCTTACCGCAAGTGACCATGTCCCCGACTCGTGACGTTCAGATCATATCGCTGGAAGGAGCCAGGACTCTGGCCGCCGCTGCTGAAGCCGAAGCGCTGAAGCGGGGTTGGACCGTGGCGATTGCGATAGTGAATCCCGAGGGTGGCCTCGTGCTGTTTCACTGCCTCGACGGAACCCAGCCCGCCAGCCAGGACATTGCCGTTGCCAAGGCCCGGACCGCCGCCCGGTTCAAGCGTCCCACCAAGGCAATGGAAGACGGCGTCGCCGGCGGCCGGCACGCCCTGCTCAGTGTGCCAGCCCTGATGCTCGAGGGCGGCGTGCCGATCAAGCAGAACGGCCAGATCATCGGGGCCATCGGAATCAGCGGCATGACTTCGGCTGAGGACGGCATGATCGCAGCGGCCGCGCTGGCGGCGTGGCCCGGTGCCTGAACTCGGGCCAGCTCCACCGCCAGTATGGTTAAACTGGCTGACGGTGGTACTGTCCCGGCTGCGACGACACCGGTGGATCTGGGCCTCGATTTCCCTGGCCGCAGTGCTGGCCCATCTCGGCATCTGGTGGTGGTTTCGCTCAAACCGGATCCAGGCTGCCGCCGTTCTCGCCTATTTCCTCTCCGCTCTGACCGCCACTGCCTTCTTCCTGCTGGCGTTCAGTCTCGTGGTCTTTCCACCCGGTTCTCAGAGTCCCCGGCCGCCAATGACGCGGGTGCTCCTGATGATCGGCAAGGCAGCGTGGTGCCTCGGGCTGGTGGGCCTGGTCATCCAGGCTGTGCTGCTCGAGCGCCAGGCGGTCCGGTTCTTCTACGCGCGATTCGCCCTCCGCCTCTTCTGAGCGGAACCGACTGGAATTCCCGTTTGGCAGCTGCAGCCCCTACCACCGCTGGTAGTTGTGGCGACCCGCCTGAACCACAAGATTCTATTCATCCATTGCCCTCGGGGATTCCTGGCTTTCTCATATACGATCGACGGCCCCTTGCGTCTGGTCACGATCATGGCGGTAGGCAGGGTGACCCACGACGAGTGGGAAGCCGCCATGCGCCTGATCTTCGCCGATTCCCGGTTCAAGCCGGGATTCGATTTCCTCAGCGATCGACGCTCGGTCGAGGAGCCACCGGACGGCGACAGCGTCCGCCGCGGCGTGGCCTTCTTCGAGATCGAGCGCCGGCTGCTGGGGCACTGCCGCTGGGCCCAGGTGGTCGCCGGGTCCGCCGGCTATGGTATGGGGAGGATGAGCGAAGCGCTCACCGCCGATACCGGGGTTCGACTCAGGGTGTTCACAGACATGGCGGAAGCTCGTAAATGGCTGACCCCGGTTGCCACCGAATAGCGCTTCACCATTAGCTTTTCACCATGCTTTCCGAACCGCCGGACCTCTTCCTCGGCCGCTGGCGCCTGGTGCCGGAACTCTGCCTGTATGAGCATGGCCCGGTGCCGGCGGGCGGTGAATACCTGATCCAGCGGGTGGATCGGCTGATTCGGCTATCGGTGACCTGGGCGATGACCGACGGCTCCACGGTGAGCGAGAGCTATGCGGGGCGGGAAGATGGCAGCTGGCAGCCGCACGATGGCCCCGGGTCGGAGGCGTATACCATCAACCGGATCGACCGGAATACCCTCGACTCGGCGGCCTTTCGCGCCGGGGCCACCATCGGCTACGCCAGGCGGGTGGCCTCGGATGATGGCGCCCTGCTGATGGTGGTGCAGGATGGCGCAAGGGACAACGGCGACAAGTTCCGCAACTTCCAGCTCTATCGCCGGGCAGCGGACCGCTAGAGTTCAACGCTCGGCGGCGGCGGCCGGCTCTCCCGGCTTCGACTCACGATAGATCCTGCCTTTCCATTCCACCTTGCGCCCGCCGCGCCACACCGAGCGCAGCACGATATACAGCGCCATCGCCGCGCCGGCCGGGTAGGCCAGGGCGTAGCGTTCGGGAATCTGCATGACCCGCATGGCCCCCGACCAGAACATCAGCGCCAGGATGAACGCCAGCAACGCCGGCCAGATTAGCGCCGGCGCCGCCAGCGCCGCCAGCGCCACGGCAACCGGCGGCGTCAGCCAGAACAGCATGGCCCCGGCCAGCATCAGCGGCACCAGTGCGCGCATCGCGGGCTGGTCGGGAAAGGTCTGCCGCCCCCCGAGATAGAGATTCTTGCACCAACCCTCGATCATCGGGCCGAGGCCGTCATACATCCGGGTTTCCATCAGCGATTCGGCAAAGGCGAACCAGACCCGCTGCCCCTGGCTGTGAGCCCGCTGGGCCAGCGCCAGGTCCTCGGCCACCTCGCCCCGGACAGCCTCGTGAGTGCCGAGCAGCTGATAGATGTCCCGTTGGAGCATGATGAACTGGCCATTGGCGATGATGTCGCGGCGATTCACCGCCCGGTTGACTCGCTCGGGGTGGTACCGAAGCCCGAGCAGCAGCCAGACCTGGGGCATTACCACCCGCTCCCAGAAGGTGAGGCAGAGCTGCCTCGGCGCGACCGTCAGCAGTCCGGGCCGCTCGGTGAGCAGGGCGCCGACCGCGCGGCCGAGCAGGGTAGGGGCGTGCCGGGTATCGGCGTCGGTAAACACCAGGATCTTGCCGCTGGCCGCGCCAGCCCCCTGGACGCAGGCCCATGGCTTGCCATACCAGCCGGTGGGTAGTTCAGCGCCCCGGACCAGTTGAATCCGCGGGTCGGTGGCAGCCAGGCGCCGGACGATGGCCGCGGTATCATCCGTCGACCGATCGTCGACCACGATGATCTCGAGGTGCGGGTAGCTCGAGGCCTGCAGACTGCCGATCAGGGTGGCGATAGTGGCGGCTTCATTGCGGGCGGGAATGATGACGCTGACCGGGCCACCATCTGCGGGACTGTATTCGGCCAGGTCGGGTTTTCGGCGGGAGGCGGCCAGCGCGAGCAGGAATGGCGCCGTCCACGGCACCGCGAGCCAGAGCGGGATCAATGCGGCTGGTTCAGCGCGACCAGTTCGTGTTCCAGCAGATCGATTTGCTTTTCGATGTCGACCAGGTCGAGGTTGGAGTCCGGAGATGGCACTCCGTTGCGGGCAAAGATCGTGGCCACCAGCGCATCGGTATAGCTCACGACGGCGGTGGCGCAACCCTGGTCGAGGACGGTGTTGAGCCGGATGATGATGGCCATGGCCTGGCGGTTCCGCATCCGGACCAGGACGGGTGCCAGGTTGCGGGTCAGGAGGATTCTGAGGAACATGATCTCCTCGACGACTTCGCCGGAAGCCAGCCCGCGGGCGGCGGCTACCCGGCCGAAATAATCGAAAACCCGGCTCCAGAGCTCCTTCACATCCCGCCGCATCGGGCCGACGGTCTGTTCCATGACGCCGAGGATGAGGCGGAGGGTACGTTCGACGACCGGGCGGGGGATGGCGCCGGAAGCCGACATCCGTTCACCGAGCCAGTCGGCCCATTCGGTGACGACGGCGTCGCCGAACAACGCCATCTGGCGGACGGTGACAATGGAAGGGTCGGAGGCACGCACGGAATGGGACTCCCAGGCTTCAACGCCGGCTAATCTACTGGAGATCATAGATGGGGTCAAAGGAGATCATTCGCCCGCCTCGGCTCAAGCCGGGTTCGAAGGTCGGACTGCTGGCGCCGGCCGGGCCACTGCTCGAGCGGGATGACCTCAGCCGTGGCCGGGAGCTGTGCCAGGCGCTCGACTGGGAGCCGGTGCTGCTGCCGCACGCGGGCGGCCGGCACGGCTACCTGGCCGGCACTGACGAGGAGCGGCTAGATGACCTGAACGCCGCGCTCAGGGATCCGGTGCTTGACGCCATCTGGTGTCTTCGTGGCGGATACGGAGTCACCCGGATCCTGGACCAGGTCGATTTCGCCGCCATGGCCGCCCGGCCCCGAGTCATCATCGGCTACAGCGACATCACCGCACTGCTGCTGGCGGCATGGCGGCATACTGGACTGATCACCTTTCACGGCCCGATGGCGCGAGCGCCACTGACCAGCTTCAGCCGGGGTCACCAGTCACGGGTGCTGGCCTCGGCGGAGGTGCCGGGGCGGCTCGGTCGCCTGCCGCTGCCGGATGATGTGCTCGTGCCGAGGAGTCCGCGCATCGTGACCATTCGCGGAGGCAAAGCAGAGGGCAGGCTGATCGGTGGAAACCTCACCCTGGTCCAATGCCTGATCGGCACCCGCCACCTGCCCGATTTCGACGGAGCGATTCTCTTCCTCGAGGAAGTCAACGAGGACCTCTACCGAATCGACCGGATGCTGGCCCATTTGCGGATGGCCGGTGTGCTCGACCGGGTGGCAGGTGTGGTGGTCGGACAGGTCACCGAACTGATCAAACGTGGTGCCGACGGTTCCATGGGATACGATGAGATCCTGGCCACCTATCTTGAGCCGCTCGGTGTACCGGTGGCCTATGGATTTCCGTTCGGGCATGTCGATGACCAATGGACTCTCCCGGTCGGAGTGATGGCCAGGCTCGATGCCAGCGCCGGCGAGCTGGAGCTGCTCGAGAGCGGAGTGAGCTAGACCGCGGATAGAGGAGAAGGGAATGGGGAGAGGGGAAAGGGGAAAAGCTCATCGCTCGAGATTCTTTGCTTGCCAACGACTAACGACTAACGACTAACGACTAACGGCTCATGGCAACCCCCATCCTGACCAAGCACCAGATCCCCGGTTCCCTCGGCCCCATCCTGATCGACGTGCGGGCCGGCGGGCGGGACAGTGCGCGTCCCGCGGTGATCATGGTGCACGGCTTCAAGGGATTCAAGGACTGGGGCGTCTTTCCCGTGCTGGCCGAGCGTCTGGCGCGAGCCGGCTTCGTGGCGGTGTCGATCAATGTGAGCGGCAGCGGCATCGACGATGTCGGAAACTCGGCGTGGCCGGAGCGGTTCGGGCACAACAGCTTCACCGCTGAAGTGACGGATATCCACCAGGTGATTGAGGCGCTCGCGGCGGGAAGGCTGGGCGTCGTCGGTCCCTCGTCAATCGGGCTGCTGGGGCATTCACGCGGCGGCGGCACCACGATCCTGGAAGCGTCAAAGAACTCCTTGGTCAGGTCGCTGGTCTCCTGGGCGCCGATCTCCCACCTCGAGCGCTGGCCGGGTCAGGTGGAGGAGTGGCGGAAGTCCGGCCAGGTGATCGTTGAGAACAGCCGTACCGGCCAGAGGATTCCGATCTTCAGTGATGTGCTGGATGATGTGGAGCAGAACCGGAATGGCAGTCTCGATATTCGGGCGGCCGCGGGGCGGATCGAGATTCCTTGGCTCATAATCCACGGCACTGCGGACACCGCTGTCCCGATCGATGAGGGAGAGGCGCTGTACGCCGCGAGCAGCAAGCCCTCCACCGAATTGCTGACGATCGAGGGCGGCGGCCACACCTTCGGGGGGGTGCATCCCTGGCAGGGGGAGACGCCGGAACTCAAGATCGTGCTGGATCGGACGGTCGGGTGGCTGGGCCGGACTTTGGGCGACAGGCGATAGGCGAGAGAGGAGAGAGGAGAGAGGAGAGAGGAGAGAGGAGAGACGAACCTTACGGAGCGATTCTGCGAGTTTCAATATTCCGGCCAACGGCCTAGGCCCTTCAGCTTGCGGCTTAGGGCTTATGGCTTATGGCTATTTGACAACGCTTCGCCGCCCAATCAGAATCCGACCATGCCCATCTACGAATACCAGTGCCAGGCGTGCGAGTCCGGCTTCGAGCTGCTGGTCCGGGGCGACACGAAAATCGCCTGCCCCAAGTGCGACAGCCGCAAGGTCGCCAGGACGATGTCGCTGCCGGCCCGCCATGGGAATGGCGGCTCGGCCGCACCCGACTTCAGTCCGATCGGACCGCCCAAGGGCGGCGGCTGCGGCGGCGGGGGCTGCGGCTGCCACTAAGTACGCTGGAACGCCGGCTGCGCCGGCGATTCCGCAAGCAGCCTCTCGCAGGCGGAGACCCGGCCAGCGTTACGGCTGCGGTCGCCGCCATCCTTGTTCCGGCCCCCGACACCATTCTGCTGATCCGGCGAGCGGACCGAACCGATGATCCCTGGTCGGGGCAGATGGCCCTGCCCGGCGGGCGACGCGATCCGTCGGATGCCGATCCGCGGGTCACCGCCATTCGTGAGACCCTGGAAGAGGTCGGGATCGCGCTGCCCGACAGCAGCTACCTCGGCGAGTTGCCGAACGTCGCGCCGAGGAGTGCGGTGCTGGGAAACATCGTGGTCAGGCCCTACCTGTTCATCCTCGCCGAGCGCCCCATCCTGACTCCCAACCGCGAGGTGGCTGAGGCCGGGTGGGTCAGGCTCGATGTGCTCAAGGACCCGGAGATCTACCGGCCGTATACCCTGGAACTCCAGGGTGCCGAGCGGACCTTTCCGGCCTTTCATATCGGTAGTTCGGTGGTGTGGGGGCTGACGGAGCGGATTCTGACGTCATTGCTGCCGTTGCTTCCGTAGGGCCGGGGAAAAGCCGATGGAACGTTGGACCGACGGACCGACGGTAGGATTCCCCCTGTAGTCGCTCTTCTCGCTCGACCCTCACTCTCTCGCTGCGCCCGGGACAGGCTCCTCGACTCTGGTCTCTCGAACCGTGACCTTCCACCCAAGCCCCCCTCAGCGTCGCAGCGAGCTTCGGGCACTGGCGGCGGTCTTCCTCAAGCTCGGCACCATCGGGTTCGGCGGCCCGGCGGCGCACGTGGCGATGATGGAAGACGAGGTGGTCCGGCGCCGTGGCTGGCTCTCCCGTCAGCAGTTCCTCGACTACCTCGGCGCCACCAACCTCATTCCCGGGCCCAACAGCACCGAGCTCGCCATTCATATCGGGCAGGCCCGGGCTGGCTGGCCTGGTCTGCTCATCGCCGGCGTGTGCTTCATCGTCCCTGCGGTCCTGATCGTCACCGGATTGGCGTGGGCCTATGTGAGGTTCGGCGCGATCCCGGCAGTGGCGGCTGTCTTGTACGGGATCAAACCGGTTGTCATCGCCATCGTGCTTCAGGCCCTCTGGGGGCTCGGCCGGTCGGCCGTGAAGTCATCCGGACTCGCCGCTCTCAGTGTCCTGGCCTTTGTCGGCGCCATGCTCGGAGTCAACGAACTGGTGCTGCTCGGAGCTGGCGCCGGTGTCTGGGCCGCGGCCGCGCACCCGGCTGACCGGAGGATGCTGGTGGTTCCGGCTCTGGCCGGAGGCAGCTCGGCCGTCGCGGCACAGGCAGGGTTCGGACTCTGGCCGTTATTCGGGGTGTTCCTCAAGATCGGTTCAGTCCTGTTCGGCAGCGGGTACGTTCTGCTGGCCTTTCTCCGGGCGGACCTGGTGGTGCGGCTGGGCTGGCTGTCCGAACGCCAGCTGCTCGATGCCATCGCGGTAGGGCAGGCCACCCCCGGGCCGGTCTTTACTACCGCCACCTTCGTGGGTTACCTGCTTGGCGGGCCGGCCGGAGCCGCCGTAGCCACCGCGGGGATCTTTCTTCCGGCCTTCTGTTTCGTGGCACTTTCGGGGCTGATGCTGCCGAGGCTGCAGGGCTCACCGACGGTCCGGGCCGCCCTCGACGGGGTGAATGTGGCGTCGCTGGCGCTGATGGCCGCGGTAACGTGGCAACTCGCTCGATCGGCGCTGATCGACTCCCTGACGATCGCACTGGCAGCCATCGCCGCGCTGCTGCTGTTCAGGTTTCGGCTCAACTCGGCATGGCTGGTGCTCAATGGGGCGGTGATTGGCATGATGGTTGGGTAGTTGGACGGTCGGACTGAAAGATCGGCGGAACGTTGGACCGATGGAACGACGGCAGGTGCGCCAACCAGGGCCCTGCACACTGTCTACTGATCCTGAAACACAGTGGCACAGAGGGCTCCGACTGCGCAGCGTCCAACTCATAAAATGCTGAAACACGGAGGCCCAGTGGACTCGGACTGCGCATCGTCGGACCCAGAAAATGCTGAAACACGGAGACACAGAGGGCTCCGACCTCGCCTCGAGATCCGCTGTGTCTCTGTGTTTTTATTGCTGGTGGCTCGGCCCGCTCGACTCTCGACCCTCGACCCGAGACCGGCGACCCATCCATTAGGCCTCACTTATTGACACTTTAGCCTAACCTAAATTACTATTTAGCCCATGCTGACCCACCCCCATGCCTCGGAATCGCTGACTCGCTCAGTTGAGGATTATCTCAAGGCCATCTATCGGCTGTCGGATCAGGGCCAGCACGCCACCACCAGCGAAATCGCCAATCACCTGGGCCTCTCGGCTCCCTCGGTGACCGGCATGGTCAAGCGGTTGTCGGAGCAGGGGCTAGTCACGCACGAGCCGTACAAGGGGGTCAGCCTGACAGCCGAGGGGCGCCGAGGTGCGCTTCGAATGCTGCGCCGGCACCGGCTGATCGAGGCGTACCTGGTGGCATTCCTGGGATATGGCTGGGAAACGGTCCACGATGAGGCGGAGCGGTTGGAGCATGCCGTCTCCGACCAGTTGGTCGAGCGGATGGCGGCCGCACTGGGCCATCCCTCCGTCGATCCGCATGGGGACCCGATTCCAAGTGCGGACGGTTCGATTGACGTCCCGCGTTACGTGCCGCTGAGTGAACTTGAGACCGGGGACGTGGCCGAGATCCGGCAGGTCGCCACCAACGAGCCGGAACGGCTGCGCTACCTGGGGCAGCTTGGCCTGCTGCCTGGTACCACCATCACCATCGAGAACCGCGAGCCGTTCGACGGTCCGATCAGCGTGCGGGCCGGCAACCTGCAGCAGGTCCTGGGCAACGAGATTGCCCAGCTGCTGCTCTGCGCCCGCGCCGGAGACCGGTCATGAGCGCCGCGTCGACTCCTCCGGTTGAAGAGCTGACGGGCTGGCGCTACCGCCGCCGCCAGCCGCCGCTGCCCGAGTCGTATCACAGCGTGACCATTCCGGCCGGTGCCACCGCCTTCAAGCGGGCGCTGGCTTTTGCCGGTCCCGGTTACATGGTGGCGGTTGGTTACATGGATCCGGGCAACTGGGCGACCGACCTGGCCGGCGGCTCCCGGTTCGGCTACACCCTGC
>JBEPVA010000074.1:0-16910 GCA_041691295.1 Gemmatimonadota bacterium
CCTAATGCTCTCCGCTCGGTCGGCCTCGCGCCGTCTCGAGCACTTGCCGGACCCGGAGGCCCAGGGTGGAGGCAGTGAATGGCTTCTGCAGGTAATTGAGTCCCGGCTCGAGGATGCCGTGATTGACGATCGCGGCATCGGAATAGCCTGACATGAAGAGGGTCCGCAATGCGGGCCGGGCCTCGATCAGGCGGCGGGCCAGCTCGCGGCCATTGACTCCCGGCATGACCACGTCGGTCAGCAGCAGGTCGATGGTGCCCGCGCGCCTCTGAGCCAGGCGTTCGGCTGATTCGGCGTTGTCCGATTCGATGACTTCATAGCCGAGCTTGGTCAGGATCACCGAGATCAGGCGGCGCAACTGGGCGTCATCTTCGGCCAGCAGGATGGTTTCGGTGCCGTGCAGCCGGTCCGGCATTTCAGCCGGGGGCAGCTCCGGCTCGGCCTCGCTGTCCACCTTGGGAAAATAGAGCTTGAAGGTGGTACCGATGCCGGGCTCGCTGTACACCCAGATGAACCCACCGGACTGCTTCACGATGCCATAGACCGTCGACAGCCCGAGGCCGGTGCCCTTGCCTGGTTCCTTGGTGGTGAAAAACGGCTCGAAGATCCGGGCCTGGATCAGGGGTTCCATTCCCAGCCCGGTATCGCTCACCGCCAGCATGACATAGTGGCCGGGCATCATCGGGGGATGACCGCTGGCGTGTCCTTCGGTCAGGTTCAGGCCGGCGGTTTCGATGGTCAGCTGCCCGCCTCCCGGCATCGCGTCCCGTGCATTTACCGCCAGGTTCACGATGACCTGCTCCAGCTGGCCGGCGTCCGCCCGGATATTGCCCACGTCCCCGGCCAGCTTGAGATGAAGATTGACATCCTCACCCAGCAGCGGGTGCAGCATCTTCTCCAGGCCTCTGGTCACCTGGCTGAGGTCGAGCACCATCGGTTGCAGCACCTGCTGGCGGCTGAACGCCAGCAACTGCCTGGTCAGCCCGGCGGCCCGCATTCCAGCGGTCCGGATCTCGATCAGGTCCGTGACTTGATCGGCATTGCCGGCGCAGCTATCCAGCAGGATTTCAGTGTACCCCAGGATGGCCGTGAGCACGTTGTTGAAGTCGTGCGCCACTCCGCCCGCCAGGCGGCCCACTGCCTCCATCTTCTGCGAGTGCAGAAACTGCGCTTCGGCCTGCCGGAGATCCGAGATGTCCTCGGCAATCCCGACAATCCGGAGAATCTTGCCGGCCTCATCCTTGATCGGAGTGGCCCGGGCCCGGATCCAGCGCACCGAATGATCCGGTCGGAGGATGCGGTAGACGACCTGGCGGAACTTTGCCAGCCGGCTTGGGTTTCCCGCGTCGTCCAGCACCAGCTCACGATCGTCCGGGTGAATGTCCTCGGTCCAGGCGTAGGGTGTGGCGTAGGCATGCTCCCGGCTGTGCCCGAAGACCTCTTCGTACGCCGGGTTGACGTACAATGCCCGGCCGGTCTCCGGTTCCATCACGAAGAATGCCTCGCGGACATTGTCCGCCAGCTCGCGAAAGCGGCCCTCGCTGGCACGGATCGTGTCCTCGTCCCGGCGGCGCTGGCTGATGTCGCGGACCGTGGTCAGCATCCGGCCATCGGCCAGCGCAGCGGGGTTGGCTTCGACCAGGATGACGGTGCCGTCCTTGCGGAGCATCCGGCGCTCGAACGGCTTGAGCACGCCGGCCGCGTAGCCATCCAGTCTCGCACGGGCTTCCTGGCGCTCACCGGGCAGGTGGGTGTCGGCGGTATTCATGGTGAGCAGTTCGCTGCGGCTGTAGCCGGTCAGCACGCTCGCCCGTGGGTTGACGTCGAGGTAGTCGCCGGACCGGTCCATCACGAACACCCCGTCGGCCACATTCTCCAGGATGGTGCGGTTGTGGGCCTCGCTGGCGGCCAATGCACCTTCGGCGCGGCGGCGCTCGATGGCGTAGCGGATGACCCGGGCCAGCAGCCTGCCGTCGACCCGCCCCTTGACCAGGTAATCCTGGGCGCCGAGCCCTATGGCCTTGATGCCCAGGCGTTCATCCTCGTTGCCCGACAGCACCACGATCGGCTCGCCGCCGCCGGTGGCCGCGTAGGCCCGGGTAAAGGTCTCGAGCCCGTGACTGTCGGGCAGGTCGAGGTCCAGCAGCACGGCATCGACACCGGCACGGCTCAGTCGTTCGAGCGCCGGCTCCAGGGCGCTGACCCGCTCGATTTCAAAATCGTGACTTCCGACTTCGCGCAGCAGGTGGAAGATCAGGCGCGCATCGCCGGGGTTGTCCTCGACCAGCAGCAACTTGATGGGGTCAGTGGCGGGTGCGGTCACAGCTGCCTCGCGATCTCGGGCCGGACGGCTGGCTCGGTCCACGTGGATGGGGGGGACATCAGTTCGCCTTCCTTCACGGCCGGGAGCGTAAACAGGAAGGTCGTGCCCACCCCCGGCTCGGACTCAACCCAGATCCGGCCGCCGTGGCGTTCCACAATCTTCCTGGCGACGGCCAACCCCATTCCGGTGCCGGCATACTTTTCCCGGCTGTGCAGCCGCTGAAAGATCACGAAAATCCGATCGAAGTTCTCCGGACCGATCCCGATGCCGTTGTCGGTCACCCGAAACAGCCACTCGGCTCCCTGCCGCTCGGCGGATATGCTGACCCGCGGCGTACCAGTCCTGCGAAACTTGAGTGCGTTGGTCACCAGATTGAGGAACAGGTGCTCCAGCTGGCTCGGATCGCCGGGCAGGGTGGGCAGTGCAGCGTGGGACACCACACCACCCGACTCCTCGATGGCGAGTTTCAGGTGGCCCAGCGCCTTGACCAGGATGGCATCGGTGTCGGTGGGCACCAGCGGCACGTCCTGGCCGCCGATCCGGGACACGGCCAGCAGGTCCTTGATCATTTGCTGCATCCGGCGGGCGCCGTCGTGGGCAAAGCCGATGAACTCATCGCCGTCCTCGTCGAGCTTGCCGCGGTAGCGCTTGGCCAGTAGCTCGACGTAGTTCCCGACGGTGCGCAGCGGCTCCTGCAGGTCGTGCGAGGCCACGTAGGCAAACCGTTCCAGCTCCTCGTTGGAGCGGCGCAACTCGTTCTCGGCCTTCTTGCGCTCGGTAATGTCGATGACGGACGCCAGGATGAACGATCCGTCTGTCGCATGGAGCGGACTGATCCCGATCTCGACCGCAACCTCGACCCCATCCTTGCGGACGCCGAGCAGGTCGCGGACCGGGCCCGATCCACGAGCTCGGGATGGAGTGACCGCCTCACCTTCCGGCCCGGCAGCTGGCAAACGCTCGGGCACCAGGATCTGGAACGGCTTGCCGAGCAGCTCGTCCCGCGAATAGTTGAACAGCCGTTCGATTTCACGGTTGACCAGCCGGATGGTGCCACCGGGATCGATCATCACCATGCCGCTGGGCGCCGATTCCACCACCGTCCTGAACCGGGCCTCGGCCCGGCGCCGTTCGGCCAGCTCCGTGCGGGTCATGATGGCGGCCACTGCCACCGCCGCAAACGCCAGCAGCGCCCCGATTGATGCGGCCAGCAGCACCGCCTGGGTCCGGGCGTGGATTGCGGCCAGCCGGGAAGCCAGCAATCCGTTCTCGTCGGCTTCCATGCCGGCAATCGTCCTGTCAATCCGGCTCATCATGGTCCGGCCCCGGTCCTGGTCGGCGAAGTGTCCAGCCGCTACCGCGCCGCTCGACAGCCGGACGTTGACCATCTCCTCGAAGCGGGACTGCTGGATCCGGAGCATGGTGTCCAGCGAATCGAGCCGGCGCTGCATGGCCGGGTTGTCGACCATCAGGTGGCGGACCTCCTGGGCCGCGGCCGCTACCAGCGGCCGATGGCTGCGATACAGGGTCAGGAACGCGGTGTCACCGGTGATCACGAATCCCAAGGCCCCGCTCTCCACTTCGCTGATCGTTCCCGCTGTCCTGGCAAGCCCCCCCTGCACGTCGAGTGTATGAGCCACCCAGCCGGCGCTCCGGGCCGTTTCCCGCGAGATCCCCAGTGTGGCAAGCGCCAACCCCACCAGGATGGTGAGTGCCGCCGCGAATCCCAGCTGCAGCTTCCATTCGAGCGGGACTGCCATTCGCTGCTGGAGCGCCTTCCATGCGGCTACTGGCATTGGCCACGGAACGTGAGGGTGTGGTACGCCGAGAGCACTGCACTGGTCGAATACCGACGACTGAAGCCGCTGGCGCCAGTGGTGCGCACAGCGGTGATTCGTCCGATTTTATTTTTGCGCGGCAGAACTTCTGGTTTGCATCACGATCGTCGCGAGTGCTGATCGAGTCGTGACACCTTGGCTGGCGAATCACCCAGTGGTACGGTGAAACGCGTTGCGGGGGCATTCCGCGAGCGGTGGCCCTTCCATATGAGATGTACCCGGTACGCTGTCCCGATACTATGGGCCAAAGGGGTTGTCAATCCGTGCTAGCTCTTTGGATGCAGTCTCGACCCATTGTGGCGGGGACTTCGTGTGACCCCTTTGCCCCCCCGTCCCGGGCAAGCAGCGGTTCCAACCTTTCCAGACCCCTAACTATCTTATGGATCAGCCGCCACTCACCGCCTTCCCGATCCGGGACCTGTCATGCCTCAACCTGCCATGCCGCTGGTCAAGGGCACCCTCGACATCATCATCCTCCGCACCCTGAGTTGGGGTCCCACGCACGGCTACGCCATCTCCCGCTGGATCCGGCAGACCACGGCCGATGAACTCCAGATAGAGGAAGGGGCGCTCTATCCAGCGCTCCGCCGGCTGGAGGAACGGAGCTGGATCGAGTCGGCCTGGAAGACAACCGACAGTGGCCGCGAAGCCAGGGTTTATCACCTCACCACAAGTGGCCGGAGCCAGCTCAAGCTCGAGCTCAAGGGTTGGGCCCGCTACGTCGCCGCGATGACCCAGGTGCTCGAAACCCGTCCCGCCTCCGCCCTGACATGAAATCCGACGAAGAGCTGCCACTCTCCCGCCGGCTGCCGGTCGATCTCGACGTGCAGAAAGAGCTGGCCTATCACATCGAGGAGCGGACTCGCGAGCTGGTCGCGATGGGCCGCACTCCCGAAGCCGCCGCGGCCGAGGCCCGCGCCGCCTTTGGCGATCTTGATGCGATCCAGGCCGAGTGCAAGGACATTACCCGGCGCGACCGCTGGGCCCGCCGCAGGGCGGAAACGCTCGAGAGTTACCGCCAGGACCTTGTCCTCGCATTTCGAATTCTGCGGAAGTCTCCCGCCTTTGCGCTCGCCGCCATCATGACTCTGGCACTCGGTATCGGCGCCAACGCCGCGATTTTCAGCGCGGTCAACGGGATCCTGCTCAAGCCGCTGCCGTACGATCATCCGGGCCAGCTGGTCGATATCGCCGAAGCCCACGAGCACGGCTGGAGCAATGTGCCGTGGGCCAACATGATGGATTGGCGGGCCCAGTCCCGGTCGTTCGACGGGATGGCGGCCTACGGTGATGGCAACGAGACGGTACTGACCAGCCAGGGCCCGGCCAACGTCAGGACCGCGGTGGTCTCGGAGGATTTCTTCAGGGTGCTTAAGGCCGGGGCGGCCCACGGCCGCCTGCCCACCGTGGATGAGCACCGTGAGGGAGTCGCCGGCGTGGCGGTCGTCAGCGACGCCTTCTGGCGCAGCCATCTCAACGCCACCACCGATCTTACCGCCCAGCATCTCAAGACCGATCGCGATTACCAGGTGATCGGCGTCATGCCCCCCGGATTCCGTTTCCCGCTCAATGTCGATGTCTGGATGCCGCTCGAGCTCGGCGGCAACACACCGAGCCGGACGGCGCACAACTGGTCCACGGTGGCCAGGCTCAAGCCACAGGTGACCGTGGCGGCGGCCGACCGCGAGCTCGATGCCCTCACCGCGCGGATGGCGGAGCAGTACAAGCCAGACTTCGATGCGGTCGGGGCCAACATCACCCCGTTGCAGGATCTGCTCACCACCTCGGCCCGCCGGCCGCTCTATCTGCTGCTCGGTGCTTCGGCGCTGCTGCTGCTCGCGGCCGGTGTCAACCTGGCCAGCTCAATCCTGGCCCGCGGCATGGCCCGGCAGCAGGAGATCGCGGTCCGGATCGCGATTGGCGCCGGCCGGATCCGGATCGTCCGGCAGCTGCTGACGGAAAGCCTGCTGCTGGCGGTACTCGGATGCGTGACGGGACTGGCCGTTGCCCAGTTGCTGCTCAAGTTGTTCGTCCACCTGGCGCCCGAGGCGCTGCGGCTCACCGAAGTGCACCTCGACGGCTGGGTACTGCTCTTCACGGGCTTGGTCGGCGCCAGCACGACAGTCCTGATCGGGCTCTTTCCGGCGCTCCGGACCAGCGGCGCGCAGCCCGGCTTGGCGCTGCGCCAGGGCGGTCGGGCCGGCACCGGCAAAGGCGAGCGCCGGATCTGGAATGCGCTGGTCGTGGCCGAAGTGGCCCTGGCCGCGACGCTGCTCTGCGCCAGTGCCCTCACCGTCCGGAGCCTCGGCGCGGTGCTGCAGGTCGATCCGGGGTTCAAGCCCGACAGCGTGCTGACCGTGGCGATGACACTGCCCACCGTTGTATACGACGACGACCACAAGCGGGAGCAGCTCTGGAGCCGCGTGCTCACCGGGGTTCGGGCCCTCTCCGGGGTCGAGATCGCCGCACTCAACAACTCCCTGCCGTTGAGCGGCGTGGATGCCGACGGCGCCTTCGGGATGGAGGGGGTCGCGCCCAATGCGGCCGGATACGGGCCCGGCAATGCGGGATACCGGATGATCAGCGAGCAGTACTTCGCCGCCATGGAAATCCCGCTGCTGAGCGGCCGGGACTTTGATGCCCGTGACGTCGATGGCGCCGAGCCGACCGTGATGATCAATCAGTCGCTGGCGAAACGGTGGTTCAAGGATCAGGACCCGATCGGCCACCGGATCCGACTGCAGTCGGGGATGGACCATCAGGGCGACAACTGGCTCACCATCATCGGCATCGTGGGCGACGTGCATCACAACAGCCTCACCCGTCCGCCGTACCCGGAGCTGTATGTGCCCTTCCGCCAGCGGCCCACCCGCGGCTATGCTGGCGTGCTGGTGATCCGGACCCATGGCGAGCCCACGGCGCTCACTCCGGCGGTGGCAGCGGTGTTGAAGCAAGCCGCGCCGGAAGCGGTGCCGGTGTTCCGCACCATGAACGAGCGGCTGGCCGCCACCCAGACCGATCGCCAGTTCACCGCCATCATCCTGTCCGCCTTTGCGCTGATCGCCCTGTTGCTGGCCGGGGTCGGGATCTACGGCGTGGTGTCCTACACCGCGGCCCAGCGCTCCCGAGAAATGGGAATCCGCATGGCACTCGGCGCCGATCCGTCCTCGGTCCGCGGACTGGTGCTGCGCGGTGCGATGAGCCAGGTCGTGGCGGGACTCGGCCTCGGTCTGGTCGCCGCGCTGGCCAGTACTCGAATCCTGCAGTCGCTGCTGTATCAGACCAGCGCCACCGATCCCATCGCCTTTGTCGCAACGGCCGCCCTGCTCCTGGGCGTGGCCTGGCTCGCCAGCTGGCTGCCGGCCTGGCGGATGACCCGGCTCGATCCGATGCTGACGATTCGGGCGGAGTGAGCGGCTGACATGGCCGACTCCCTGGTCGATCGACTCGCCGCCCTTCCCGGTTACACCGTCGAGCGTGAGCTCGGCGGTGGCGGGATGAGTCGTGTCTTCCTGGCGGAAGAGACTGCGCTTCATCGCCGAGTGGCAATCAAGGTCCTGGAGCCGCAGGAGGCCCGGGTGGATGTCGATCGATTCCGGCGCGAGATCATGCTGGCGGCCAGGCTCAGCCACCCCCACATCGTGCCGCTGCTGGCCGCCGGGGAGATCGATGGGCTGCTCTACTACGTGATGCCGTATGTCGAGGGGGACTCGCTTCGGAGCCAAATCCGTACGGGCGGCCCAATGGCGATCGACGAAGCGATACGCATCCTGCGTAACGTGGCGGCCGCCCTGGCTTACGCGCATCAGCACGGAATCATTCATCGCGACATCAAACCCGACAACATCGTGGTGCCGGGTGGCATCGCGGTGGTACTCGACTTCGGCGTGTCCAAGGCGCTGGCCGCGTCGACCGCGGGGCAGAACGACGGGCTGACTGGCGCTGGTCTGGCCATCGGTACGCCGCGCTACATGGCTCCGGAGCAGGTCATGGCGGATCCCGATATCGATGGGCGGGCCGATATCTATGCCTGGGGAATTCTCACCTACGAGCTGCTGACTGGAGCGACGCCATTCGGCGGCAGCGATCCCGTCCTGATTGCGCGGGCCCATATCGCCGAGTCGCCGGCGCCGGTGGCGAGCAAGCGAACCGGGATCCCGCCCGCTGTGGCCAGCCTGGTGATGCGGTGCCTCGAGAAGGATCGGACTCGTCGTCCCGCCAGTGCCGCTGAGCTGCTCGACCTGCTCGATTCGATTGGTACCCCCACCGGTGCGCGTGGGATGTCACTGGGCGCCGCCGCGACCCGGGGCGCATCGGGTGCCGCGGCGGCGCTGGTGCCGACCGCTGTCTACCTGATTGCCTCGGCCTGTACCGTCAGCGGCCTTCACTACCTCGGCGCGCAGGGTCAGATCGGGCCAAGGTTTGGGGTCCTGTCGCTGGTGGGCGCGCTGCTGGGGTTGCCGATTGTGGTGGGGTTGGGACTTGTCTCTGGACTCAGGCGGCAGGAGATGGGAGACAGGAGACAGGAGACAGGACTGCGGTAACGCGTTCTGTGATTGCGCGGAAGACCTTCAGGCCCGACGAAGCAATCTGATGGGGGTTCGGGCTCCACGCGCCGTGCCAAGGACATCAGTCACACTTCTCGTTCGATCGCCAGACTGCTCCCTCATCAGATTGCCACGTCGGTCGCTCCCCTCGGCATGAGGTGCCTCCGCAGTTTCGGCCCGCCCGTCCGACCTTCCGAGCTGCCGACATATATTGAATCCTCACCTCAACCCCGTCCCATTTGCCCGACTTGATGGCCGAGCTCAACCAATCCCTCGAGGGCCGCTACCGGATCGAGCGTGAGCTCGGCCAGGGAGGGATGGCCACGGTCTATCTGGCCCGGGACGTCCGCCACGACCGCCTGGTCGCCCTCAAGTTTCTCCGGCCTGAAGTTGGCGCCATCCTCGGTGGCGACCGCTTTGCCCGGGAAATCCGCACCGTCGCTCGTCTGCAGCACCCCCATCTTCTGACCGTGCATGACTCGGGATCGGTGACCGTCGGCAGTCTCCAGTCAGGAGTCGGGGGGAATGACAGCCCGGCTCCCGGGTCCCGACTCCAGACTCTGCTCTGGTTCAGCATGCCCTTTGTCGACGGTGAGTCACTGCGTGACCGGATTGCGCGGGATGGCCAGCTGCCGCAGGACGAAGCGGTAACCATTGCGCGCGAGGTGGCCGATGGCCTGGCCTATGCCCATGTCCACGGCGTCATCCACCGCGATATCAAGCCGGAGAACATTCTGGTCTCGGGCGGCCACGCGCTGGTGGCCGACTTCGGTATCGCGCGGTCCGATGACGATACCGCCGAACGGCTGACCAGCACCGGACTGGCCATCGGGACGCCCGCCTACATGAGTCCGGAGCAGGCCAGTGGCGAGCGCGAGATCGACGCCCGTTCCGACGTCTATGCCCTCGGCGCGGTGCTCTACGAAATGCTGGTCGGCGAGCCGCCATTCACCGGCCGCACGGCCCAGATCATCGTGGCCCGCTCGCTGACCGAAACCCCACGTCCGATCCGCGCCACCCGACCTGCGATTGCGCCCGGGCTCGAGCGCGTGGTGCACAAGGCGCTGGCCCGCAACCCGGTCGACCGTTTCCGGAGCATGGCGGAGTTCGGCAAGGCGCTGGCCCAGCCTGAACCGGCGGCCACCCAGCCGATCGTCACGACACCAGTGGTCATCGAACAGCGAAGGCCGATGCTGTATGGCGTCCTGGTGGCCGCCGCCCTCATCGCGATCGGCTGGTACCTGGTCCACACCGCCGGTGTCTCACGGAAATCGCCGGTGACCTCCACCGCGCCATCGGAGCTGTCGATCGCGGTGCTCCCCTTCGGCAACGTCAGCCAGGATTCCAACGACCTCTACTTCAGCGACGGAATGACCGACGAGCTGCGTGCGGTGCTCGGCAATGTTCCCGGACTCCGCGTCGCCGCGCACACCTCCTCCTTCAAGTTTCGCGACAGCGATTCCAGTGCCCAGTTCATCGGCGGCAGGCTCGGCGTGGCCTACCTCGTCGAGGGGCGGACCCGCCGCCAGGGTGATCAGCTGCACGTCCAGGTCGAGCTGATCAAGACCGCGGACGGCCTGAGCCTCTGGACCAGCTCGTTCGACCAGAAGATGGGCAACTTGATCGAGGTGCAGGAGACGATCGCCAAGACCGTGGTCGAGAAGCTTCGGCTCAAGCTGGCTCCCGGCTCGCTGGTCACCCACCAGAGCAGCAACCTTGCGGCGCATGATCTCTACCAGAAGGGCCAGTACTTCCTGGCCAAGCGGGATCCGATCAGCCTCGCCAAGTCGGTGGACGCCTTTGCGGAGGCCACCCGGCTCGATTCGACCTATGCTCTGGCCTACGCCGGGCTCGGCATGGCCCGCAGCATGGTCGCGGTATTTACCGACATTCCGGCCACGGTCGAGTTTCCCCAGGCCTGGATCGCGATCTCCCATTCGTTGCAGCTCGATAGTGCACTGGCCGAGGGACACTCGGCGGCTGGTGTGATCCACACCTTCTACGATCGCGACTACGACGCCGCCGAGCGGGAGTTTGCCACGGCGATCGCGCTGGATCCGTCGGAACCGAGCGCCCGGCTGTTCCATGCCTGGAACTATCTTGCCCGCGGCCTGATGGATTCGGCGGTGGCAGAGATCAAACTGGCTCGTGACCTCGACAAGCTCTCCAGCATCATCAGCGTCCGGGTCGGGTCGATGCTGATGTACGCCGGCCGGAATGACGAATCGCTGGTCGAGTCGCTTAGGGCCCGGGATCTCGATCCGGGCTTTAGGCCGGCCCATGCCCAGCTGGCGCACACCTACCTGGAGCTCCACCGCTGTGTCGATGCACTCGCGGAGGTGCGCGACCTGCAGTCGCTGGTCGGGTGGCAATACGAGGCAGGCAGCCTGGGCCAGGTCTACGGCGGCTGCAACGCCACCGCCGAGGCCAAGGCCTTTCTCCAGCGGCTGCTGAGTCGGGCCCAGAGCGGCTACGTCTCGGCCAACGTGATCGCGCTGGCGTACGCCGCCATGGGTGACAAGGAATCGGCCCTGCAGTGGCTGGAAAAAGCCGAGCGCGAGCATGACTGGTCGCTGGTGTTCATGAACCGGGAGGCGACCTACCTGCCGCTGCACGACGAGCCGAGGTTCAAGCGGGTGGTGGAGCTGATGAGACTCAAATAGGGGACGGGAGATGGGAGAGAGGAGAGAGGAGAGAGGAGAGGGGAGAGGGGACGAGCCGCACCCTGAGATTAACCCTGCACTGAACCCGCCAGTGGCGTCCGTACTCTCCCACCAATGATTCGAGGGCGCTTCAGCTCCCAAGGCCGAGCCTCGGCTTCAGCCGAGGACGGTGGTGAGGCCCGAGCGCTCGGCGACAACTCATGCCTCCACACCAGCCGCCCCTCCCTCGCGCTGCTCGGTCGAGGCGTGACAGCTCCTCCCTCCCTCCTCCCTCCTTCTGCATTACCTTTTCGCGTCCCCCCGTCTCCTGTAGCCTGTCTTCTGTCTCCGCTTTTCGGGGTTTCTCGATGTCTGCATGGCGACTCGCAACACTGATCCTGATATCGTCGGCGCCTCTCGCGGCCCAGACGCTCCGCGTCCCTGTCACTGTGGACACCCTGCCGAACGGACTCGTGGTCATCGTCCATGAGGATCACTCCACCCCGATCGTGGCGGTCAACGTCTGGCATCATGTCGGCTCCGGGGATGAAAAAGCCGGTCGCACCGGGCTGGCGCACCTGTTCGAGCACCTGATGTTCATGGGCTCGCAGCACGCCGAGTATCCGGCCTTTGACCGGCTGCTGGAGGCGGCCGGGGGCGACAACAACGCCTCGACCAGTGAAGATCAGACCAACTACTACGAATCCGGCCCGGCCAATTCGCTGCCGCTGATGCTGTGGCTTGAGGCGGACCGGATGGGGTGGTTCTTGCCCACGATGACGGCCGAGAAGGTCGATGCCCAGCGGGACGTCGTCAAGAACGAGCGGCGGCAGAGCTACGAGAACCAGCCCTACGGCCTTTCCGAGGAAACCATCCTCGCGATGCTCTATCCCGCCGGCCATCCGTACTCCTGGCCGGTGGTCGGCTCGATGACCGATCTCTCGGCCGCGAGTCTCGAGGATGTCAAGCACTTCTTCAGTACCTACTACGCGCCCAACAACGCGTCGATCGTGGTGGCGGGTGATGTGAATGCCGCCGACGTGCTGAAGCTGATCCGCCAGGATTTTGCCGAGATTCCCCGCGGTCCCACGATCACTCGACCCACCGCTCCCGCCGTCGTGCTGGCGCATGACACCACCGCGGTGCTCGAAGATCATGTCGAGCTGGCCCGGGTCTACTACACCTGGCCCACAGTCAGGGCAAATGAGGCCGACGACATTCCGCTGCGGCTGCTGGCCTACATCCTGGCCGGTGACAAGAACAGCCGGCTGACCCAGGCGCTGGTCTACCAGAGCCAGCTGGCGTCGGAGGTCTACTCGTACGAGGACGGCAAGCGGGTGGCGGGAGAATTCCACCTGGTGGCCACCGCCAAGCCCGACGGCCCACTGGCACCGCTGCAGCCGATCATTCAGCGTGAAGTGGCGCGCCTGGCCGCCGAAGGCCCCACGGCCCGGGAACTGACCCAGGCCCAGAACGCCATCGAGGCCCGGCTGCTCCGTCGGCTCGAGCGGGTCGATGCCAAGGCCGATGCGCTCAACCGCTACTACACCCGTGACGGGCACCCCGACGGATTCGCCGCCGAACTGGCCCGCTATCGTGCGGTGACCGCCGCCGACATCCAGCGGGTGGCGGCCAAATACATCACCGGACCGCGGGTGGTGCTCAGCATCGTCCCGACCGGTAAAACCGCGCTGGCCGCGCCGGCCCGGCGGGCCACGCCGTGAACCGCTATTCCCTCGCCGCGCTTGCGGCCCTGATGATTGCTGGTGCCGCGCGCCTCTCCGCCCAGGCGTTCGACCGCGGCCAGACGCCCGTGCTGGCCAAGCCGTCCGATCTGGCCGTGCCCAAGGTCGAGACCGCGACTCTGCCCAACGGGATCACGATCACCCTGGTCGAGATGCACGAAGTGCCGCTGGTGCAGATCACGGCGCGGCTCAAGGGCGGTGCCCGTCTCGACGGTGCCATCCCCGGGCTGGCCACCTTCACTGCCGACCTGCTGACCGAAGGGGCCGGCTCCCGCAGCGCCTCCGCCATCTCCGCGCAGGCCGCCTACCTCGGCGCCAATCTCAATACCGGGGCCGAGTGGGACTATCTCGATATTTCACTCAATACGCCGAAGCGCACCCTCGACTCGGCCCTGGCGCTGATGAGTGACGTGGTGCTGCGGCCGTCCTTCCGTACGAAGGATGTGGTCCGCCAGCGTGATCTCCGCCAGGCCGATCTCGCCCAGCGGAAGGATCAGCCGGAGACGATCGCCTTCCTGACTGCGGCCGCCGTGCTCTTTCCCGAGGCCCATCCGTATCACCGGCCCATCGGTGGCGACTCGGCCGGCACCGCCCTGCTCGACTCCGCCACCGTGCGCCGGTTCTACATCATGGTCGCTCGGCCCGACCAGGTCGATTTCATCGTGACCGGTGACATCACGCTGGCCCAGGCGCAACAGGCAATTGCCGCTCGATTCGGCGCATGGCCCCGCGCCGCCCGGTCAGGCCCCAAGCCGTCTGTACCGCTGCCGATCGAGGCGCCGGCCGCCCGTGCCCTCTTCCTGGTCGACAAGCCGGGCGCCGCCCAATCGGTGATCATCATCGGGGCGCCTGGTGTCGAGCGGAGCAATCCAGATTACGCCGCCATCGAGGTGATGAACACCATCCTGGGCGGCTCGTTCTCCTCGCGGCTCAATCAGAACCTGCGCGAGAGCCGGGGTTACACCTACGGAGCCCAGTCGTTCTATCAGTATCATCCGATTCCGGGGCCGTTTCTGGCGTTTGCCTCGGTGCGCACCGAGGTCACTGACAGCTCGCTGATCCAGTTCTTCCTCGAGCTCAACCGGATCCGGGATACCGCCGTCACCGCCGTCGAACTTGAGCGGGCCCGCAACTACATCGCCCTCGGGTACCCAGGCCAGTTCGAAACCACCGGCCAGATGGCCCAGAAGCTCGAGGAGATGCTGACCTTTGGCCTCCCGGCCACGACCTTCCGGGACTACGTCCGCGGCGTCAGCCAGGTCACCGCGGCCGACGTGCAACGGGTGGCGCGCCAGTACCTCGATCCGGCCAGGGTCGATGTCGTGGTGGTCGGCGATGTCAGCAAAGTGAGGGCTGGGATCGAAGCCTTGGGGCTCGGAGCGATTGAACTACGGCAGTAGAACTGTCGATTGAAGGATTGATGGATTGATGGATGGACGAATTGATGGGCCCGTTGGCGCTTCGCACTCTGGGCGCGCCCGCCAATTCTTCACTCCTGCAATCCGACAATGTCCCAGAGGTTTTCACACACCCGTGGCCATGAGGCTGAGCATGTTCCACAGCGCCCTGTCCGTCATCCTCGGCTACGCCGCAATGGTCGCGATCGTGATCGTCGGAACCATGCTCTCAGTCCGGTTCGTCCTGGGCAAGTCATTCGCGGAGATGAAGAAAACCGGCTCGGGAATGGGCGCCGGGCCCGTGACCCGGCCATACCTGATCGCCAATCTCGTGGTCAGCGCATTTGCCGCTCTGGTGGGCGGCATGGTGACGGGTCACCTGGCGAGCGAAGTGCCGCTGTATCATGGGCTGGCGCTGGCGGTGTTCATGGCGCTGATGAGCCTGGTCTCGATCAGGCAGGCCGGCAACAGCCAGCCGCGCTGGTACCAGGTGTTGCTCGCCACCGTCATGCCGGCGATTGCCGTCGCGGGAGCGCTGATCTGAGCGTCGTTGGGACTCCCTTGATTTGGCCGCGGAAGGCCGCGGAATAACGCGGAGCGCTCCCATATACGCTCGAACCATGGGCCGTCGAGCGAGTTCCAGAAGTGGTGGTAAACAACAAGCGCAAGCAGCATAGCGCGAGACGCGAGTCACTTTGCCGAGAGCAGTCCGCGCCGCTATCTGCGCTCATCTGCGGTAGGCTGTTCCGTGTTCATCTGCTGTAGGCTTTTTCGCGGCTGATTCTTTTCCGGAGCCAGAACATGGCAGCACGCCCGTACATGCTCGCCGAACAGACCTGGGACATCCTGCGCACCGCCACGTTCGAGGTCGCGGTGCTGCCGTGGGGTGCCACTGAGGCGCACAACACGCATCTGCCCTATGGCACCGACACCATCGAGGCTGAGTCGGTGGCGGCGGAGTCCGCCAGGCTGGCGACGGAAGCCGGGGCCAGCGTATTGGTCCTGCCTGCGGTGCCGTTCGGGGTCCACACCCGCCAGGCTGAAATTCCCTTCTGCCTCAACATGAACCCCAGCACCCAGGCCGCGCTGCTGCGGGACTTGGTGCTATCGCTGGCGCCTCACGGCATCCGGAAGCTGGTGATCCTCAACGGCCACGGTGGCAACGACTTTCGGCCGTTCATCCGGGAACTGCAGCCGGCGGTGCCGGTGCTGCTGTCCCAGCTCAACTGGTATGCCGCGGTGGCGCCGGCCGGTTTCTTCGATGCCCCGGGTGACCACGCCGGGGAGCTCGAGACCAGCGTCATGCAGCACCTGGCGCCAGCATTGACCCGTCCGCTCTCGAGTGCCGGGCCCGGTCGGGCTCACCCATTTGCCATCCGCGCTTTTCATGAGGGCTGGGCTTGGACCCCACGTCACTGGGTCGAGGTCACCGATGACACCGGCGTCGGCAATCCGGCGGCGGCCACTGCCGACAAGGGCAAGAAGTTCTTCGATGCCTGCTGCCGGAAGATTGCCGAATTCCTGGTCGAGCTGTCGGCGGCGGATCCGACTGCCTTGTATGACTCCGACGCGAATTAGGTAAGCGGGAACAGCTTTCCGCGGATGAACGCGGACAACTGCACGGACCGTTCCCGGCGCGGCATCCCGCGTCTCGGGCTCCAACGCTGGGTAGTTGGTGTTTGACAACAAGCCCGTCGTCTGCTCAGCGGCCCGCGCTTGAGGAGGGCATCGGAGCGGTCCGCGCTCGTCCGTGGCCTTCCGCGGCAAATTTTTTGCTTTTCAAGGACTACAAGGCATGGCTGAGTCCCCGGCTCCGAAAGCATTCAAGACCCCAGCCGCCTTCGGGAAATGGCTTCACGCCAACCATACCAAGGCGCCAGATATCTGGATCCGCTTCGCCAGGAAAGACACCGGCGTTCTATCGATCACCCACGACCAGGCGCTCGATATTGCCCTGGCCCACGGCTGGATCGATGCCCAGGTCAGGCGGATCGACGACCGCTGGTGGACCCAGCGGTTCACTCCGCGGGGACCCCGGAGCCGCTGGTCCGAGGTCAATTGCGCCAAGGCCGTTGCCCTGATAAATCAGGGGCTGATGCAGTCGGCCGGGCTGGCTCGGATCGAGGAAGCCAAAGCCGACGGCCGCTGGGACCAGGCCTACGCCCCGCAACGCACCATCGAAGTGCCGCCCGATCTCCAGGCCCGGCTCAAGGCCTCACCTCGTGCCCGTGACTTCTTCGCCGGCCTCGACAGCAAGAACCGGTACGCCATTTTGTACCGGCTGCACCAGGCCCGGAAACTCGAGACCCGGATCCGTCGTCTCGATAAGTTCGTCGCCATGCTCGAAACCGGCGAAACTTTCCATTGAACCGGAGTTCCCCTGTGAAATACCTGGCTGTCCTGGGGCTTGTGCTCTCG
>JBEPVA010000075.1:0-16818 GCA_041691295.1 Gemmatimonadota bacterium
GAGACAGCCCCCGAAGCCACCACCGAACCCGCCGCCCCATCCGCTGCCGCCGCCCCAGTACACTCCGCGGCGTCCACCACCGCCACCACCCTTGGACCGCGCAATGATGATGATCACCACGACGAAGACGATGATCATCAGGAGCTGCGGCGGGAAACCGCCGGGCTGGCCATCCGGCTCGACCGCCATCGTGTCGGTGGAATCGCTGCCGCCCAGTCCGTGGCGCAGCCGGGCGGCCAGATCGGTCACACCAGTGACCAGGGCTGGACCGTACTGGCCGTCTCGAAGCTGCGGAATCATCGCGTCGCGCACCCGGCCCGCGATGGCGTCGGTCACGATCCCCTCGGCCCCGTTGCCGGTGCCGATGTAGATCTGGCCCCGCTGGCTTGCGCTCTTCGGTACCACCAGCATGACGATGCCGGCGTTGCGGCGCTGATCACCGATCTCCGCCTTGGCGCCCACCCCCCAAGTCCGGCCGATGGCCAGCGCCACATCACCCGGGACGTAGGGGTCGATTTTTGGCAGCGCCACGACCGCCAGCTCGGCACCGGTGCTGTTCCGCAGCGCCAGCGCGATCGAGTCGATCGTGGCCGCCGAGGCGGGGTCGACGATCCCGGCGACGTCGGTCAGGTAGCCGGTGGGCTTGGCTGGAAAGAGCTGGTTGATCCCTGGACTCTGAGCCATCGCCGTGGCGGCGGTGACGAGTTGTAGGGCAACCAGAATACCCGTAAGTTTCGCGGCCTTCATGAACCTCATCAAAATGATCCGCCGCCCCTGGTGCTGGCTTGGCGTACTTGCACTGGCGGCATGCGGCCCGCGTGATACCGTCCTTCGCGTGACCATCCGCGATTTCGACGGGCACCTGGCACCGGTGCCCCATCTGCCGCTGGTCATCCTGCCCTACAACCGGGACAGCGTGCTCGCGGCACTTGCCACCCACGGCATCGCGGGCCGGCCCGGCACCCATGAGCTGGACAGCCTCTTCGCTGCGGTCCGTCAACCGTTTGCCACGCTGCTCCGCGAGACCGATCTTGACCGGCACTTGCGGGATTCGCTCGAAACCCTGCGGCAGCAGACCGGTGCCGAGCCGCGGGGCAGCGCGCGCTACAAGCAGCTGTACCTGGCCTTTGCCACCGCGGTCGATTCACTCAACGCCGTGGAACACCGGCTGGTCGATGCCAATCGGGCGGCAGCGGTCGTCTACAAGCAGCACGGCGCCCGGCTCGATCAGCTCAAGCTGGCGGTGACGCGGTGGGAAGATAGCACTTTTCGGCGCTACGACAGTACCGTCACCGCGCTGAGCGGCAAACTGGGACGCCAGCGGCGGGAGATCGTCACTGGCGCCGACGGCCGGGTCGCCATTCGGCTCAGCGAAGGCCCCTGGTGGGTCTACGCCCGCGCCCCCGACCCCGCCGACCCCAACGCGGCCTGGTACTGGAACCTGCCGCTCCGTGGCGATAGCATCGAGCTGGGCCCGGCGTCGGCCGAGCATCGTCCCTGTTACTCAACGAGGTGTCCGTGACCGTCGCTTTCCGCTCGATCGTGGTCCGCTGTGCACTTGGCCTGGTCATCGCGACCGCCACCGCTCACGGAGCCGCCGCGCAGCTGCTGGCCAAGAAGATTGATCCGATGCTGGACTCGCGGACCATCGGCGATGCCCATGCGCCGGTCACGGTGTACGAGATGTCGGACTTCCAGTGTCCCTGGTGCCGCCGGCACGTGCTGGAAAGCTGGCCCGCGATTCAGAAGGAGTATGTCAGTACCGGCAAGGTCCGTTTCATCTTCATCAACTTTCCGCTCACCCAGCTGCACCCCAACGCCGCGGCGGCCGCCGAGTTTGCGATGTGCGCGGCCAAGTCGAACGGATTCTGGAAGATTCACGACCTGCTGTACCAGTACCAGGACAAGTGGGCTCCGCTGCAGAACCCCGCCCCATTCCTGCTGAGTCTGGCCGACACCGCCAAACTGCCCCGAAAAGCGATCGAGGCTTGCCTGACCAGTGGTGAGATGAAGGAAGTTGTGCAAGCGGATGCGGAAGGCGCGGCCCACGCGGGGGCGCGCAGCACGCCGTCATTCCTGACGGCGGGCGGAATCGTGGCGGGCTTCCTGTCGATCGAGAAGTGGCGGCCGATTCTCGATACGCTGATTGCGCTCAAGAAGAAGTAGACCGGGAAAGGGAGAGGGGAGAGGAGAAAAGCGACATTGTGAGAGGCTGCGGATTGGCGCTCGGAACGACCTCTCTCCCCTCTCCCCGCTTCGCAGTCGGCTCAGCCAACTCCGCTCAGGGCCAGGATCACATCATACATCGCGTGGGTCCACGCAGCGATCCCGAAGCCCCGCAGCAGGAACAACGCGCTCAGCAGCACCCCGGCAATGGTCCGGAAGATGAACGATCCCAGCTCCAGATGATCGCCCAGCGGACCGATATAGTGGAAGGCCGAAAAGATCAGCGCCCCTACGATGGTGGCAAAGGCCCCGGCCGCCCGCGGCCCCCAGCCGAACAGCACCAGGGCGCCACGCGCCAGCAGCCCGACGATGATCACCCGGAACAGCAGCTCTTCGTAGATCCCCGCCCCGAGCGAGACCATCAGCTGGGTGGCCAGCCCCAGCCTGGCCGCACCACCTGACTGCAGCATCAGCAGGCTTGGCCCCCGAAGCAGCAGGCTGGTGAGTACGCTGACCACCGTGCCGAACAGCGCGGCATACAGCAGCGATTCCACCATCATCCAGATGAAGTACTTGCCCTGCAGCGGCGGGCTCTTGCGGCGGTCCCGCCAGACCAGCCATGCCCCGGTCCCGATCAGCGCCACACCGAACGCCGCCAGCCCGTAGCGCCCGCCCAGCATGATGAACAGGCTCTTGAGCAGCACGTCGGCCCCGTTGCGGATCCCCTCGATCGAGTCATGGGTGATGGCAAAGGCCAGCAGCTCGTACAGCAGCAGCAGTGGCGCCACGAACAGCAGGCTGTAGCGCGGCGCGCGGGTGTCCCGCCAGTAGCTGGAAGCGGCCATGAAGTGAGTGATGGGTGAAAAGACTGACGGGACCGCGGCGTTGAACCGCCACGGCCCCGCCGATTGTCATCGGGCTCGAGACGACGCCTGGCTCAGGCCAGGTGTGTCAGCAGCCTGCCAGGCGATCGCTTGCCCACCTCGAGCTCCGGATGCAATTGTCGCTGGACAACAGATCACCTCCTTTCAAGATGGTGGTACATCGGGCGAACGACTCGACATTAAACGGCTACCCGGTCGAGCGTCAAGGTTGACCGCTCCGCCCGGCGCTGGCATCATTGCCGGCCATGCCGCGGACTTCACCGATCTATCAAATCTTTGCCGGGCTGGCACGCGCCGGCCTCGGTGCGGTCAGCGGTCTCGATGCCAAGCTGGCCCGCGGGCACAGGGGCCGGACCGCGAGTGTGGCCGGGTTCGCGGCCTGGGCCTCGAAGTACCGCGATGTCTCGCGGCCGCTGGTCTGGTGCCACGCCCCCTCGGTCGGCGAAGGATTGCAGGCCCAGGCCGTGCTGCGGCGCCTCCGACGCGATCACCCCGGCTGGCAGCTGGCCTATACCTGGTTCAGTCCGTCGGCGGAGCCGTGGGCCGAGCGGCTGGACGTCGATGTGAAGGGATATCTGCCGTACGATCTCGCTGGGCCGGCCGAGGCCATGCTGGCGGCGCTGAAACCGCAGGCCCTGGTCTTCAGCAAGCTCGATCTCTGGCCCGAGCTGGCGGTCCGGGCCGCCGCCCATGGTGTGCCGGTGGGATTGATCGCCGCGACGGTGAGGCCGGGCAGCGGACGGCTGCGCTGGCCGGTGCGATCCCTGCTCGAACCTGGGTATCGATCGGTGACGGCCGCCGCCACAGTCTCCGAGGAGGACGCGGCGCGGCTGGTACACCTCGGCGTAGCGCGGGATCGGATTCACGTCACCGGGGATCCCCGGTTCGACTCCGCCCTCGAACGGGTTCAGCAGACCCCGCCGGACGATCCGCTGCTCCGCTATGGGGCAGGCGCGCCGGCGCTGGTCGCCGGCTCTACCTGGCCCGGAGACGAAGCCGTGCTGCTCGGCGCCCTGGCCATGGTGCGGCAGCGTCACACCGAGGCACGGCTGATCATGGTGCCACATGAGCCGACCGAGCATCACCTCCAGGATGTCGAGCGCCGGGCTCGCGCCCTCGGCCTGCCAGCGGCCATCCGGTTGAGCGCTGCGCACGGGACTGCCGAGCTGCTGCTGGTCGATCGGGTCGGCCTACTGGCACCTCTGTACGGTGCCGGGCCGATGGCGTATGTGGGTGGTGGCTTTCACTCGGCGGGTTTGCACTCGGTGCTCGAGCCGGCTGCGTGGGGCCGGCCCGTGGCATTCGGCCCCCGCTGGCATGAGAGCCGCGATGCCACCTTGCTCTGCGCGGCCGATGGAGCGGAGCCTATCGCCGCCGAGTCGACAGAAACCGCGATCGTTCAGTTGTCAGACATCTGGGCCAGGTGGCTCGACGACCCGGCCATGCGCGCAGCCCAGGGGGCCAGGGCGCTGGGGCTGGTTACCAGCGGACTCGGTGCCGCCGATCGCTCGGCTCGGTTGATCGAGATGCTGGTCAGGCAACCTGCCCAAAACCGCTGAGAATTGACCCCGCCCCCCGAAGCCACGATGCCGACGATCCGCAATCCCGAAGACCTTTCCTCCCTGCAGTCGCGCTTCACCCGGCTCACCCCGGCCAGCCCGGCCGCCTGGGGGAAGTTCACGGCTCCCGCAATGATCTGCCATCGGGGTGACTCGCTGCGCGTAGCGCTGGGCGAGGTCCAGTCGCCATTCGTCGGAACATGGCTGACCCGCACGATCGGCAAGTGGCTGGTCATCAACACCCCGGTGCGGCCACCTCGGGAAAAGATCGAAACAGCACCGGAGATGTTGCTCACCGCGCCGGCATCGTGGCCCGCTGACCAGGACCGCTCCCGGGAGCTGCTCGAGCGGGCCAGCGTCATGACCACCGGATCGGTCCACCCGGGCTTTGGTCGGCTCACTCCTGACCAATGGGGCCGCCTGATCTGGAAGCACTGGGACCATCATCTGCGGCAATTTGGAGTCTGAACCGACTGTACGAAACGACAAACGGCGCCGCGGCCACCTGCCGCGACGCCGTTCCAGCGTTGAGTCAATCACTGCTTGGGCGGTACCGTCGTCGAATCGGCCACGGGCGTGATCCCGGTTACCACACCCTCAAAGGTGACGGTGCGAGGAATGATGATCCCGGCCGTGAGCACGGTGAACAGCACGTCGGTAAATCGGCTGTGGACCCGGATCCTGAGATCGGCGACCCCGGTGCCATTTCCCACTTGACCCGCCAGTGCCTTGCGGAGCGAGGGGGAGGAGAACATCGCGATGCCCCAGAGTCCGAAGGTGGCATGACTGTTCAGCTTGAAGGGAACTCCTTCGGGAACTGTTCCGGCTGCGCTCGCCATCGTCACTGGCACACCTAGCCGCGTCGCGTCGAAGGTCTGGGCACAGCCCGCCAGCACCATGACCGCAGCGGTAAGTCCAACCATTCGGCTCTGCATCCCGCTCACAGGCCCGGCACCTTGAAGACCCACTGCAAGCCGAGGCCGAAGATGCCGGGGCGCACACCGTTGCCCTGGTTGACCCAGTCGTAACTCGTGCGGACGCCGAAACCCGCCAGCGTTCCCAGGTCGATGCCGGCGCTCACACCAAACTTGGCCCTGGAACCGTTGCCGTGCTGCAGATCAACGCGGGGTGCGATCCAGGGCTTGAGACTGAACGCAGGGGTCGGAATCCGGAATGCGAAACCCACGCCGATCGGAATGTGATCGAAACCCTGGCCCCCCACTTTCCAGTGGCCATAGCCCGCCTGCATCGTCACGCTCACCGGGGCCAGCGGCAGTCCGAACACCCGAAGGTTCAGGGTCCCGCCGTAGCTGGAGATATTGCCGACCCCATCCGCGCTGGGATTGGTGCTCGCCACCGTGGCGGTCACACCGAAGGGCCCGACTCCGAAGATACCGGTGGCTCCGAAGGTCGTGGCCTTGCCGGCATCGGCGTTGGAAAATCCGACATCACCTTCGATGCCGATGCCGGTGTGGACACCGCTGTTGATGACTGGAAGACCGAGTACCTGCGCGCGGGCCGCCGAGGAGGCAGCGAGGATCGCGAGCGCCGAGGCAATCAGGGCATTTCTGAGCCGCATCGTTTCTCTCCATGTGGGACGGACGGCGCGCAAGCTACCGGGCTCTGCGGCCTGCCGTCAATCGGGATCAGCCTGAAACAGACGACCCTCCGCCCACGGGGCGCGGAGGGTCATGGCGCGGGTACGGACCGGAACTAGTGCAGGTAGCTCAGGCCGACTCCGATGCCGTCCTGGTCGCCGACACCGGCGGTGAGCCGGATATCGAGCTGGGGCGCAACCTTGATATCGACGCCCAGGCCCAGGGTGAACAGCACATCGCTGTTGCCGCTGCTGAAGGCCGGAGTCAGGGTCGGCTGGACATACGGGACGAAACTGACCTTGGAGTTTTCCAGTTCGACCCGGCGGCCGAGCGAGAAACCGACCGGAATGAAGACCACCGAGCCGTCACCCAGCGCGCCGCCCAGGCCCAGGGTCAAGGCACCGTCGAGCGGGAACGATTGCGAGTGGGAAATCAGCCGGGACCGGAAATCGACCCCGAGCAGCAGCCGGGTCGTGCTGCCGAAATCGGCGACCCCAACCCGGAAGCCCAGGTCGTTCTTTCTCCAGCCGTACCGATAAAATCCTTCCACCGCCCAGCTGGCACTGCCCGGGTCAGAGATGTATCCACCGAATTCGTAGCTCGTAAAGGCTCGGTACGGAGCCATGAACACCGGGGTGCCGACGGTCTGCGCCGCGGCGGTGCCGGAGCCGAGCAGGGTCAGGGCGGTCGCTATTGAGAGGAGCTTAGTGCGCATCTGGGTTTCCTTCGATTGCAATCTGTTCGGCCACGACGCGTACCGTATTGTGAACCGCCTGGAGAAAACCGCCCTTGACGTGATAGCGGCGCTCGCCGCTGCCGGTCCGGATTTTCAGGGTGCCTTCCCCCAGCAGGGTCATGAACGGAGCGTGATTGGCAAGGATGCCCACCTGGCCGTCATAGGCCGGCGCGACCACGGAGATCGCGTCGCCATCGAACGTGGCCGAGGCCGGGGAAATGACCGTGACATGCATTACGAGGCCGCGAGCTTCTTGGACTTCTCGACCGCTTCTTCGATCCCGCCGACCATGTAGAACGCCTGCTCGGGCAGCTGGTCAAATTCACCCGACAATACCCGCTCGAAACTTTCGATGGTGTCGCTGAGCTTCACGAATTTGCCCTCGAGCCCGGTGAACTGCTGGGCCACGAAGAACGGCTGCGACAGGAACCGCTGGATCCGGCGGGCCCGGCCCACGATCTGCTTGTCCTCTTCGCTGAGCTCGTCCATGCCCAGGATCGCGATGATGTCCTGCAGGCTCTTGTATTTCTGCAGGGTGCGCTGCACGCCGATGGCCACGGCGTAGTGCCGCTCGCCGATGTACTGGGCCGCCAGGATCCGGCTGGAGCTGTCCAGCGGATCGACGGCCGGATAGATGCCGAGCTCGGAGATCGGCCGGGATAACACGACCGTGGCGTCGAGGTGCGCGAACGCCGTGGCTGGCGCCGGGTCGGTGAGGTCGTCGGCTGGCACGTAGATGGCCTGGACCGAGGTGATCGAGCCCTTCTTCGTCGAGGTGATCCGCTCCTGCAGGTCACCCATCTCGGTGGCCAGCGTCGGCTGGTAGCCGACCGCGCTGGGCATCCGGCCCAGCAGCGCCGACACTTCGGAGCCGGCCTGGGTAAAGCGGAAGATGTTGTCGATGAACAGCAGCACGTCCTGGCCTTCGATGTCGCGGAAATATTCCGCGATGGTCAGCCCCGACAGCCCGACCCGCAGACGGGCGCCCGGCGGCTCGTTCATCTGGCCGTAGACCAGGGCCACGTTGGGCAGGATGTTGGCTTCCTGGAACTCGAGGTAGAGGTCGTTGCCTTCGCGGGTCCGCTCCCCGACGCCGCAGAACACCGACTTGCCGCCGTGGGCCCGGGCCACGTTGTTGATCAGCTCCTGGATCACGACCGTCTTGCCCACGCCGGCGCCGCCGAACAGCCCGATCTTGCCGCCCTTCACGAACGGGGCGATCAGGTCGATGACCTTGATACCGGTCTCGAACACCTGCGTCTTGGGCTCGAGGTCAACGAACTTCGGGGTCTCGCGGTGAATCGGCCAGCGCTCGGTGCTGGCCGGAATGTCCGGGCCGCCGTCGACCGGCTCGCCGAGGACGTTAAGAATCCGGCCCAGCGCGGCCGCACCGACCGGCACCGTGATCGCGGAGCCGGTGTCCGTCACCGCCATGCCGCGGATCACGCCGTCAGTGCTGCTCATGGCCACGGCGCGGACCATGTTCTGGCCAATGTGCTGCTGGACCTCGACCACCACCCGGACCGGCACCGACCCGGAGGAGTCCTCCAGCAGCAGCGCGTTGTACAGCTCGGGCAGATGCTCGGGCTCGAACTCGACGTCGAGCACCGGTCCGATGACCTGGACGACCTTGCCGATGTTCTTGGTCTTGGCTGCGGTAGCACTAGCAGTCGCCATCTGTTCTGTCTCTCTCGTGATCGTGGAGGCCGATAGTCCGGCCAGCTCGGGAGGCGGGTCTGCGACCACGCCCTTGCACCAACGTTGCCACTCTCAGGCAGCATGTACTGTCGATCGTCACTTCACCCCGGACAGCCTGTCCGCCCGCCGGTCAGCCGCCGAGGGCGGCTGCGCCGCCGACGATTTCGGCGATTTCCTGGGTAATGGCACCCTGACGCTGACGATTGTAGGTCCGTTTGAGCAGGTCGTAAATCTCGCCCGCGTTATCGGTGGCATTCTTCATGGCGGTGCGCCGCGCACCGTGCTCGCCGGCGGCGGTCTCGACCATCGCGCGGTAGACCTGGTTGCGCACGTACAGCGGCAGCAACTGCTCAAGGATGGCGGCTGCGTCCGGCCTGAGGATGAAATCGGGCCGGGCGCCCTCGCGCTTGAGCGCCGGCGGCTTGACCGGCAGGATCGCCAGCGAAGTCGGCGGGGTCGAGATGGCGCTCACATAGGATGCGTAGACCACTGCGAGCGCACCCAGCGTGCCCTGCTCGAACGCCGCGATCAGCCCGCTGACCAGTTCACTGGCGTGCTCGGCCGTCGGCTTGTCGCCGATGTCGGTCCGCGCGGTGGACAGGGTCCGGCCCAGGTACTTGAAGTAGCCGATCCCCTTCTTACCGACCACATGCAGGTCGACCTGGTAGCCGGCCCCTTCGAGCGCCTCGATCCGGCGGCGGGCTTCCTTGATCAGGTTGGTGTTGAATCCACCGGCCAGGCCGCGATTCGAGGTAATCACCAGCACGGCCGCTTTGGTCGGACCGCCCTTGGACGGCGGCGCCGGCTGCCGCAGCAGCGGAAACTGCTCGGCCAGCTCCGGGGTGACGAGATCCGCAATGACCTCGGCCAGCGCGTTGGTATAGGGACGGGCCGACGCGACCCGGTCGGTGGCGCGCTTGAGCTTCGAGGCGCTGACCAGCTCCATGGTGCGGGTAATCTTGCGGGTGTTCTGGACCGACTTCATCCGCCCGCGCAGCGCCTTGGCCGAGGCGGGCATTTACTCGGCCTTGAACATCGGCTTGAAGCTGGCAATGGCAGCCTTGAGCTTGTTGGTGCCATCCTCGTCCAGCGCCTTCTTGGTCCGGATCCCGTCGAGCACCGCCGGTTGCGCCGATGTGAGGTAGCTGAGGAAGTCGGCTTCCCACTTCCGGATATTCTTGACCTCGACATCGTCCAGGTAGCCGTTGGTCACCGCAAAGATGATGGCCACCTGATTCTCGACCGGGGCCGGCGAGTACTGCGGCTGCTTGAGGACTTCGACGGTCCGGGCGCCGCGGGCCAGCTGCCGCTGGGTCGCGGCGTCGAGATCGGAACCGAACTGGGCAAACGCCTCGAGCTCGCGGTACTGCGCCAGCGCCAGCCGCAGCGGGCCGGCCACCTGCTTCATGGCCTTGATCTGGGCGTTGCCACCCACTCGGCTCACGCTGATGCCGGCGTCGACGGCCGGGCGGACGTTGGAGTAGAACAGGTCGGTGGTCAGGAAGATCTGGCCATCGGTGATCGAGATGACGTTGGTCGGGATGTAGGCCGAGACGTCACCGGCCTGGGTCTCGATGATCGGCAGCGCGGTGAGCGAGCCGCCCGGCTTCTTGATGCGCGGATCGAGCTTGGTCAGGTTGGGATCTTCCGAAATCTTGGCGGCGCGCTCGAGCAGCCGGCTGTGGAGATAGAAGACGTCCCCGGGGTAGGCCTCACGTCCGGGCGGACGGCGAAGAATCAGCGAGAGCTGGCGGTAGGCCGCAGCCTGCTTGGACAGGTCATCGTACACGCACAGGGTCGGCTTGCCCTCTTCGTACATGAAATATTCGGCGATAGCGCAGCCGGTATACGGCGCGATGTACTGCAGCGGGGCCGGATCGGAGGCCGACGCGATGACCACGACCGTGTAGGCCATGGCGCCCTTTTCCTTGAGCCGTTCCACCACCGTGGCCACCGTCGAGCGCTTCTGCCCGATGGCGACATAGACGCAGATGACGCCGGTGCCCTTCTGGTTGATGATCGTATCGATCGCGATGGCGGTCTTGCCGGTGCCGCGGTCGCCGATGATCAGCTCGCGCTGGCCCCGGCCGATCGGGATCATGGCGTCGATGGCCTTGATGCCGGTCTGCATCGGTTCCTTCACCGGCTGCCGGACGATGATACCCGGCGCCACCATTTCGACCGGACGACTGGCGGTGGCGGCAATCGGGCCGAGTCCATCGACCGGCTGGCCCAGCGCGTTCACCACCCGGCCGAGCATGGCGGGCCCGGCCGGGACCTGGAGCAGCTTGCCGGTGCAGCGAACCTGGTCGCCTTCCTTGAGCTTCAGGTAGTCGCCCAGGATGACGGCGCCGACATTGTCCATTTCGAGGTTGAGCGCGAGGCCGGTGATCGTTTCGCCGGTCTCGGTGACGGTAAACTCGAGCATTTCGCCGGCTTCGGCGCGGGCCAGGCCATAGATGCGGGCCACCCCGTCCCTGACTTCAAGCACGGTGCCGACTTCGGCGGTGTCAACGGAGCCCAGATCGGCTGAAGCGATTTCCTTGAGGAGGACATCCTTCAGTTCACCGGGGCGGAGCATTGAGTCAGTCGCCATAGATTGCCAGCCAGAGGGTGGTCAGAAACCAAGCTTGTGGTGTAGCTTGTGAAAATTATCACAATCACCGGGCTCGGGCAAGCCGGACCCTAGCGTGAACTGCTGCGTGTCTTGCCTCTCAGGAAGCCGCCCAGCACCCCTCGCGGACCGAGCTTGCAGAGCTCAGCCGCCGGCTGGCCAGCGATCCGTTTGGCCGTCCGGCTCAGGTGGCTCAGCGAGGCAAAATGAAGCACCCGGACAATGTCGGTCAGTTCCAGGCCAGGGTTGGCCAGGAGCTGTGCCGCGGTCACCACTCGCACCAGGTCGATTACCCGTTTCAGGTTGGGCGCCCCACCGGCGCCAAACTGCCGGCTGAGGTGCTCGCGGCTGATGCCGAGTGCCTGGGCCAGCCCGCTGGTCCGGGCCGGACGCTCAACCTGATCGAGGAGCAGGTCCCAGGCGGCGCGCTGCAGCGGATCGGTGAGCCGGAGGAGCTTGGGTGCATCGGCCAGGACCCGGCGGCGCTCTGCCGCCAGCGTGGAGCGGCGGAGTAGTTCCCCCGCCACGGCATCGTCGACTCCCTCGACCAGGATCGTGGCGCCGCCTGATGCCCAGAGTGCGAGTTGATCGCCATCGTCCGGGCGCACCCCTCCCCATGCCACCAGCGGAAAGACCGGAAACCGCGACCGGAACACCGCCAGGTGCGCGGCGCCGGATTCCCCGGTGCTGAGCACCACGCCGTCGATCAGACGTTCACAGAGCAGGTGATAGAGTTGGGCTTCGGTCCGGCAGGGAACGAGGCGGATTCCGCCCCTGGGCAAGGAACGACGCAACACCGCGAGCGAAATCCGGCCCGGGACCAGCGCGGCGAACGAAGGCATTCAGCTGCGTGGAACGGCGGGACGAGTGCGGCCGGGGCCAACCGCGGTCAGCGCCCGGACCATCTCGGCGGCGCGCCGGAGGATCCCGCGGGCGTTGTCATAGCTCAGTTGCACCAGCGATTCCTCGTACGGGAACCAGCTGCAGGCGGAGATTCCTTCCTCCTCCTGCGGACGGCATTCGCCGCCGAGGCTCTCGAACAGGAAGAAGTGGCAGTACTTGTGGATATGCCGGCCACGGAAGCGGAACTGCCAATCGATGATCCGGATCGGGCCGACCTGGACCAGTTGGGTCAGGCCGGTCTCCTCTTCGCTCTCTCGCATGGCAGCCTGCGCCGGGGTTTCCTCCCCCTCCAGATGCCCCTTGGGGAAACCCCAGTTGTCATAACTGTCCCGGATCAGCAGGAACTTGAGGTCGCGATCCGGCCCCCAGCGAAAAATCACGCCGCCGGCACTGACCTCACGTTCGGGCCGGCGTCGGGCCATTTAGAAGACCGAGAAGGAGAAGAAGCGCCTGGGATTGGCGCGGATATCGGTGATGAGCTGATGCAGTTCCCGCATTGTGCCGGTGGTCTCGACGTACAGCGATGAGTCCGCCGCCAGCCGGCCCAGCGTGCCCTGCCCCGCCTGGATCCGGCTGAGCAGGGTGTCCGCCACCTGCAGCGCGTGGAGCAGATTCCCTTCGCTCGACCGGGCCGATGCCATCAGGGCACGCAGGTCAGCGGCCGCCTTTCGGACATCCACCGTCGTCGTCTCGGCGTTGCTGACCAGACCCTTGAGCTGGCCGTTGCTGGTGGCCGAATCGAGCCGGGCCAGGACATCGCGAGCATTGGCCGAGGCCGAGGTCAGCGCCACCGTGGTGGTTTCGATGCCGCCGGTGACCCGATTGAGCCGCAGGGTCTGGGTGCTGGTGAACTGGGACAGCTTGTTGGTGACCGCGCTGAAATCCTTGATACTCTGGCGCAGCTCGATCACCGCATTGGTGTCGAACACATTCTGGACCCGGCCAGTCAGCGCCGCGATATCACCGGCGATCCGGCTGGCCTGCGCCGTCAGTTGTCCGACATCAGGAAGGGTGGCGCCAGGCCACTCCTTGCCGCCGGGCTTGGCCGCCGCCGCCAGCATTTGCCGGACATTGGGATCATCCTGGGGCTGCTCGGCTCCCACGATCGTCACTTCCCATTCGCCGAACAGGCTCGATGCGGCGCCGATCACGACCGGCTTGGCCGGCAATTGCACTCCCGGGTCGATCCGCAGATCGGCTTCGACCCAGCCATTATCGGCCAGACGGATGACTTGCACCCTGCCAACCCGCACGCCGCGCAGCGTCACCGGGGCCGTAACCTTGATGCCGCCGACCGACGCGAAGCGAACCGTGTGGAGTTCGTCCCGGTTGCCGATCCGGGTACCGCTCAGCCACAGCGCCCCACCGATGACCACCGCCAGGCCGCCCAGGACCAGCAGCCCGACCAGGAATTCGTTGCCGCGCTTCACGCGACCCCAGCCGGCGCGGCGGTGTCCTGATCGACGCCATCGGGCCGTCCCTCGATGAACTGCCGCACCACCGGATCCGACGTCTCGCGAATCTCGGCCACCGTGCCCTCCTGCCTGATCCGGCCCTGGTACAGCATCGCAATCCGGTCGGCTACGGTGTAGGCCGAACGGAGGTCATGGGTGACCATGACCGCGGTGACGCCGAACTCCTCGCGAGTCCGGACGATCAGCCGATCGATGATGGCGCTGGTGACCGGATCGAGTCCGGTCGTCGGTTCGTCGTACAGGATATACCTCGGCCGCAGTGCAATGGCCCTCGCGATCCCCACCCGCTTGCGCATCCCGCCCGAGAGTTCGGCCGGAAATCGTTCCTCGGCGCCCGACAAGTCGACCACCCGAAGGCTTTCGACTACCCGGCGTTCGATTTCATCGGGATCGAGCCGCTGGCGCTTGAGCGCCAGGCGGAGATTGTCGCCGACGGACAGGGAATCGAACAGCGCGGCGAACTGAAAGACGTAACCGATCTTGCCGCGCAGGGCATTCAATCCTTCCGGATCGAGATCGGCCACCACCGATCCATCGACCAGCACCGACCCATTATCCGGCTCGAGGAGGCCGACCACATGCTTGAGGGCGACACTCTTGCCGGTCCCGCTGAAGCCGAGCAACGCCGTGGTCTGGCCGTCCGGCACCGTGAGCGTGAGGCCTTCGAGGACCGGCTTGGGGCCGAAGGATTTGTGGAGGTCGCGGAACTCGATCATGCCGGGCGGCCGGGCGGACGGGCGGAGGGGCGGACGGCAACAGCAATCTCCACCGAATAGCACACCGCGTCGGAATATCCCGAACAACCTGCCCGCCTGTCCGCCTGTCCGCCCGTCCGCCTCATAGCAGCACCAGCGCCCAGAACGCATCCAGCACCAGGATCGCTTCGCAGCCGATCACCACGGCGCGCGTCGTGTTGCGGCCGACCCCTTCGGCTCCACCTCTGGTCGACAATCCCATCACGCAGCCGGCCAGGGTTACCGCGGCGCCGAAACTGGCCGACTTGACCAGCCCGAACCAGATGTCCTTGAACACATAGAACTGCCGCAGCCCCTTCACGAACTCGAGGGTGGACAGATCGAGGATGTTGACTGCCGTGATCCAGCCGGCGGTGATACCAACCGCAATGGCGAGTGCGGTGACGAAGGGAAACATCAGCAGGCCGGCCAGCACCCTCGGCACCATCAGGTAGGCCCGGGGATTGTAGGCCAGCGTTTCCAGCGCGTCGATCTGCTCGGTCACCTCCATGGTGCCCAGCTCGGCGGCGATGTTGGCGCCCACCCGTCCGGCCAGGGCCAGCCCCGTGAGGACAGGGCCCAGCTCCATCATGATGGTCTTGCCCACCAGCGCGCCGACAAAATAGAGCGGCACGGCACCGGTGAAGATGTAGGACGAGAGCAGCGCCAGCACGATGCCGGTAAACACGGCGATGAACAGGGCAATGGGCAGGGAATCGACGCCAAGGCGGCGGCACTGCGCCGCGACCTCGGGGGCCCAGGTGCCGACATCCGCCAGCGCGCGCCAGGTATCCAGGGTGGCGCGTCCCACCCGCGAAATGGCGCGGGCCGGCGCGGCTGCGGGGGTGACCGCCGTCATTTCAGAGGGCACCTCGGCAAACTACGGCGCGATCTTGGGACTGTAAAGCAGTGGACGGGCCGCGCAACGGCTCGGCAATCCCTCAGGCCGCAAAGCTGGCCAGGGCGCGGCCCACTTCGCCTTCACGCAGCCGCTTGAGGGCCCGGTCGCGCAACTGGCGGACCCGCTCGCGGGTAACGCCCAGCATGCCGCCGATCTCCTCGAGGGTGTGTTCGTGGCCTCCGTCGAGCCCGAAGTAGAGCCGGAGCACCTTGGCGTCCCGCGGGGGAAGCGTCGAGAGCGCATGCTCGATCTCTTCGGCCAAAAATTTGTCCATCGCCTGCTCTTCGGCGCCGACGTGGTCGTCGGCCACGAATCGGTCGATCATCGAGCGATCGCCGTCGAGATCGAGCGGGGCATCGAGCCGGACGTCGGAATAGTTGAGCGAGGCCAGCGACTGGACCACATCGAGCGTCAGCCCGACGGCCTTGGCCACCTCTTCGGGGGTCGGCTCCCGGCGCAGTTCCTGACGCAGCGCTTCGGAGGTCCGGATGATCCGGGACAAGTCGGCGGTCCGGTTGAGCGGCACCCGCACCGTGCGGCCGGTCCGCGCCAGCGAGGCCAGGATGGCCTGCCGGATCCACCAGACTGCATAGGAGATGAACTTCACTCCCTGGTCGGGATCGAATTTCCGAGCCGCGGTCAGCAGGCCGACATTGCCTTCACCGATCAGGTCGGTGAGCGCCAGGCCGCGATTCTGGTATTTCTTGGCCACTGAGATCACGAAGCGCAGGTTGCGCTTGACCAGCTCCTGCATGGCCTCGGGATCGCCGGCCTGGACCAGCCGGGCAATGGCAATTTCCTGCGGGGTGGTCAGCAGCGGCGTCCGGCTGACTTCATAGAGATATTGATCGAGGATATCGCGGTCGGCTTCATACACGCCCAGTGACCGGGCGGTTTCCCGCTTGCGGGCCCGCGGCTTCTTGGCCGCGACGTTGTCAGCCAGGATCTGCTGTACGGCGGTCGGCGGGACCGTGCTGACCCGGTCGAGGGCCGCGCGGGCGGCCGCCAGGCCACGGGCCCGGGAGGCGGTGGGCGGGTCTTCTCGCGGTGGGTTTTCTGCGGTCGGCTTCTTCTTGCTCATCAAGTTCACCGGGTACCGTTCACGCCGCCGACGCGTCGTGGATACGCTTGACTCTCTCTGGGGGCAGGACTAGCTTGTCGTCCTTCTCAGCAATCGCCGGGCGCAAGTATAACGGGGGCGTAGCTCAGTTGGGAGAGCGCGTGAATGGCATTCACGAGGTCAGGGGTTCGATCCCCCTCGCCTCCACTCCCATCGCCTGGCGGAAACGGTCGCTGATCCTGAACACCGGGTTGCCGGCTGGTTGCATGGACCGGGCATCGGCCCTACCATCTTGTCGTGTGCCGCGGGAATAGCTCAGCTGGTAGAGCACAACCTTGCCAAGGTTGGGGTCGCGGGTTCGAATCCCGTTTCCCGCTTGAAATCGGATTCAGGCAAGTCGTGGAGTGGAATGGTCCCGGACCAGTTTTCCGGGTGCGTCGCGGGGTGGAGCAGTCTGGTAGCTCGCCGGGCTCATAACCCGGAGGTCGTG
>JBEPVA010000076.1:0-16701 GCA_041691295.1 Gemmatimonadota bacterium
TCCCCCCTTCCCCCTTCCCCCCATCCCCCCTTCCCATATTATCCCGCATGTCTCAGACCCCATTCCAGGCCGCCGCCGGCATTCCCAACCTCTGCCAGGCGCTGCCGAACATCCTCACCGCCGGCCAGCCCACCGCGGCCCACCTGGAAGCGCTCAAGCACGCCGGGGTCAGCGTAATCCTCGACATCCGCGACCCGATGGAGCCTCGGCCCTTCGACGAACCTTCCCTGGTCCGTCAACTCGGCATGGAGTACGTCAACGTGCCGGTCGTGGCGGGCCGGCAGACCGATGCCCAGCTCGAAAAGATCCTCCAGGTCCTGCGCGGCGCCGGCGATAAGCAGGTCTTCTTCCACTGCGCCAGCGCCAACCGGGTGGGCGCCGCCATGATTCCCTACCTGATGACCGACGGGGGGAAGGAAGAGGAGGATGCCGTCAGCGAGGCCATGCGGATCGGGATGCGGAGCGCGGAGCTGATGGAGTGGGGGCTGACCTTCGGGAGGAAGCAGTCGCTGGGCTGAAGGGCGGTGAGCGGTAAGCGGTAAGCGGTGAGGAGTAAGCGGGAACCGCCCGAAGACTGTTCGGTTGACGCTAAAACCATTGAGATATGGCAGACTCCTTTGTCCGATTCTCCGTGACCGAGCAGCATCCCGTCTCACACGAGCCACGTGGGCTTTTCTCTGCGGTCTGGGCGATGGAAGACGCCGGGACGCTTTCAGCAATCGAGGCAGCGTGGTGGTCCGAGCTCGTCGGTTGGTTCGGCAAGAATCTGCGGCCGCCAAGCCAGCTGAGCCGTTCGCGGCGGCCCGGAGCACCAAATCGGGCAGTCCTCTGGTTCCGGGCGAGCGCAACGGAACACGTGCGCCGCATGTATGAAGTTGCAACGCTACTGAGGGAGCACGGCCTCGTAGTGGAAGTCCAGCAAACAGAGCGGCCAGGTTACGTCGTGTACGAGGACGAGTTTCAAGTCGCTGCCGAGCCCTACCGAGGGGCGCGGGGCTAGACGAGAACCCGGGTGACTGGTGAAAGGTGACAGGGTAGAGGTGATAGGGAACTGCTGATAGGACCTGCATCGTTTTTCCGGAGCGGTGCCTGCAGCAGTCCCGATTTGCATTTCCCTCTTCCCTCTCACCGCTCACGCAGTTGCGGTTCCCGCGGCATCGCCGCTTAGCGGCGATGCCAGTACATCCTCATCTCCGTCACCTTCTCCCCGTCGGTCTCGCAGAACAACGCCCCCTTGGCCTCGACCCATTCACCGGTCCGGCGCCGCCGGTAGGTGGCCTTGAACTCGGTCGAGAACCAGGGCCCGACCGAAAAGATCTCGCCTGAGGTGAAGGTGATCTCGGCCTGGTGCGCCGGGATGTCCTTCCAGTATCCGTTGATTCCCTCGATACCCTGGATCGGCGCGGCGAACGGGGTTTCAATGAACACCGCGGTCGGGCTGAACACCGACAGCAGCAGCTCGATATTGCCCTTCTGCCATCCCTTGCCGAAGGTGTCGATCAGTTCCCGGCCGAGCGTCCGGGTCGAATCCGCCGTCATGCTGGTGACCATCCGTGCGTCCTTTCACCTCGAATGTCGCCGCTCGCCTTGTCCCGCAGCCTCAGGCGGACGATGATACCTGCCATGGCCGTAAAGCTATACCAGACTCGGTACCCGTGCTGTTGGGCCCTGGCGGCCGCACTGGCCGCTTTCGCTTCCCCGGTGATGGCTCAGTCACCCTGTGCGCCCGAAGCTGCCGTGCTCACGGAATCGGCCTGGAAACTGTTCCGCCAGGACTCATTGGCTTCGGCCGGCGCGGCCTTCCGGACGGCCTTGAGCCGCTGCCCCGCCAGCCAGGATGCCCGCACCGGACTCGGCTACGTCCTGCTCCGCCAGAGTGATCCGGCCACCGCCGATTCGCTGTTCACGATCGTGGTCCGCACCGACTCCACCAACGCCGATGGCTGGGCCGGACTCGCGTTTGCGACGCTGCGGCTCGGCGATCCCGCCGCGGCCGCGCTGGCGGCCCGTCGAGCGGTGGCGCGGAACCCCGGCAACAACGAAATGCGGGACCTGCTGGCCCGGCTCGATCCCGACTGGCAGCGCAGCGCCCTCAAGACCAAGGTGCGGCCCCGCCAGCTCCAGGTCACCGCCCGCACCCGCGGCGAGCACTTTGAAATCCGCACCACCGCCGGCTGGCGACCGTTCTATCTGCGCGGCGTCAATCTCGGCGTGGCCATGCCGGGCAAATTCCCTTCCGAATTCCCTCCCGATTCCGCGACCTACGCCGGCTGGCTCGACACCCTCGCCGCGATGCATACCAACACCCTCCGGGTCTACACGGTGCTGCCGCCCAGCTTTTACCGTGCGCTGAAAGCCTGGAATCTGACCCACACCAGCGCCCAGCTCTGGCTGGTCCACGGAGTCTGGACCGAGCTGCCACCGGAGGACAATTTCGACAACCCCGAGTGGAAGGAGCAGTTCCGGGCCGAAATGCGCCGAGTGGTGGACCTGCTGCATGGCCACGCCGAATTGCCTCCGCGGCCGGGACATGCTAGCGGTCGGTACGACGCCGATGTGTCGAGGTGGACGCTGGGCTACATCCTGGGCCGGGAGTGGGAGCCGTTTGCGGTCAAGGCATTCGACGCCGCCCACAAGGATCATCGGCCGTTCCGCGGCCGCTATCTCAGCGCCGCCAGCGCCCCCGCTATGGAGGCCTGGATGGCGGAGCAGTGTGATTACCTGATCGGCTACGAAGTGGACAGCTGGAACGCGATCCGGCCGATCGCGTATACCAACTGGCCCACGCTGGATCCGATGAGCCATCCCAGTGAAGCCACTGGCGATGAAGAAGCCGCCTGGCGCGAGAAGTCGGGCCGCAAGGTGGCGCGCGGCGCACTGGAATACGAGAACGACGCGATCGGCATCGACGCAATGCTGATCAAGCCGACGTCGATCAACCCGGCCGGGTGGTTCGCCTCGTTCCACGCCTATCCCTACTATCCCGACTTCATGATCAACGACTCGGCCTACCAGTCCGCCACCGGACGCGAGGGGCGATCGAATTATCTCGGGTACCTGCGCGAGCTCAAGCGCCATCACCGCGGCATCCCGCTGATCGTGGCCGAGTACGGGGTGCCGTCCAGCCGCGGCACCGCCCATCTCCAGCCGCAGGGTTGGAATCATGGCGGTCACGATGAGCTGGCCATGGCGCAGATCGACGCCCGCCTCACCCGCGAGATCAAGGAAGCCGGGCTGGCCGGCGGGATCATCTTTGCATGGCTCGACGAGTGGTTCAAGAAGAACTGGATCGTGATCGACTACGAGATTCCGCTGGAGAACACCCGGCAGTGGCACAGTGTTATGGACGCCGAGCAGAACTACGGAATCCTCGGTATGTACGCGGGAGACGCGACCGCCACGCCCGAACTCGGCGGCGATGTCGCCCGGTGGCGGGCGCTCGAAGAGCTGGCGTCGAGCTCCGATGCCGCCGAGGCTCGACCTGGCAAGTTGAGAGTCGGATCGGACGAGTCGTATCTCTATCTGGCGGTCGAGTTCCCCGGATTGGCGGGGCACGATTTTCCGTGGGATTCACTGGGTATTCGGCTGGCGCTCGATACCTACAGGGCTGAACTGGGAGAGCACCGGTTGCCGGGCGGTCCAGCCTCGGAGATCGGATTCGAATTCCTGGCCGACCTGACTACCGACGGCGATGGCACTCTTCGGATCACACCCGACTACAACCCCTACGTCGGCCGCGAGGCCATCATTGATGGCGACGACTACGGCAAGTTTGCCCGCCGGCCGGTCAGGACAACCTCGCGGGATGACGCCCGATTCGATTCGCTGTTCGTGATCACCAACCGGGCCCGGTTCGGCAGGGACGGCCGCTTCTTTCCGGCCACGGGCTACGATCGCGGCCGGCTGCGATTCGGCACTCTCACCGGATCAACCCTGTCCGACTGGTACTTCGACCGCGCCAGCGGCATCCTCGAACTGCGGCTGCCATGGGGGCTGATCAATGTCAGCGATCCATCCACCCGCACGGTCCTGTATGAGGAAACCGTCGAGAGCGGAATCGGTACGGCCAAGTCGGACGGCTTCAGGATCGGGGCCGTGGTGTGGAGCAAGAGCACGGGACATCCCGTGGCGGCGGTGCCGGCCCTGGTCGGCGGACGCTGGCGGGCCGAAGACTTTCAGAGCTGGAATTGGAAGGGATGGGAAACACCGCGGTGGCATCAGCAGCTCAAACCAGTCTACGACTCGCTCAGGAATCTGTGGGCCGGACAATGAGGACCCTGCTCCGGAGCGGCCCCGTCCTCGCCGCGCTGCTGACCGGACTCAGCACCATCGCCTCGGCGCAGGTGGCGCTCGGGGACTCCGCGTGGGCGGCCGGGAATTTTCACGTCGCCCGGATTGCCTACCAAAAGGCGCTGGCGGAAAATCCCCGGAGCGCCAGGGCCAACCACCGGATCGGCATCCTGCTCTCGTGGGACGGCAAGCTCGACTCCGCACTGGTCATGCTCCATCGGGCCCGGGTCGCGGTTCCCGCCGAACCGGCCTTTCAGGACACCCAGGCACAAATTCTCTCGTGGGCCGGGCACCTGCCGCAGGCGCTGGCACTGTACGACAGTGTCCTGGCGGTTCACCCGGATGATCACGCCGCCCTGCTGGGTCGGGCCCGGACGCTGGGCTGGTCGGAGAAGCTGCTCGCCGCCGACACTGCCTTTGACCGGTTGATCGCTCAGGATCCGAACGACCTGCCGGCCCGCAATGCCCAGGCGGCGGTGTCCGCCGCTCGTGGCGACTACGACCTCGCCATCCAGCGCTACCAGGCCACACTCAAGCTGGCCCCGGCCAACGCCGAGGCACTGACCGGACTGGCCCAGACCAGATTCTGGATGAACCAGCCGCGGGAAGCGCGACGACAGGTGGATGCCGCATTGTCGGTTGATTCGACCTATCAACCGGCTCGGACTCTCAGGACCAACATCGATCACGCCCTGGCCAGCTGGCTCGAACTGACCGTCGGCTGGAGCCGGGACAGCGATGAGAACACCGACTGGTGGCAGACGGCATCGCTGAATGTCCCGCTGGCCGAGAGTGTCCGTGGTGTGCTGACCGCCGGGTTGCAGGAAGTCAGTGCGCCCGATGGGCACGGAACCCGCCCGCTGGCAGAGGCCGGCGCCGTCTGGAGCCAGGGCTCGACGTTCCTGGGCGCCACGCTTGGTATCCGGTCGCTGATACCGTCGGGCGGCTCCAGTCATACGGTGGGTACCGGCCGGGTTTTCGGACGCGAGCGCCTGTCAGCTGGTGCTGCGCTGGGTGCCACGGTGTATTGGGAACCGTTCGATGCCACCTTGGCACTGCTCCGGGATCCCGTGTCCGTCTTCGGGGTCGACGTCGACGCTGACCTCAAGCCGGGACGGAAGCTCTCGCTGGGGCTGGGTGGGGGCTCAGCCTGGACCAACGACGGCAATCATCGCTGGTCGGCAGTGGCGGTCCTGATGCGGCAGCTCGGCTCCGACCTGTCGATCGGTGGCGCCGGACGGATCCTGGCCTACGATCACCGCGCGGCGAATTATTTCTCTCCTGAGCTCTACTGGTACCTCGAGGGGCGTGGCGCCTGGACCCACCTGTTCAGCGCCGTATGGGAAGCCCGGCTCGCGGCTGGCCTCGGGGTGCAGCAGATTGATGGCGGCTCGGCCCTGCAGGGCCAGTGGCACGCGGAGGGAAGGCTGGCCCGCCGGTTCGGCGCCATCAACGAGGTGGCCCTCTCGGCCGGGCTCAGCAACAGCGCGTCGAGCTCCACCACCGGTGCCTACCGGTACTATACCATCCAACTCGCGGCCCGAATCGGGCTCTAGGACTCAGTGATGGCAATGGATCGAGAAACCAAGCACCACAGCATTCTGGCCAACGAGATGACCTCGACCGCCGAGGGTTTTCACGCCGCCATCGCAGGGCTGCATGCCGACCAGTGGACCTTCAAGCCAACTCCGGAGACCTGGTCGATCCTGCAGAACGTCGAGCACGTGGCCCTGGTCGAGGATGGAGTCCGCCGGCTGCTGGTGGACAAGCTGGACAGCATGCCGCTGACCGAGGACCAGCGCCGCGGCCTCAAGAGCCGGGACCCGCTGGTCACCGCCGCCATGTTCGACCGCAAGACCCGGATCACCGCGCCCGGGTTCGTGAGTCCCACCGGCCGTTACGGCGATCCGACCGAAGCGGCCGCGGTGTTCGAGAGCGCCATGCTCGGCATCGTGGACTGGCTGCAGTCCACTGCGCTGGACCTCCGCGGTCACGGCGCGCCGCACCCGAGGCTGGGCCTGCTGGATGGCAAGCAGTGGGTGCTGATGGCCGCGGCCCATGTGGAGCGCCATACGCACCAGATCCTGGACCTCAAGAAGGATCCGCAGTTTCCGGTGACCTGAGCAGCGGCCCCGGATCAGCACGGGCCAGGAGCAGCCGCCGCGGATGAACGCGGACGCTGTGCGAACGAGGAGCGAACCTTGCGAATCGTGGGGAACTCGAACTGCAGTGTTGTTCAACCAAGCAGTCGCCATCGGCCCGGGCAGGGATGATCGGCCATGCAGCCGGACAGTCCGCGCCGCAAAGCGTCCGCGGCCTTCCGCGGCCAGTGCAGTTGCGAAGCAGCAGCCGCGGATGAACGCGGACGCTGCGCGAACGCGGATGGCCACGGATCGCTCCCCGCGGCCCTCGGGATCTTCTCACCTTGCTAAGCTCAGGTATTTTGGTGGAGGCACTTGCAATGAGGGATCCCCGCGGAGTGCCGGGGACTCAACCGGCAGTGTTGTTCAACCAATGATGCGTCATTGGCCCGGGCAGGGATGATCGGCCATGCAGCCGAACAGTCCGCGCCGCAAAGCGTCCGTGGCCTTCCGCGGTCAGTGCAGTTGCGGAGCAGCAGCCGCGGATGAACGCGGACGCTGCGCGAACGCGGATGGCCACGGATCGCTCCCCGCGGCCCTCGGGATCTTCTCACCTTGCTAAGCTCAGGTATTTTGGTGGAGGCACTTGCAATGAGGGATCCCCGCGGAGTGCCGGGGACTCAACCGGCAGTGTTGTTCAACCAATGATGCGTCATTGGCCCGGGCAGGGATGATCGGCCATGCAGCCGAACAGTCCGCGCCGCAAAGCGTCCGTGGCCTTCCGCGGTCAGTGCAGTTGCGGAGCAGCAGCCGCGGATGAACGCGGACGCTGCGCGAACGCGGATGGCCACGGATTGCCCCGCGCGTCTCTCGCAGACTGCCGGGGCCTCAACCGGCAGTGTTGTTCAACCAATCAGTCGCCATCGGCCCGGGCAGTGATGGTCAGGCATGCGGCTGCACAATCCGCGTCGCGAAGCGTCCGTGGCCTTCCGCGGTCAGTGCAGTTCTGGCGAGGCCGCCGCGGATGCACGCGGGCGCTGCGCGAACGCGGATGGCCACGGATTGCCCCTCGCGTCTCTCGCAGACTGCCGGGGACTCAACCGGCAGTGTTGTTCAACCAATGATGCGTCATTGGCTCGGGCAGTGATGGTCAGGCATGCGGCTGCACAATCCGCGTCGCGCAGCGTCCGTGGCCTTCCGCGGCTAGTGCTGTTCCCTCCCAACGTAAGTCTCGAAAAAGCCGCTGCCTGAATCTGCAATAGCCTTCCCGCCGACCAATCCCATCAGCGTGAAATTGCCCCGCATCTGCAGGAAGTAGACAATCCCGCCGACCCCCGGCCGCCCTGTGGCGTGGATGTCGGCGATCCTGGCACTGACCAGGACCGAGTCCTGGTCCCGCACCGCCTCGAAGCTGAAGCCCGTCGGCGCCACGACACCTGGCAAACCTGGAACGGCGCGTGACCCCGCATATCGTATCCCGGCCGCGCGGAAGATCTGGCGGACTCCCAGTGAATCAACCAGAGCAACGAACGAGCTGCTGCCACCTGCGCCGCCGCTGTCAGGCGCATGCACTCCGCCATACAACAGGTTGAACTCCGCTCCGCGTGCCGACCCCCAGTCCCACGAGACGCCGCGCCAGACCCCCCAGTTGTGGTCGTGATAGGCCGGCACCTGGTCCAGGGCCCGGCAGCGGCCAGCCGCGCAGGTCGAACCGCTCGCGGTAGCCGATAGCGCCGGGACGACATAACCAGACACCAGTTCATCGTCCCGCAGGATGACCGGCGGGAAATAGCGATTGGCGGCGGGATGAATGGTCAGATCGGCGCTGACTCCTTCGAGCGGCTCGATTCGGAGGTGATAGATGCCCCCGGACTGAGTGACTGAACCCTGGCCAACCGTCAAATTGGCTGAGGCGGTATCAATCCTGATCTGATCCGGACCGACGGTGCTGGTGTATTGACGATACTCGCCATCCGGCGTCCGCCTGGTGATCAGCACTTCCCCGCCCCAGCGCCCCACTGGAACCCGCCCACCCACCAGCAGGGTCAGGTACCACCACTCCTGCGGCGCCACCTCGATGTTGTAATACTGCCACTCCGCCCAGGTCGAATCGCCGGTCGGGTTGAAATGGAATCGATCGAGCTCATCGTAGAGCGCGGTCGCGGTCGGAAACGCGAATGCCGAGTCGGCAGGGGTATCGGTCCAGCCGCCACTCAGGACTTCGAACTCGGCCCCGACGGCGGCGGACCGACTGGGCAGCTCCGCCCCCGCTCGCACGGGTACGACCGAACCGTTCACGGACAGGTAGGCCAGCTTGTGTTCCAGTGTCGGAGAGACCGCCCGGACCGCCTGGCCCCAGCGCGGGCCACCCAGCAGCTGGCGGGTGACAAACCGGGCCCGGTCGATGGTGAAGAACATGCCGGACAGCCCGCCGGTCCGCATGGCCTCGACGTCGATCCCGTCGGGCAGCACGGTGACCTCACCGCCACCGACCAGCGAGACATCGCGCGACTGGTTGACCATCGCCTCACCGACCGAGAGCAGCACGATCATGACGCCGACTCCCAGTCCGAATCCCAGCAGCAGCACCAGTGCCCGGCCGGGTTTGACCAGGAGATTGCGGAAGGCCAGAGTGAACATCATCAGCCGTTAGCCATTAGCTCTTAGCCGTGAGCAAGACAATCGCAGCAGGAGCGTGGAGCAACCCCTCTCCCCTCTCCTGTCTCCGCGGATCCTGTTCGCGGTTCACTGCTCACCCACAATCCGCCCATCCAGCATTCGGACGACCCGCCCCGCCTCCGCCGCCAGCCGATCGTCGTGGGTGACGACCAGCAGGGTGACGCCATCGGTGTTGAGCCGGCGGAACAGCGCCAGTACTTCCTTCCCAGTCGCGGCGTCGAGTTCGCCGGTGGGCTCATCGGCCAGCACCAGCGCCGGCTGGTTGGCCAGTGCCCGGGCAATGGCCACCCGCTGCATCTCTCCACCTGATAACTCGGTGGCGCGGTGATCGCCTCGGCTGGCCAGGCCGACGTACTCCAGCAGCTCGCGAGCCCGGGCCTTCCGGTCGGTCCGCGACAATCCGGCCTCGGACATCGGCAGTTCGACATTCTCGAGTGCAGTCAGCACCGGCAGCAGATGGAACCGCTGAAAGACGAAGCCCAGGCGAGTCAGCCTGAGATTGGTCAACTGGCGGTCGTTGAGCGTGGACAGCGTCGTGCCGAGCAGTTCAACCGCTCCGCGCGATGGCTCATCGAGCCCACCAGCCAGCTGCAGCAGCGTTGACTTGCCGCACCCCGACGGTCCAACGATCGCGGTGTATGACCCCGCTTCAACTTCGAGCGAGACTCCGCGGAGTGCGTGCACCGTCTCCCCGCGCATTGGGAAATCCTTGGCCAGGTCGGTGGCCCGGAGGATCGTCATGTGGCCTCCTGCCGCAGGGTGGCGGCAATCGGTGCGCTGGCGGCCCGCCATGCTGGCCAGGCGCCGGCCAGGCAGCCGGCCACCAGCAGCACCAGTGCCGCGATGGCCAGACTCTGGGCCCGCGGCACGAAGAACGAAATGGCGGCGGGCAGTCCGGGAAATGAGGTCAGGATCCGGTCAAGAAACCGGGCGGTGAAGAGGCCGAGTCCTGTGCCGGCCAGTCCACCCACCATGGTGAGCGCGGTGCCTTCGGCGATGACGCCGGTCACGATCCTGCTTCGAGCCACTCCAATGGCGCGGAGCGTCGCGATTTCACCGAGTCGTTCATTGACGGTGATCGTCAGCAGGGTGCCGACCAGCAGCAATGTCACGATCAGGCTCACACTGCCGAGGATCAGCGACAACTGGCGGAAGTAGACCAGCCGCTCCCGAAAGACCTTGACCAGGTCCGCAACGCTGTTGATCCCGAGATCGGGATGCCTGGTCCGGAGCCGGACCGCCATCGCATCCGGATCGGTGCCATCAGTCAGCTTGAGCGCCAGCGCCGAGACCTGGTCACTGCTGGCCTGCCCGGTGAGCTGCTGCAGCACCGGGACCAGGATGCCCACCGATGGCTGGCCCCGGTAGTCGTACAACCAGCGGACCGTCCCTCTCACCACCAGGGTTCGCTGAGTCTGCGCCGTCGCGAGCTGGGGATCGAGGCCGCCGATCAGGTTGAGCCTGTCCCCCGGCTTGGCATTCAGCCGCAGTGCCAGCGGTTCGCCAAGCAGCACGCCGGTCGAATCGCGCGGCGCGAGATCGGCGCCGCTGACCAGTTGGTACATGGCCTGGGCGGACGGATCGATGCCGTAGCCGGTCACCGTGATCCGCACGGAATCCGACCCCAGGTGGAGCGAGGCGCCCAGCAGCGGGGCGACTGCATCGACACCCGGTTCCTGCCGCAACGAAGCGATCAACCCCGAGGCCCCCGGAATTCCGGCCTCGGTATCGAATGGCAGCGTGCCCTTGGGCGAGATCCTGATCTGGTAGCCCCGCCCGACCAGCAGCTGTTCGAAGCTCCGTTCGATGCCACCAGCCAGCAGTACCATGTCGAGCAGCATCGCGGAGGTGACGGCAATCCCCAGCATTGCGAGAATAGTCCGCTGCGGCCGTCGCAGCAGGTTCCGGGCGCCGAGTCCGTGCATCAGCCCCGCCGCCAGAGTTCGAGTGCCGGGGTCCGGACCAGCCGCCAGGCGGCAAACGATCCGGCCAGCACCCCGAGCAGCAGCGAAAGCACGATCGAGAAGCGGACGATTTCAGGGGTGATCAGCGAAAAAATCAGCCGGGTGCTGAAGTAGTGCTGGTAGTAGAGGTTGGTGGCCGCTCCTGCGACCACCGCGAGCACCAGCCCGAGGATCGAGCCGATGACTGCAACCAGGCAGGCCTCGAGCAGCAGCGCCCCGAAGATGGTGCGCCGCCGGACTCCGACAAACCGGAGCATGGCCGCGTCGAGCCGCCGCTCCTCGACCTTGAGCAGCATGATGCACAGCAGGAAGATGGCGCTGGCCACGACCGAGATGACGGCGATGGCCTGGTGAAACCGCGAGACGACCCGGAAGGTCTGTGACGACTCGGAGGCGATCACGGCCGATGGATAGGCCCGGTATCCGAATGCAATCTGGTTAAACGCCGCCGCCATGCTGTCGGGCCGCTGCCCTGGTGTGAGGGCCACCGCAATCCGGTCGACCCGGTCCGGTGCGCCCAGCAGCTGCTGCAGATCGGGCAGGTGCAGCCGGATCCGTTTCTCCCCCCGGGTGATGGTGGCGGGGTCCGCCCTGGGCTGGTAGATGGCGGCAACCACCGCGGGCAGTGTCACCCGATCAGCCGATACACCCACCCTCAGAGTGTCCCCCACCTTGAGCCCCATTGCCTCAGCGGTGTTCCGCTCCACCGCAATCGGTACCGCCGACTGCAGTTGGGCCCAAAGTTCAGCCGGGAAAAAACAGAGCAGCAGGGCAATGAGGCGCATGGTCCGCCTCATACCCGGCTGCTCGGCCAAAGCTCCGGCCAGATTCGCCTCACATCTGCGGCTTGAGCGCACCCTGAATGGCGGTCCGAACTGTGACCCGCTTCTCGGTGGCCAGCGTGGCGGTGAGTTTGGCCTTGCCGGCATCGCCGCCGACCCGGGCCAGGGTGCGGACCGCGGCCGAAGCAAACAGCGGATCGGGGTCGCCGAGATACTTGGTCGACGTCGCGATCGCATCGGCTTTGTCGGTCCTGCCGGCCAGGAAGTTGAGCGCCGCCTGCCGCAAGTTCCTCGGCTCCGACGGATCGGTCAGCTTGACCAGGGCGGGTACGACCTGTGGATCAGACTGCTTGCTGATCTGGAACGCGGCGGTCTGCCGAAGACCGAGCGGCCAATCGGCCGAGGTCCGCTTGAGCAGCATATCGAAATCCATCTTGCTGGCCGGATCGAGCAGGACCGCGGCCTGCTGGCGCACGGCATCATTGGGATCATCCTGCAGCATGACCCTGGCAATCGGGATGACCCCCGCCGAGTCGAACGCCGACAGCGTGGACAGTGCCTGGCTCCGGACACTTCCCACCGGATCCCGCAGCGCCGAGCGAACCACGCTCAGGCTGGCCGGGTTCTTCCCATCCCGGATCTGCCGCAGTGCCTCTTCCCGCAGCGACGGTTCCCGCTCATTGAGCACGATCAGCCGCCGGGCCGCCTCGGAGGTGGTATCGGTCGACTTGTCGAGCGCCCGGAGCGCCCAGTTGCGGGCCCCGAATTCCAGATCGTGCCGCGCCATATCCGACAGCTCGGCCGGCGTCTGGTCCGTCGAAACCGTGCCGAGCAGCCAGGCCCCTTCATCGAACCGGAATGACAGAGGTTGGCCCGGAAGCGTGAGCGAAAAGGTTTCCTGCTGCTTGGTGACCATGACCTCGCGCCGCACTACCGAATCCGCCGTGATGATCCGGATCGTCACCGGAAAGCGGAACAGTGGATGGGTCGAATCGATCGGCTGGGTCTCGGTTACGGAAACGGCGAGGGTCTTCGACCCGCCATCCCACTTTCGCTCGACCTTGACCTTCGGATAGCCGATTCCGTAGCACCACTGGTCGAAGAACCAGTCGAGATCGCGGTTGGCGGTCTTCTCGAACGCGATGGCCAGGTCCGCGGTGAGCACCGGCTTGTGGGCGTTGTCGGTGAGGAAGCGGCGCATCCCGGCCCAGAACAGCGAATCGCCGAGCAGCCGGCGCATCTGGTGCGCCACCTGGGCGCCCTTGGGATAGATGTGGCCGCTGAAGAAGGTCTGGATCGGATCGCCGGTGGTGTCACCCCAGACGAGCGGCCGGACCTGGTTGAGATCGGCGGCCATGGCCTGCTGCTGCTGGCCCCACCACGACAGCTGCCCCGCCGACCACCCTCGGCTCTTCTCGTTCTGGACCGATTCCATGTAGGTGGTCAGACCTTCGTTGAGCCAGGCGTTGGACCAGGTGGCGGTGGTCGTCAGGTCGCCGAACCACTGGTGGGCCAGCTCGTGCGCCGCCAGCCCGCGCCCGCCCTGCTCCGGCTCGCCACCGGGGCCGTGCAGCACCAGGTCGGTCTGGGTCGTGGCAGAGACATTTTCCATCCCGCCGTAGGTAAAGTCGGGAATGACCGACTGGGCATACTTGGGCCAGGCATAGTTCACGCCCAGCACCTGGGAGTAGATCTCCAGCATGGAGGGTGTTTCGCCGAAGGTGCGCCAGGCGGCGTCCACCGTGTCGCCGGAAACCCAGTAGTCGACTGGCCGGCCGCGCCATTGATCGTGCAGCACCACCAGCGGGCCGATGACGACGGAGTAGAGATACGTCGAGGCGGGATCATCCTGGACCCAGTGCCAGACCTGCTGCCGGCCGTCGGCCGTCTTCTTCACGTCGGCCAGCCGGCCATTGGACAGCACCGACTGACCGGTATCGGCGGTGACCAGGAATTCCCAGGTCGTCTTGTCATTGGGAAAGTCGTAGGTCGGGATCCAGCTCCGGGTTTCGATGGCCTCACCCTGGCTCCAGACGATATGCCGGCGGGGAACGAAGTAGAGTCCCCGTTCCGGCACCGCGTTGTACTTGAGGGAAAAGCTGACCGTGTCACCGGCGGCAAATTTCTTCGCCAGCTTGACCGTCACATGCGTCGAGTCGGAGGTGTACTTGAGTTTCTTGCCGTCGCCGCTGGTCGCCGATTCGATGTTGATGTTGGCGGCATCGAGCCGGACCGTGTCCGCCGGCGCGGTGGCCACGATGGTGGTGAGGACCTGACCGTTGACCTGCCGGTGGGCCCAGTCGATCCCGATCGCGATTCGCTGGTGAATCAGGTCGAATCGCCGAGGCCGCTCAGGCCAGACCTTGGGCGGCGTGTAGGCGCCGATGGTCTGGGCCGAGGCCGACAGTGGCGCCAGGATTGCCAGCGCGACGAGGAGCTCAAGGGCGGAAGCAGGACGACGGGGCGGTAGGCGCATGTGGGGTCCGGAGATCGGTTGAATGTGGCACGTATGGCCGCAAAGACCGGCGAATAGTATCGTACTGCTACGCAGGTGCCAGCCGACGTCTCAAGGAGCGACCGTGACCCGTTTCGAGCAGCCCAAGGTTGCCATCGTTGGCGCCGGGGCCATGGGCAGCGCGTGGGCGACGATGATCGTGGCGGCCGGCTGGTCCGTGTCGCTCTACGATCCGGACTCCACTCAGTTGCAGGAGACTTTTGCCTCGATACCGGGCCACGTCCAGCGGCTGATCAACCTGGACCGGGCGCATCCGCGGCTGTCTGAACAGGGACTCTCCGCCCTGACTGAAGGGCGCAGCCTGCTGACGGCCCTGGCCGACGCCGACTGGATCATCGACGCCGCCAGTGGCGATCTCCCCGCCAAGCAGCGGCTGCTCGAGCAGATCGAACAGGTCGGACGGATGGCGGCGGTCATCACCAGCCTGTCGAGCCGACACCCAGCCAGTGCACTGGCTGGCCGGCTCCGCCGCCCCGAACGGCTGCTGGCCATCCACTCCCACATGCCGGTCGAGTTCATCCCGGTGGTGGAAATTGTCCCCGGCCCTGCCACCGACCTGGCCTGTGTCGAGGACGTCCGGTTCTGGCTCAGTCTGCTGGGCCGCACGCCCATCGTGGTCAAGAAGGAAATCACCGGCGACGCGACCCGCCGGATCAGGGCTGCGGTTTTCCGGGAGTGCGTGCAACTGGTGATTGAGGGAGTGCTGGATGCGGACGATGTCGACCGGCTGCTGTCCGACGGCCTGGCCCTGCGGTATGCCAGCGCCGGTGTCTTCGGCAGCCTGCTACTCGGCAGCAAGGAAGGCAGCATCGATACCGTGGTCTCCGAAACACTGAGAGAGTTTGCCGAGATCTGGCATGACCTGGCCACCTGGCAGCAGCTGCCGATCGAGGAACAGAAGCGACTGATCCGGCTGCTGGAAAAGGCCTATCCCGCCGCCACGCCGGCGGCCCGGGAGGCGCGAGACCGCAGACTGCAGCAGCTGCTGGTGGCAAAGACGGTGGAGGGGGTGGAGTAGGCTGGAGACGAGAGACGAGAGACGAGAGCAGGTCGAGGGTCGAGGGTCGAGGGTCGAGGGTCGAGGGTCGAGGGTCGAGGGTCGAGCGAACATAAAAAGAATGAGCCACGCCGGAAGAGACGTGGCTTGGATGCAGTCGGAGCGATCCGTGTCGCGAAGCGTCCGCGCTCGTCCGCGGTGAGGGAATCGAGAGTCTGGAGCGCCCAGGTCTCTCGACTCTCGTCTCTTGTCTCTCGACCTCTTCTAGGCCATCCAGCTCCGGAACGTCAGCATCAACAGCCAGGCATTCAGCAGCGCGATCACGACCGCGGTGACCCACGCGGTGGTCGACAGCAGCCTCCCGTTGGCAAAACTCCCCATCTTCGATTTCTGCCCGGTGAACAGCACCAGCGGCACCACCGCGAACGACAGCTGCAGGCTCAGGATGACCTGGCTCAGGATCAGCAGTGCCCCGGTCCCCTTCACGCCATACATGGCGGTGACCACGATGGCCGGGACGATGGCGATCAGCCGGGTCATCAGCCGCCGGAGCCAGGGCGGCAGCCGGATATCGAGAAACCCCTCCATCACGATCTGCCCCGCCAGGGTGCCGGTCACCGACGAATTCTGGCCCGAGGCCAGCAACGCCAGCGCAAACAGGGTGCTGGCGGCTGCAGTGCCCAGCAGCGGGGTGAGCAACCGATGGGCATCACTGATTTCGGCCACATCCTGATGCCCCGAGGTGTGGAACGCCGCCGCAGCCAGGATCAGGATGGCCGCGTTGATGAAAAAGGCGAACAGCAGCGCCACCGTCGAATCCAGCACGGCGTAGCGGATGGCCTGGCGCTTCTCGGGCTCGCTGTCGCCAATCTTCCGGGTCTGCACGATGGCGGAGTGCAGGTAGAGGTTGTGGGGCATCACGGTGGCGCCCAGAATCCCGATGGCGATGTACAGCATGGCTGGGTCGGTAATGATCTGGCTGCTGGGAATCAGCCCACCGGCCACCGCCGCAAAGTCGGGCCGGGCCAGCAGCACTTCGACCCCGAAGCAGACCGCGATGGTGGCCACCAGCACGATGACGAACGCCTCCAGCCACCGGAAGCCACGGTTCTGCAGCAGCAGGATCAGCAGCACGTCCAGCGCGGTGAGGCAGACGCCCCAGATCAGCGGAATGTTGAATAGCAGGTTGAGTGCAATGGCCGATCCGATGACTTCGGCCAGGTCGCAGGCCGCAATCGCGATCTCGCAGAGCACCCAGAGCACGAAGCTCACCCGGCGGCTGTAATGATCGCGGCAGGCCTGGGCCAGATCCCGGCCGGTCACGATTCCGAGCTTGACGGTCAGGGCCTGGAGCAGAATGGCCATCAGGTTGGACAGCAGAACGACCGACAGC
>JBEPVA010000077.1:0-16652 GCA_041691295.1 Gemmatimonadota bacterium
CCTGCCAGGCGCGTGGACCATGACAAATGTGTCAGGACGATCCGCGTTCATCCGTGGCCTTCCGCGGCCGATGCTGTTGCTCCTTTCCGCCATGGCGATAGCGGGGTGCAAGCCGAAGACCACGGCCACACTGACCCCGGACCTCGACCAGCGATTCCAGGCCGAAGGGGTACTGCACCGCGCCGATGACCAGACCTTCCGCTACACCGAGAAGACGTCGAGCGACGGCAGTACCTGGGAGAATCGCCAAGCCTCGATCATCGTAACCCGGAAATCGGTCTACCTGCACAAGAACGAGAAAGTCGGAATCGAAATCGTGGCGGGTGGCAGCGGAAACGGCGACTACGAGGTTCACAAGGATGGAGAGCGGGTCCTGATCTCGAGCGGCAGCGGCCGGAGCAAGGCTACCTGGTCCTTTGCGCCGCCCAGCGATGCGGCGGGCTGGACGACGGATATTCGAGGTGTCATCAAGGGCCCTTGACCGCGAAGAGGGAGCAAGGAGGAGGGAGGAAGGGACAAGCCAACCGCAGTTTCCCGACGGGCTCGCGCAAAATTTCGATTACTCTCGCCCGAGTTGTCGCGCTAGCTTCGAGTCATGGCGGATCATCGAACTCTGGAAGCCTGGAAGGAAGCGCGCCTCGTTGTCGTGGCGCTGCTGAGCGTCTCGCGCACGAACTGGCAGCCATGGGCGGGTGCGCTGTTCGCGCAGGTGCAGCGGTCATCCCTGTCGGTCCAATTGAATATCGCCGAGGGGTGGGCCTATGGTCGAACGAAGTCTTGCACCCGCCATCTGGGGATAGCCTATGGCTCGGCAGTCGAAACGGCGGACCTGATCGAGCTGCTGGTGGATGTTGAGATTCTTTCACCCACTGCAGGCACCGAGCTCAAGTCGCACTCAGCGCGCTGTCAGGCGTTGCTTATCGGCTTGCTCAAATGCCGGAGGCCCATGAGTTGAAAGGGACTGTCCCATCCTCCCTCCTCCCTCCTCCCTCTCTATTTAAGCAGACTATCAAAGACCCGGGTCCGGACCCCACTCCAGATCTTCTCGACCGCGGGATGCGCATCCTTGGCGTCTTCATCGACCGGCGCCGTATTGATCACCCCGATCACGCCGTAGCCTGAGTTCGGTTCGACGTAGATGAAGGCCCGGAATCCCCGCTGGCTTCCGGTATGTCCCACCAGCCGCTTCCCGCTCCTGGTCCACTCGAAGAACGACAGTCCGATCCGCTCCTGGATCCCGTCCCTTTCCTCGACCGGCAGGAACGACTTCCACATCTCTTCCAGTGACTTCCTGGAAAGGACTGCGGGCTCATCCCTGCTGGCAGCGCCACCGGACAGGAAGGCCAGGTATTTCACCATATCGGTGATCGGACTGTTGAGGCCGCCGTTGGCAGTGGTGATTCCGGTGTCGAAGTCGAGGCCCAGCGGGGTGGTCTTTCCGGCTGCAGTGGCCCAGCTGTTGGAGCGGTATTTCAGCAGGTGGTAGGGAGTCAGGTCGAAATAGCTGTGGGCCATTCCCAGCGGCCTGAGGATGTTCTTGTCGATGTACACCTCGATATCGTCGCCGGACAGCCGTTCGATGACCTGGCCGAGGAAGATCACGCCGGGATTGGAGTAGCTGTACTTCGAACCCGGCTTGAACAGGATCTCGGTATAAGGAAACATCGCAACCAGCTGGCTCCAGTCGGTGGGCTCGAACGGATGCCATGGCTGATCGCCACCCCAGATCCAGGTCGGATTGCGGAACCCGGCCGAATGACTCATCAGCTGTCGGATGGTGATGTTCTCGATCGGTCCGAACGAGTCGTGCACCGCCCGGAGCTCGGGGACGTACTTCACGATCGGATCGTCGAGTGACAGCTTGCCCCGGTCGCGGAGCTGCATGATCGCGATTCCGGTGAAGGTCTTGGTGATCGAGGCCCAGTGCCAGATGGTGTTGGCATCGACGGCACGCTGGGGATTGCGGTCGGCATCGCCCCAGCTGTCGTGGGCCAGCACGGTATCCCGGTGGATCAGGGCCAGCCCGGCGCCGACGACCCCTTCGTCCTTGACCGACTGGGCAAAGAAGGAGCGGACGTCGTTCCAACCGGCTGGAGGGGCCGGGGCCTTCTGGGCTTCAGTCATGACGGGTGCCGCGCACAGCGCGATCGTGATCAGCAGGCGACGAGTCAGCACGAGACATCAAACCTCTCTGTTGAGCTTTGAAAAAACTGGAAACACGGAGGCACCGAGGGCTCCGTGGCGAGTCAACTCTCTTGCCGGAGCCAGATTGGGAACAATGTACAGGAGGATGAGCAGTAACCCTCGGTGTCTCTGTGTTTCAAGTTCTATTTGCCCGTATAGCCAGGTCCCCGGACCACCCGGCCGGGCTTGGCCCCCGTATGGCTTCCGTCCTTCACCACCTGCACTCCATTCACGAACAGGTCCCGCACTCCGGTGGCAAGCTGGTGCGGCTGGTCGAAGGTCGCATGGTCAATGATCGTGGCCGGATCGAACACGACCACATCGGCAAAGTCACCGGTCTTGAGCATCCCGCGCCGCTTGAGACTGAGATTGGTGGCCGGCAGCGAGGTGAGCTTGCGGATGGCCTCCTCCAGCGGAATGACCTGCTCCTCGCGCACATATTTGCCGAGCAACCGGGCAAAGTTGCCGTAGCTCCGCGGATGGGTGTTGGAGAGCAGGAACACTCCCTCGGGCGCCATCGACTCACCGTCGGACGCAAAGCTGACCCAGGGAAGGGCAATCTCCTTCTTCACGTTGGCTTCCGACATCTCGAAGAAGACGCATTGGACCCGGGTGCCATCGCCGATGACGAGGTCCATGGCGGTCTCCGGCGCCGACTTGCCCCGAATCGTGGCCACCTCTGCCAGCGTCTTGCCAGTGTATTTCTTGAGCGAGTCGTTCTTGAACCCGACCAGCAGGATCTTGTCGGGTGAGCCGGTCGAGACATAGGTGTTGTCCCAGGCGTCGGTCGGGGTCACGATCTCCCTGGCCACCCGCTTCCGGATGGCGGGATCCTTGAGCCGCCTGGCCCACTCATTGTAGCCGCCCTCCTGCACCCAGGGTGGCATGATCGCGTCGAGGCCCGTCGAGCTGGCGATGTAGGTATACATGTCTGCCGTCACGCTGAGTCCGCTGGCCCGGGCCCGCTCGATCTGCGCGATTGCCGTATCGATCAATCCCCAGTTGTCCTTGCCCGCCGCCTTGAAGTGGTAGACCTCGGCGTGAATCTTCGCCTCGCGGGCAATCCGGATGACTTCGTCGATGGCCTCGGGCAGGTGGGTGCTCTCATTGCGGATGTGGCTGATGTAACTGCCGCCATACGAGGCAGCCACCCTGGAGAGTTCGATCAGTTCGTCGGTCTTGGCAAAGGTGGCTGGCGTGTACATCAACGCAGTGCCGACGCCGAGCGCCCCTTCTTCCATGGCCTGGCGGACCAGCCCGCGCATCCGGTCGAGCTCCTCCGGTGTCGGGGCCCGGTTGTTGGACCCAATCTCGTGGACCCGAACCGTGGTGGCGCCGACAAAGCTGGCCACGTTGGTCGAGATTCCTTTGGCCACCAGGCTATCCATGTAGCCACCCAGCGTGGTCCAGGTGACGGGATATTTGATGTCGCCCTGCTGTGAGACATCGAACGCCTTCTGCGCGTCGTTCCAGGGGCCCATCGACTCGCCCTCACCCATGACCTCGAGGGTGACGCCCTGCATGATGTCGCCCATGCCACGCCCATCCTGGATCAGCGACTGGGTGGCCCAGCTCAGCATGTTGATGAATCCGGGCGCCACCGCCAAACCGGTTGCGTCGACGTCGGTCCTGGCATGCGCCTTGGAGTAATCGCCGATGCCGACGATCGAATCGCCCAGGATGGCCACATCGGCCTGGACCGGCTTGCCGCCACCGCCGTCATACACGGTGCCGTGACGGATCACGACGTCGTAGGTCGGCGCCGGAGTGCAGGCAGCGATCGACAGGAGGGACACGACGGTCAGGACGGACCGGTTGCGATGCACTCGGGATCCTCCGCTCATGGGGTAAACGATCGGTAGTAGATCATGCCGGAAAAGGTGGCGCGCAGCGCCTTGCCACCGGCGATCTGGTCAAACCTCAGTCGCTCGGCGGATTGAGCGTCCCCGACTCGAAACTCACCGGTCGGCAGCAGAGTCATCGCCTGTTCCCCACCACCGGGGAAAACGTAGAGCAGTTTTCCCTGCCGCTCGATGACCCGAAAATTGGGCTCCCAGTCCTGCACGATTCGCCAGTGACCAACCAATGCATTCCAGGCCGCGGGGTGGGCAAAGTGCTTCGGCCCGGTGTAGTGGTCGTTGGTGTACCAGTCGCCGCCGTAGGTCACTTCGGTCACGACACCTTTGGTGCGGCGGAACTGGAGCGGAAACAGCGGGAAGGAGTCGGCCGGGCCGAGCACGGCGTCCTGCCCGTTCGACTCCAGCGCGATCCGCTCGGTTCCCCTCAGGAGGAAAAGCCGATTGCTGTCGGCCGCGAAGGTGAGGGCCCGGCCGCCGGCGCTGGTATAACTGCCGGCCATTTGTGTGGCGCCCGCCACGTCAAATGCATTCTCCGGCGCTGGCAGATCCGGCAGCGGAGTGCCGGCCTGTTCCGCCGCCATGACCGTGAGCGCAAAGGAGGCGATGGAGCTTGGTCGGGCTCCGCCGTTGACCAGGATGATCACTCCAAGCCCGGTATCCAGGTCGATCTGAAGCGCCGTGTAGTAACCAATCATGCCGCCTGTATGCATCAGGAAGTGGTGGCCGGACCGCTTGATCACGTCGATGCCGTAGCCATAGAATCCACTGGAGTCAGCCGGATCCATGAGTTGTCGCGGTGACGCGAACTCGTCGAACCACCTGGTCGCTACGAGCTCGCCATCCGGGCCGCGGCCTCGATTGAGCAGGAGGCGGGCGTACTTCGCCATGTCACCGGCAGTCGAAATGATGGCACCATCTCCTCCGGCATACTCCAGCCAGGTGCCTGGAAACTGGCGATCATTGGCCCGTGGCGGACGATCGTCGTACTGGGTCTCGTATCCGACGGCCATGGAGGGCCGGTCAGCGTCAGTCCACCACCCCTGACTTTCCGTCATGCCAAGTGGCCCGAGCAGCTTTTCCTGGACGACCTGGGCACTCGGTTTCCCCGCGATGGCGCCGAGGACATACCCCATCGTCTGGAAGCCGATGTTGCTGTAGGACCAGTAGGTGCCGGGGGCGGAGCCGGTGCTGCGGTCGCGGAGGTTGTACGCCTGCGCCATCGACGAAGGGATGTCGTCCCGATCGCCGGGCAGTCCCCCGGTGTGGGTCAGCAGATCCTCGCCGGTGAGCGGACGATATTTCGTCTTGATAGAAAACCACGGCAGATAAGTGGTGATTGGCTGCTTCGGGTCGAACTTGCCCTGGGCCGCGAATTGCATCAGGGCCAGCGCGGTGAACGACTTCGAGACCGAGCCGATCTCGAAACGGTCATGCGGGGTGAGAAATTTCCGAGCCAAGAGGTCGGCGTAGCCGTAGGTGGCGACGCGGAGGGTATGGGTCCGGTCGGTGATTCCGATCGCCAGGCCAGGAGTGCCAGATTCCTGCATCGACTGGACGATGTACTGGTCGATCAGACGGAAGGCGGGGGTGTTCTGGGCCGACAGGTGAGCGGCAACCAACAGGATCGCCCCCAGGGCAAGGGCGGTCGATCTCCGGACTGCTGGGGTCATGGCCACTCCTGGTGCACCGGAATTCGGAGGAGGTGTTGAACGATCGTTGGCTAGGCAATGAAGAAACCCGGCGGCGGGCGGGAGGGGAAGAGGTCCACAATGTGGATGCCTGCGTGGTTGACCAGGCACTGATCGGGAGGTAGAATCGTGATGCGCGTCAGGGCGCCTCCGGTCCGCGGGGAGGGACGATCCCACCTGGGCAGCATCGCTGGATAATCGATATCACCTCTCTTCCAGCCCACCGATGGCGGACCATGGGCTCAACGAAGGGGGTATGATGTCCCGCAGCCTGCCCGAACGGGCCAATTTCGAGTTTCTCACCAAGCAAGCCAAGGATTTTCTCCGGAGCGCCAAGAGCGGCGACGCCATCGCCGTCGAGCGTTTGCGCGCCTGGGGACCGGCCGGCGCCTTCAAGGCGCCGACGCTGGCGGATTGCCAGCATGCGCTGGCGCGGGAATACGGCTTTGCCAGCTGGCCCAAACTCAAGGCACACGTCGAGGAACTGACCGCAGCCGATCCGGCCGAGGCGCTGGCGGCAGCCTTGAAGAGTCACGACGCCGAGGCCGTTGCAGGAGTGATCAGCCGCTACTCCGAACTGAGGAGCAAGCTCGACAAGCCGGTGGCCGGGGGCGCGTTTGGCGCGACCCCGCTGATCATCGCGGTGCAGCAAGCCAACCCTGCCATGGTCGACGCGCTGCTCGAAGCCGGCGCCGATATCAATCAGCCCAGTCACTGGTGGGCCGGCGGGTTTCATGTGCTGGAGGACGACCACGGCCTCGCCGATTTCCTGATCGAGCGGGGCGCAGTGCTGGACGCCGTCGCCGCGGCCAAGCTCGGCCGGCTGGCCGATCTCAGGCGCCTGGTTGCGGCGAATCCGAACGCGGTTCACCAGCGGGCGGGTGATGGCCAGACCCCGTTGCACGTGGCGGCTTCGCTCGACATCGCGCGGTTTCTGGTCGAGCATGGCGCGGATATCGACGCCGGGGATGTCGATCATGAATCAACGCCGGCGCAGTACCTGGTCCGCTCCAATCCCGACATCGCCCGCTTCCTGGTCTCCCGTGGCGCCACTTCCGACATTCTCCTCGCCTCGGCCCTGGGCGACATTGAACGGGTCCGCGCCATCCTGGACGCCGATCCTGGCGCGGTCAGGACCATTGTGTCCGACGAATTCTTCCCCCGCCACAATATCCACGCTGGTGGCTCGATCTATACCTGGACCCTGGGCCAGCGGAAATCGCCGCACGCGGTGGCCCGGGAGTTCGGTCATGAGGATGTGTTCCAGCTGTTGATGGAACGGACGCCGGAGCCGCTCAGGCTGGCCCTGGCGTGTGAAACGGGGGACGAAACCGCCTTGGCGGCGCTGCTCAAGAGACAGCCCGACATGGTTCAGCGACTCACTCCCGCCGAGCTCCGCAAACTTCCCGATGCGGCGCAGAACAACAATGTCGCCGCGGCCCGGCTCATGCTCGAGGCGGGATGGCCGGTCGATACGCCAGGGCAGCACGGCGCCACGGCCCTTCACTGGGCCGGGTTCCACGGGAACGCGGAAATGGCGCGAGTGATCCTCGCGCACAACCCCGCCCTCGAGGTGAAGGAAAAGGACTACGGGCAGACCGCGGTCGGTTGGGTGATCCACGGGTCGCTCAACGGCTGGTATTCCAAAACGGGAGACTACGCTGGGACCCTGGAGCTCCTGCTCGACGCCGGTGCGGTCGGGCCCACCGCCTTGAAGGAGGTGAAGGGGAGCAAGGCGGTGATGGCGCTGCTGCGGAAACGGGTCTGAATCAGGCAGCGACGACCGCCTTCATTCGAGGGCGGTCGCGCTCGCGTCAAATCGACAATCTCGTGGGGTATTCCGAGGCAGGTCCCCAAGGTACCGCAGCTCGGCCTAGCTGCTGCTCGAGGTGGAGCCGTACCTCACGCTTATCATCTCCGCCAGCACTGCCACCGCCGTTTCCGGCGGCCGCCTGCCACCGAGCGGCAGCCCGATCGGCCCGTGGATCCGCTTCACGTCCTCCTCACTGAACCCTTCCTGCAACAGCCGTTCGCGCCGGGCGGCCTGGGTCTTTCGGCTGCCGATGGCGCCGATGTACTTGGCCGGCGACCGGAGCGCGATCCGGAGCGCTGGCTCGTCGAACTTGGGGTCGTGGCTGAGGAGACAGATGTAGGTCCGCTGGTCGATACCCACTTCAGCAAAGGCTTCCTCCGGCCAGGCAGGCACAAGCCGGTCGGCTTCGGCGAAGCGCTCCTGTGAAAGAAACGTCGCCCGGCCGTCCGCCAGGATTGTTTCGAAGCCAAGGCGCCGAGCCATCGGGATCAGCTCCGCCGCAATCTGGCCGGCCCCGAAGATGATCAGCCGAGGAGGGCGAGGGATCACTTCGAAAAATGCGGTGAGGACGCCGGTCGGCATCGTCACTTCCGTCTTGCCGCTGATCTCGGTGCCCAGGGCGTGCTCGGCCATTCGGACTATGGCAGGCAGGAAAGCGGCCAGTTCGTCCGTGGGAACGGCCTGCCCGAGCTCATCGCCCTGAAAGGCGGGAAGTATCCGGGGCTCCTGGCCGTCATCGGTCACGAGTACGGCGCCGCCCAGACCGCCCAGTACCGTCACCAGGACCATGCCAATGCGCTGCGCGAGCAGGGGGATCAGTTCGGGTCGCACTGCCGGTTCGACCAGCACCTCAATCCTCCCTCCGCACGCCAGTCCAGCCGACCATGCCTTTGCTTCACTCACGCCGAACGTGAGGAGCTTGGGTGTCCCCCTCGAGATCGCGGCCTGGATCTCCTCCAGCACCGCGCCCTCGATGCATCCGCCGCAGACCGCACCCTCCATCCGCCCATCCGCGGTGGCAATCATGACCGAGCCCGCCGGCTGTGGCGCCGAGCCCCAGACGGAAACGACCACTCCGCGGCCGACGGGGGTGGAGCCGGTCAACAAGCGTTCCAGATCGGGAAGGAGCTCGCGCATTGATTGCTAGGATAGGAAGCTGAGCACGATCCCGATAGTCCCGGGGTTGGCGCGGCTCCAGCCGGGGTACAGATTCCGCCGGTCGCGCGTCATGGGTCGCGGGTCACAGGTGACAAGTCGCAGGTCGGTCAAACAGAGGAGAATCTCCGTGCTTTTTTGTTTTCGCAGGCCTGTCTTGCCCGTCTCATCCATCCTGTTCGTCTTTTCGGTCCTGTCCGTTCTGTCCGCCTGCCGACCCCAGCCACCGTCGGCTGACCAGCTCAAGGCCATGCTGGTGGCGCATCCGGACATCCTGTTTGAGGTGATCAAACAGCATCCTGCCGAATTTTTCCAGGTGGTGCAGCGGGCGGCGTCGGAGTACCAGAAGACCGCCGGTGCCGCGTCCCAGCGTGACTCGCTGCGGATGGAGCAGGACCTGGCCAGTCCCAAGCGTCCGGTCATCGGGCCAGGACGGGCCACGCAGGGCAATCCGTCGGGGCCGATCGTGATCGTCGAGTATTCGGACTTTCAGTGCCCCTATTGCAAGCGTGCCAATGGCGTCAACCAGGCGCTGTTCTCCAAGTATGGCAGCCGCCTGTTGCTGGTGCTCAAGCAGGCCCCGCTTGAGATGCATCCGCAGGCCATGATTTCCGCCCAGTACTTCGAGGCGGTCCTCCGCCAGGACTCCGCCAAGGCCTGGCGGTTCCACGACCTGCTGTTCGATGACCAGGCGCGGTTGGGGAAGGAAGGCCAGGCTTTTCTGGACGTCGCGGCCAGGCAGGTCGGCGCGGATGTGGCCCGGGTCCGAAAGGACGCGGAGAGTCCCGAGGTCAAGGCGGTGATTGCCGCCGACCTGGCGGAGTTCCAGAGCTACGAGTTTGGTGGCACACCCGGATTTGTGATCAATGGGGTGCGGCTCGATGGATCGTATCCGGTGGAAGTGATGAGTGGTGTGATTGAGAGGACGCTGAAGCGATAGCTGTCTGCACCTCATCCCGAGCCAACGAAGTGAGCGAGGGACCCACGCGAGAGGGGAATGGACTCCCCGTAGTACCCAGGACTGCTTCTCGGAATTTGTTCAGCCGGTCCCTCGCTTCGCTCGGGATGAGGCGTCCTGATTTTCGGCCCGCCCGTCCGCCCGCCTGCCCCCTCGACGTGTTCACGGGTCAACCGTACCTTAAACCCCCATGGCTCCCAGACTCGAAGCAACCGAACTCGCCCCGCGCCTGCAGGCCGCGGTCCAGGGCGAATTTGTGGTGGGCAAGTTGCTCGGACAGGGTGGCTTTGCGCTGGTGTTCCAGGCCCGTGAGGAGTCGCTGGGGCGGGATGTGGCGATCAAGGTGCTGGACCCGAACCTGGCCTTCTCGACCGAACACAGCGAGCGGTTCCTGACCGAGGCTCGGCTGATCGCCGCGCTTGAGCATCCGCACATCGTGCCGATCTACCAGGTCGAGCAGAAGGGCGGACTGTTCTACATCGTGATGCGATTCGTGCCCGGCACCTCGCTGGCCGGGATGCTGGTCAAGGAGGGCAAGCTTCCTCCGGCCCGGGTGGCCTCGATTGCCAGGGAAGTGGCGGATGCTCTCGACCACGCCCACCGTCACAGTGTCATCCATCGCGATATCAAGCCCGACAACATCCTGCTCGATGCCAGCGGTCACGCCGTGGTCACCGATTTCGGCATTTCCCGGGCGGCGCAGGCCGCGCGGCTGACCCAGGAAGGAATGGTCGTCGGGACCCCACAGTACATGAGCCCCGAACAGGCCGCCGGCGAGGAGATCGATGGCCGCTCGGATGTCTACGCCCTCGGCATCGTGATGTTCGAGATGCTGACCGGACAGCCGCCGTTCGGCGGCAAGACCGCGGCGCAGGTCCTGGCCAAGCACCTGAGCCAGAAGCCGGCCGAACTGAGTCAGGCCTCTCCCGAAACGCCGCAGGTGCTGGCGGGGATCGTGGCCCGGGCGCTGGCCAAGGATCCAGGCGACCGCTACCCCACTGCCCGGGCCATGGCCGAGGCGCTGGCGGCCACCAGCGCGCCGGGCGCGCTGGAATCGGGGTCAGTGCAGCGGCGCCGGCGATTCGGGAAACGGATCAAATGGGCGGGAGCGGTGGTCGGGGTGGTTGTTCTCCTACTGGCAGCCTTCCTCGTCGGCGCGATTACGCTGGTGCGTTCCATGTTCAAGAGTGAGCCTCCGGCCCTGAGCCTGATCGCTCCGAACATTCCCGAGCAGTTTGCCGCGCTGGCGCGGACCCGGTTCCAGATTCCCGCGGGGGACAGTGTGCTCTATCTGTTCGTCGCCCATGGTCGGCCGGGGAGCGACGGAATGGCAATCACCGCCAGGGAATTGATCCGGGCCGATTCCACCGGGATCCGGCGCCTTCCCTGGGGAGATCTCAACATCAATCTCAATTCCCAGCTGACCCAGGGGACCGGCAGCATGATCGTGCAGGACAAGGGGTCGGTTAAAGTCGACACGATCCTGCGTGGGCTGAGCACCCGGGAACTTGCGGCCATCGGAGAGGCGCTCAGCAAGCTCAAGGCGCCGCAGGCCTCAACGGCGAATAAGTAGTTAGCCCGCACTAGGAGGCATTCATCTCAGTCGAGAAAGCGACGCGACTCGCGGCACTTATGCACCTGATTGGCTTCGCCGTTTGGCAATCGCAGGAGCTCGAGACGATGGCGGCGTCGTACCTAGTCGTGAGGATCAAGGCCGTCAGAGGGATAGGCAAGGAAGAGGGCGAGGCACTGGTGTCGTCCGCTGAGAAACAGACATTCGGCAGCCTTCTCAGAGAGCTAGAAAAGGCAGGCGTCGTGCCATCGCAATTGAGCGCACGCCTCCAGACAGCCGTGGACGAACGGAACTGGTTGGTCCATCGCTCGCGGAGAGAGAGCAGGGGCATCCTAGAGAATCCATCAGCGTATAGTGCCCTTGTCGCTCGTGTGGAATCGATGTCCGAAGCGGCTCTCAAATTGCTCAAAGAGCTTGGTTCGGAGCTACATAAGTACGTGATCGCGAGCGGAGTCAGTTCAGCTCAGATCGACGCTGAGGCAGAGCGAATCGCTCGCTCGTGGGGGCTTATCTCTTGAGTTGTGGCTTCAGAACGTGCGGTCTAACAGGCGCATGAGGCTATGCGGACTCATCGATTGGGAGTTTCGGTCCACGGTTGGGATACGAATTGCGCCCGCAGCTTATGCGCGATGCGTTAGGCGCGTACCCTGGGAATCTCGATTTGCGTAGGTTTGCGGATGGCTTTCACCTTCGAATGGGACCCCGGCAAAGCTGCGAGAAACTTACGTATGCACGGGGTCACGTTCGATGAGGCCGCCACCGCATTTGTCGATCCGTTTGGGCGCATCGTTGAGGACCCGCGGCACTCAAGCACAGAATACCGATTCGCATTGCTGGGGTTTTCACAAGACCAACGTCTGCTGGCGGTCATGTTCACCGAGCGTGGTGACCGCATTCGGCTCATCAGCGCTCGGAAAGCGACTCGTCGCGAACGCCATGACTATGAAGAAGGCAAGCGCTAAGCCCGCCCGTCGGATCGGGGCCGATGACATCCTGCCCGAGTATGATTTCAGCCGGGCCCGGCGGAACCCCTACGCGGCCCGCCTGGCGGGTGGACACATCGTCGTGTTGGAATCCGATGTCGCGGCCATTTTCCCAGACGCCGCCGCGGTGAATGATGCCCTGCGAGCGCTCGCCGGGATTGTCCGCAAGCAGCGGCCGAAGGCCTCCCCCCGCCGCAGGTCCGCCCAGCGTTGATCGTGCAGGACAAGGGGTCGGTTAAAGTCGACACGATCCTGCGTGGGCTGAGCACCCGGGAACTTGCGGCCCTCGGCGAGGCGCTCAGCAAGCTCGACCCGAAAAAGAACTGATGGCCGTTCAGCGTTCAGGTCCAGGCACTGGCCCGATATCCTCCGGGCGATCCATATCCGGATTACTTCCCGTCACCTCCACCTGGTGCACCAGCTCCCGCCGGCTATAGAGCACCGGGCCCAGCCCGGAATCTTCCGTGGTGGCATCGACCAGGGTCCACGCCGACCGATCCAGCAGCAGCGGGTGACCCGGCTGGTCCGGCTGATCGGCGTATCGGGGCCGGAGGACCGGACCTTTGCCGTTTCGCCAATCGTTGACCAATGCCGCGATGACATCGGGTCGGAGTCCTGGCTGGTCAGCCAGGCAGATGAGGACCGCAGGTACGGCGGGAGTCGCTCGGCTGGCCAGCGCTGCAATTCCGGCCCGAAGCGAATCGGACAGCGCTGGTGCGCTGCCGGCCGGCAGGACGACGCGATCGACCCCGGGCGGCAACGATTCCCTAAGCTCTCGATCCTTGGCCCTGACCACCACGAGAATACCGCCGACCAGTTCCCCAGCCCGCGCGCTCTCAAGCGCAGCCAACGTCCACTCGATGAGCGGCCGCCCATCGAGCGGGGCCAGGAGCTTCTGGCTGCCGAACCGCCTGGATTCGCCGGCAGCGAGGACCAGGGCCCAGGGAGATGGCCCCGTAGCCCGCACCGCACTGGCTCCAGCATGGACCATCCGGCCGCTCCCTGAGCGAGGGTCGATTGCTGAATGGCTATTGACGGCCAGCCGTTCCCGGCCTAAAGTACCCACCCCATGATGAACCTGCGCGCCAATCGGCCCAATCGAAATTTCACCGGTAACTCCGGGGAAGAACGGGCATAGGGTTCATCTGGAGGATGGTTGTCCAGCCCCGCCCGGTCCGCCCGGCGGGGTTTTCTGTTTCAGTGGGGTGTAGCTCAACCGGCAGAGCGCCCGGCTGTTAACCGGGAGGTTGCAGGTTCGACCCCTGCCGCCCCAGTGAAGTCCCAGACAAACGGCCCGGCCCTGAAAAGGGCCGGGCCGTGTGCCATAGCCAGATAGTTCAGGATCCCGGGGTCGGCTTCAGTGTCGCCATGGCTTGGCCAACCACCTTGCTGATCTCGTCCTGGGTGGGCGAATGGTCGGGCACTTCCCCTTCGATGGTTCCGCGCCAGGCCAGTTTGCCGGTTTCGCGCTCGACCAGGTCGATCAGCAGGCCGCCCTCCTTGAACTGCACCGGCTGGCTGACCACCACCCCGCCGTAGCGCCGACCCCAGCCCCAGCCGTAGTACGGGCTGTAATCAGTGGTGACGTAGCCGTTCCTGATCCGCAGGTCGAGGAAATAGCGGACCACGAAGTGGGCACTGGCCGAGTCGGCGGTGGCGCGGAAGCCCTTGGCTTTCATCTGGTCCTGGATGGCGTTCTGAATCCGCTGGTGGACGAATTCATTGTGATCGGGTGCCTCGCTGGCCCGGTTGTTGGTCGTGGTCGTCTGGGTGCCGCCAATAAAGGCGTAGGTGGCGCCCTGCGGCACCGGGATTGAGCTGTCACTGTCGCTCGAGATGGTGGGACCACCACAGGCGGCGGCCAGCAGCAGCAGCAGCGCCGTCGCAATGGTCATCGATGTGCGGGTTCCGTACATGGTATCCAAACCTTCCAAGGGGACTACTCAAGTTACCCGGGTGCTCCGGGATCTGTTGTCCAGGCCACACCGGCGCGTCTGGTGCGCCCGATCCGCGAGCATCGGCGGTCCCTGCTACTATTGATGCGTGACGTCTCCGCCACGTTCCCACGACAGCTATGCCGCCCTCCGAGTCCCCGCCTTCCGCTGGTTCATTGCCGCCCTGCTGACGCAGACGCTGGCGAGCCAGATGCAGGCCGTTGTCGTTGGCTGGCAGGTGTACTCGATCACCAGGTCGCCGCTGTCATTGGGGCTGATCGGCCTGGCTGAAGCGATTCCCTTCATCGGCACCGTACTGTTTGCCGGCCACTGGGCCGACCGGCACGATCGCAAACGGCTCTCCGTCATGGCGACGGCCCTGCTCTGCCTGTGTGCCGGCAGCCTGCTCTGGCTCACCCTTGCACCGGAACCCGACCAGCTCCGGCTGACCCTGATCTATGTCGTGGTCTTCGCCAGCGGCCTGGGTCGAGCGGTCTTGATGCCCTCGCGTACCGCGCTGGCCGGCGAGATCGTCCCTCGCGACGTGCTGGTCAACTCGGTGAGCTGGCGGACCTCGAGCTGGCAGCTGGCCGCGGTCATCGGACCGGCCATCGGCGGTGGACTCTACGCTGTTCAAGGTCCGGCGCTGGCCTACGGGGTGAGCATCGTGCTGCTGCTGGCCGGCGTGGTGTCCTACTTCAAGGTGCCGGCCGTCCCTCGCTCGGCGGTCACGACCCGCGAGCCACTGCGCCAGGCGCTGGGGCAGGGCATCGACTTCGTCCGCAGCCAGCCGATGTTCCTCGGCGCCATCACCCTGGATTTGTTCGCCGTGCTGTTTGGCGGGGCGGAGGCGTTGCTGCCGGTCTTTGCCGCCGACATCCTCAAGGTTGGTCCCTCAGGACTCGGCATTCTCCGGGGGGCGCATTCGGCCGGCGCAGTCGCCATGTCGTTGTATTTGTCGCATCGCAGGCCGCTGGAGCGGCCGGGGCGCGCGCTGTTCTACGCGGTCGGCGGATTCGGCCTCTGCATGATCGGGTTCGGGCTGTCGCGGAACTTCCTGCTCTCCTTCAGTCTGCTGGTCCTGGCCGGCATGGCCGACAACATCAGCGTCTTGATCCGCTCATCGTTGTTGCAGACGCTGACCCCGGCCCACTTGCTGGGCCGGGTGTCGGCGGTCAACAGCGTGTTCATCGGCAGCTCGAATGAGATTGGTGCCTTTGAATCGGGCGTGGCGGCCTCGCTGCTGGGAACGGTGCCGTCAGTGGTGTTCGGTGGAACGATGACGGTGCTAATCGTGCTGGCAACGGCCTGGCGGGTGCCGCAGCTCAGGAAGCTGGCGCAGATAAAATAGCGAGTAGCGCGAAAAGCGAAAAGCGAACAGGAGGGTGAGAATCATTCCTTTTCGCCTTTCGCCTTGTTCCGCAGTTACGCAGGCATCAACACCTTGTCGATCACCAGGATCACGCCGTTCGACTGATAGACGTCATATACCGAGATGTTGGCGACGGTGCCCTTGGCGTCCTTGACCACGATATTGCGGTCGCCGTTCATCATGACCCAGAGCTCGGCCCCGTTCAGCGTCTTGAGGGTGCCGGTGCCGTTGCCCTTCCTGATCAGCTCCATCAACGCCTTGGCATCGTACCGGCCAGACACGACATGGTAGGTCAGCACGCCGGTCAGCGCCGTCTTGTTCTCCGGCTTCAGCAGATTGTCCACCGTGCCGGCCGGCAGCAGGCCAAAGGCCGCGTTGGTCGGCGCAAACACTGTAAACGGCCCCTTGCCCTTGAGCGCATCGACCAGTCCGGCGGCTTTGACGGCGGCCACCAGGGTGGTGTGATCGGGGGAATTGACGGCATTGTCCACGATGTCCTTCATGGGAGACATCGCCATACCACCCACCATCGGGTTCATCGCCATCTTGTCCATCTGGGCCTGAGCGGAGCTGGCGCCGGCAAGGGCCAGGACCAGTACCGCCAGGGTCGGCTTCCACATACGCTGCATGACATCCTCCGGTAACGGTTGAGTTGAGCGACTTCAGCGTAGGTACGCCGGAGGGGCGGTACCGGATGTGGGGAAAGGGGGATGGGGGGAATATTCCCGTCGTCCATCGAGTATCGAATCGCACCCGCCTACCTTGTACAGCACGACCAAGCATTCCGCCCTTCCCCCCATCCCTCAATTCCCTATCCCCAATGTCTCAACTCGCATTCCTCGGCCTCGGCTCCATGGGTGGCGCCATCGCCCGCAACCTCGCTGCCGGCGGCTTTTCAGTCAGGGCCTGGAACCGCTCGGCCGAAAAGCTCGCCGACTATCCGGAACTCAACCGCAGCGACTCGCCGGCCGATGCCTGTCGAGGTGCCTCGATTGCCATTTCAATGCTGTCGGATGACGTCGCGGTCAACGCTGTCACTTTTGGTCCCGATGGCGTACTGGAAGGATTGGAATCGGGGGCAATTCACATCGGGATGAGTACCGTATCCGTCGCCTGTACCACCCGGCTGGTCC
>JBEPVA010000078.1:0-16534 GCA_041691295.1 Gemmatimonadota bacterium
CCCCCCCCCCCCCCCCCCCCCCCCCCCCCCCCCCCCCGCCCCCCGCCCCCCCCCGGCGCCGTAAAAGCGGAGGCTGTGACAACCTGCCCCCCTGCCCCCCTGCCCCGCCTAGTTCTTCCTTCGGTACCGCCCCCCCGGCATTCCCTCCACCAGCCCCGCCAGCTCCAATCCGCAGAGCACGTCGAGCACCGCCGACACCGGCTTGATCATCGCCAGCGCCAGGTCATCGGCCAGCAAGGCATCCCGGCTGAGCAGCTGGAATGCACTGACCTCATCAGGCGAGAGAAAATCGGGGACAACGATTGCCCGCGATTTTGCGTGGATATCAGGGATTGGTGACATCGTGGGCTGAGTGTCGCCGCCCGACTCGGCCAACCCGTAGTGCCGGAGAAGGTCGATGGTCTCGAGCAGCGGTTCTGCTCCGTCGCGGATCAACCGGTTGGTCCCCTCCGAGGTGACACTCGTGATCGGCCCCGGCACGGCCATCACGTCCCGCCCCTGCCCCAGCGCAGATTCCACCGTCAGCATGGTGCCCGATCCCTTGACCGCCTCCACCACCAGCGTCACCCGGGCCAGGCCACTGATCAGCCGGTTGCGCCTCGGAAAGCTGCCGTGATGGGGGCGCTCCCCGGGAGCAAACTCGGTGAGCATCAACCCATCGGCAAAAACCCGCTCGTACAGCGCCCGATTGGCTGCGGGGTAGATCACCCCGAGTCCATTGCCCAGCACCCCGATGGTGGCGCCGTTCACATCGAGTGCGGCGTGATGCGCCACCGCGTCGAGACCGCGGGCCATTCCGCTGACCACGGCCAGCCCGGCCCGCGCGGCCCGTTCCGCCACCATCCGGCACATGTCGGCGCCGTACTGCGAGTGATCCCGGCTGCCAACGATGGCCACCGCCGGCAGCGCCAGCAGCTCCAGCCTCCCGCAGGCGAACAGGTACATCGGCGAGTCGGGAATTTCCCGCAAGGCGGCGGGAAATTCGGGGTCATCCGGCAGCAAGCAGCGCCCACCCAGTTCGGCGACCCGCTCCAGCACCTTCACTCCAATCTCGAGCTTGGCCGCCCTGATCGCGGTCGCGCCGGCCTTCGATATTCCGGGCACTCGGCACAAAAACGCGAACGGCGCCGAAAGGGCGCCGTTGGCAGAACCGAAGGTCTTGAGCAATGCTGCAAGTCGTTTGGGACCGATACCCGGAACCGAAGCCAGGGCCACGTACGCGGCCCGGCCCTCTACTCGAACTCGATCTCCTCCTCCGATAGCGGAAACTCCTCCACCGGAGCCTCCGCCTTCACCTGCCCGACCGTCCGCCATAAAAACTCCTTGAGTTCTTCGAGTCCACTGCCGGCGGCACTGGAGATGGCCAGGACGCCGAGTGCGCCGGGAGCAGAGACTTCGGGGACCGCATCCTGTTCGGGCAGCAAGTCCCGCTTGGTCAGCACCACGACGAACGGCTTCTCGGCCAGCGCCGCGCTGTAACTCCGCACTTCGTTGCGCAACAGCTCGAGCGTGGCGCCAGGGTCCGGATTGTCGAGCGGCAGCAGGAACGCCAGCATCCGGGTCCGCTCGACGTGCCGCAAGAACTGCAGCCCCAGCCCCTTGCCTTCGTGCGCGCCCTCGATGATTCCCGGAATGTCCGCCACCACATAGGTCCGCGATCCCGACAGCCCGACCACGCCGAGGTTGGGTTCGAGGGTGGTGAACGGGTAATCGGCGATCTTGGGACGGGCCGCGGAAATGACCGACAGCAAAGTGCTCTTGCCCGCATTCGGCTCACCGACCAGTCCCACATCGGCGATCAGTTTGAGGGTCAGGATCAGCTCACGCTCCTGGCCCTCGGCACCCGGTTCCCATTCCCGTGGCGACTGGTGGGTTGGGCTGGTAAACCGCGCATTGCCCCGTCCACCCCGCCCGCCTTTGGCCACCAGGATCGTATCCCCCGATTCCAGCACTTCGCCGAGGTCCTCGCCGGAGTTCTTGTCTTTGATCGAAGTGCCGGGCGGCACCGGCAGGTAGATGTCCTCTCGCGAGGCGCCGGTCTGGGTCTTTCCCTTGCCGTGCTCGCCGCGTTCGGCCTTCCAGAGAGGCCGGAACTTGAAGTCCAGCAGGGTGGCCAGGTTGTTGTCGGCCCGCACGTAGACACTGCCGCCGTTGCCGCCATCACCACCGTCAGGCCCGGCCTTCGGCCGGTACTTGAATCGGGCGAATGAAGAGGCGCCGGAGCCGCCGGTACCGGCGGTGACTTTGACAATCGCTTGATCGATGAACATCAGTCGAGCGGGTTCCAGTCGTCCCGCACCCCACGCCAGATTTCCTTGACTCGTTTCCAATGGTCGAAGGCCAGGACCGGATTGACCGCGGCCATGGTGGCATCGACCTGCTCCACGCTGGCGCCGGCGTTGAGCGCGCCGCGCAGGTGCGAGTGGAGCTGCCGAGCGGTGTCGAGCACCGCGGTCTGGACCACGGTGCAGAGCTCCCGCCGCAGCAGGTCGAGCCCAGGCCTGGCCAGGGTCCGGCCGTAGCCTTCGGTGATCATCCAGGCATCCATGGCCGGATGCAGACTCTTCACATTCTCGCGCAGCTTCTTGTAATTGTCGCCGTAGACCAGGTGACAGGTCTCTTCCCCCCGCTCGGCCCAGAGGGCGGCGCGACTGTAATCAGTATCCGGATCGGTGGCGGGGGCCGGCAGCCGGGAAATCTTCCGCCAGACACCGAGGGCTACGAGCGTTCGCGGATAGCCCACCATCAGGACCGACTGCAGCAGCAGTTCCTCGACCCAGATCGCCGGCACCTGGTCGGTGCGGAGATCATCGGCACGCTCCCGGATGTCGGGCTCGTCTCCCTGGGCCACCGCCGCCGCAAAGCGGACCAGTGACAGGGTCTGAGGGTCGAGGGCATCCTGCTGTTTCATCTACAGTAACATCCGGTGGTTGAAGTCCCGCATCATTTCGACGCCAACAACCCGCTCAAAAATGCAATCCACCTGCCGAGCGGAGCACTCCGGTTACCGCGCCACGGGTATTGATCGTGGGCAGCTCCGCATGGTGCGCGACGGCCGCGGGCCAATCGCCGCCGGGCAAGGTGAGCACCCCACGCTCGACCAGCTGCCGGAGCACTGCCAGCAGGGCCGGACGAGCGCTCCGCATGTCTCCATCCTCGACCTTGAGCGTGAGCCCGAGACCGGTACCGGGCAGCGAGCCGCTGTATATGCCATCGGCTCCGACCTTGGCCAAAATCGTTCCCGGGTACGCCGCCATCAGGTCGGTGCAGAGACGGCCAGTGCCGGCCACCAGCAACGGATGGGTCATCATCGCATCGCGGATCCGTCGCGCCGAGCCATCTTCAGAGGACCCAAGCCGAGCATAGGCCAGCGCCATTGCAGACAGCGGAAGGCCATGGCAGACCGTGGTGCATCCATCGACCGCCAGCCGGATAGTGGATCGAGGCTGGCCGCTCCACTCGGCGATGGCTTCGAGGCAGCGGCCCTGCACCGGATGTGACTCCCGCTCGTACCCTGCGATCGGCCACTGGTGGTGGAGCGCCAGCGCCAGCATTCCAGCATGCTTGCCCGAACAGTTACTCCAGCGTGGCGTCAGTCCGCCCGGCACCCGGCTCGGGTGGTCGGTCAGTGAACTCGACAGCGGCGGATGAGGACCGCAGGCTAGGTTCTGCTCCGACAACCCCAGCCGCTTAAGCATCTGGTCGGCCAGGTCGGCGTGCACCGGCTCGCTGGAATGCGAAGCGCAGGCCAGGGCCAATTCCCGGGGCCCGAATCCGAAGTGGTCAGCCGCGCCGTCCGCCACCAACGGCATGGCCTGGAACGGCTTGGCGGCCGACCGCCAGAAGGTCACCAGGGTCGGATCGCCGGCCCGCGCCAGCATCCGGCCGGTCGAATCGACGACCGCGACCGAGACCCGGTGGACCGATTCGACCAGCTCACCCCGGGTGGATTCAATCCGGAAATCCATAGCTCCCAAAGATAGCGGAGCGGTCCACTACTTGGGTGACTGAACTCCGCTGGCGACGGGCGGCGACCTCCCACTACCTTACCCCGCAATGCCCCGCCTCCCAACCCTCCTGTTCCTGCTCCTCAGCGCCTTACCGGCGCTGGCTACGGCCCAGGTCTCGGGATACATCGGGCTCGATGACACCCGGCTGCCGCTGATTGAGCATCTGATCGCCTCCGGCGCGATCGAGGACCCCAGCCCGTTCATCCGGCCGTTCCGCCGCACCGACCTGCTCCGGGTGCTGGCACTGGCGGACACCACCAGACCCGGGGTGGCGGAGTCAGTCCGGCAGCTTGAGGCCGAATTCGAAGTGCTGAGTGCCGAGTCGAATTGGGGTGTCGATCTGCGTGGTGGGTTCCAGACTTACAGTCATGCCCGGCAGGATCCGCTGCACCCTGAGGGCGAGGGCGGAATCCAGCCCTACGCCGAGGTGGGGATCGAAGCGACGACCGGACCGTTGGTGCTGGTCAGTCGTCCGGCCCTCGAGCCCAGGCTGCTGGATGACCCGGACTGGAATGGCCGGAAGAACATCGACATCAGTCTCCGGATGGTCGATGCCTACCTCAGCGCCCAGTGGAAACCGGCCCGGGTCTTCTATGGCCAGATGGCCCAGAACTGGGGACCGGTCGGGATCACCGGTCTGGCGCTGGGCAACGTGAGCTATCCCCGGCCCACCTTCGGCATCGACGCGCAGTTCGGCCCGTTTCACCTGGGCGCTCAGGCGTCCGAACTGGCCGACGAGGCCGATTCGCTGGGACAGGTAGTGCACCGTTACTTCTTTGCCCACCGGCTCGATTTCCGGGCCTCGAAGCGGCTGCAGCTGGCGCTCTTCGAAACCACCGTGTTGTCCGGGGTGGATCGCAACTTCGATGGGCGGTATCGCAATCCGGTGAGTCTGCTGCTGCTGACCAACGAGTACGGCCTGGGCGACAAAGGCAACGTCATCGTCGGACTCGATGCTTCGTGGCAAGCGGCTCGGGCAGTGACGCTGCAAGCCGAGCTGGTGCTGGATGACCTGCAGTACCAGAACCGGAAGGGGCCCAACAGTTATCCCGACCGCTACGCCCTGACCCTGGCCGCCTTCGGTCCGCTGCCGCGCTCAATGTCCTGGCGGGCCATCTACTCCCAGGTATCCAGCCTGGCGTTTCGGACCACTGACCGGTTTGACAACTTCGTCGATGCCGGGGTCGGGATCGGTCGCAACTTCGGTGGCAATGACCAGCTCACGGTGCGGGTCGGGGTGCCGGTGCGAAACTCGTGGCTGCTGACCCCCGAGCTGACCTACCTCCGCCAGGGCGAGGGCAATCTTGCCGATCCTTCCCCGCCCCGGGGGCCGATCTCGGCTGGAACTCCGACGCTGTTTGTCGGCGTGGTCGAGCAGACCTTTCGCGCCGCACTCGGTGCCAGTGGCAGCTGGCGCGGGATCCGGCTGAGCGGTGATGCCGCCTTTCATCATATCACCAACCTCGACCATCAGACCGGCGCCAGCGCCAATCGCTTCGAGGGCCGCCTCTTTGCCACGCTCGGCTTCAGCCGGCGAGGGAGCTTCAAGTGAGACAGACCCCGACTCCCGGTCCCTTTACCCGGGACAAACTCGGCAAGCTGCTGGAGAAGATGAGCCAGCGCCGCATCGTCGTGATCGGGGACGTGATGCTCGATCGGTATCTCATCGGCGATACCGAGCGGCTCAGCCCCGAGGCGCCAGTGCCCGTCGTCATGGTTCATGAGCGCCGATCGGCGCTGGGTGGCGCGGCCAATGTCGCGGCCAATGTGTCGGCCATTGGAGCAACCGGATGCTTGGTAGGCGTGGTGGGTGACGATCAGGACGGCAGCGCACTCAGGCAGGAAATGGCCGCCTGCCGACTGGATGACCGGTATCTGCTCAACCTCGCGGGCAGGCCGACCACCTCGAAGACCAGGGTCGTGGCCCGGGGCCAGCAGGTGGTACGTATCGATGAAGAGGTCGACACCCTGCTCGACGACGTCGAGTGCGACAAGCTCACTGCCCGCCTGGCGGAAGCGCTCGAGGGCGCCGATGCCCTGCTGCTGGAGGATTACAACAAGGGGGCGCTGACCCCGAAGGTCATCAAGGCCGCGCTGACTGAAGCTCGGAAGCGCGGCATCCCGACCGTCGTCGATCCCAAGTTCCGCCAGTTCTTTGCCTATGAGGGGGCGACTGTCTTCAAACCCAACCGCCGGGAGCTGGAAGGCGCCATGGGGGCCGCGATGGATCTGAAGCACCAGAACGCCATTCCGCAGGCGCTGGAGCGGCTCAAGGTCGACAACCTGCTGCTGACCCTCGGGGCTGATGGCATGCTGCTGGCTACCAAGGACCGTAAGATCACCCACATTCCGAGCATCGCGCGCGAGGTGTATGACGTGTCGGGCGCGGGAGACACCGTGACCGCCTGGGTCGGAACCGCCATAGCTGCCGGCGCCAGCCTGATCGAGGCTGCCCACCTGGCGACCTATGCCGCCGGGATCGAGGTGGCCAAGTCCGGGACCGCGACCGTCTCGCCGGCGGAGGTGCTGGCGGTGCATGAGGAGCGGTTTGATCAGATTGGCCGGATGCGGCGTGAGGGGCTGATATAGGGGGGGCAGGGGGGCCGGGGGGCAGGGGGGCCGCGTGGCAGAAGCAGCGCGGGCACCTCATCCTGAGGGAGCGAAGCGACCGAAGGATTGTTCAAGGCATGTGGTCTGTCACGCCCCGCGCAGCGGGGCGGCTGGACTCCAGCCGAGCGGACCCTCTCGGCAGCGAAACCGGGGGCACGCCTCCTCCCTCCCCCTTGCCCCTTATTCCTATTAGAATTGCGCTCCCGGAAGTCAGGGCGATTAGCTCAGCTGGTTAGAGCGCGCGCCTCACATGCGCGAGGTCGGGGGTTCGATCCCCTCATCGCCCACTGCAGCAATTCGACGCCCCGCGAGCGAAACACTGCTTGCGGGGCTTTGCTTGCGCAGCTGGAGGACGCCGCAAAAGTCCGAGATCAGGAATCTTGTTCGCTTGAGGCCCCGCTCAATGAAACAAGACATACTGCTCGCCAGCGACGGTCTATTGGCACGAAATGCGGGCGACTACGCACGGAGGAAGCTCGCGTTTCTCGAGTACTATTGCCCACCAGCGATCGACGCAACCGCGAAAAAACTTCGCCGAATCTATATCGATCTGTTTGCCGGCCCTGGTTTGAATGTCATAAGGAACTCCGGTGAGGAGCTGGAGGGTGGCGCGATAAGAGCTCTTAGCAGCCGGGGCCATCGCCGGAAAGACTTGGGCTTCACTGCAGCACATCTAGTCAATCTTGACCGAGACGATCACCAGGCGCTCGAAAGGCGCGTTGGTAAGTTGGTCCAGAGCGGCCGGTGTATGGTGCCGGAGAGCGCAATTGGGTTCCACCTGGGGAACGCTAACGAGGTGCTGCCCAACTTGATGGGTCGCACGGACCCAAAGGACTACATAGTCGTCTTCGCGGATATCGAGGCTCCGCGCCAATTGCCATGGACCACTATCCAAAGGATGAAGAGCGGAGGCCACAAGAGCGTTGACCTCTACATACTCTTCCCGCTCGAAATGGGGCTCAATCGGCTCACTAGCTACGGGGACATCCCAATAGCGAATGGGGAAATCCTCACTGCCTTCTTTGGAGACGAATCGTGGAAGCCGGCACTCGCGAATCGAACAACCGAAGCCCAAGGACCGCAATTCAAGAGGGAGCTTGAGGCTCTCTATTTGAAAAAACTTAGAACTATGTGGGATGTTGCCGTAAAAATCATGGATGTCCGGCTCGTCGGCCAACAAGGCTTGTATCGGATGCTGTTCGCGACGAATCACGCGGCGGGAGAAGGCATTGCTGCGTGGGCAAGGAAACAGGCACAAGCAACTGACCAGCTAGGCCTTCTCTAAACGGCCAATACTCTCGGGTATTCACCCCATTCCCTACCGTCCAACACCCTTCCACCCGCCTTTGGCGTGTAACCGCCCCACTGCTTCCAAAAGAACGCCACCCCAGACGCTTGGCAGGAATCCCGAAGCTCCCGAGCCCAAGCCGGATCGCATGGCCTGGCACCGGCGCCACTCTCCCCACCGCCGATCACCCAATCCAGGCCGGACAGATCCAACTCCTGGAGCGAGCCTATCAGCGGTTCGGCACTCAGAAATTTCACCGCTGCCGGTGTAGCCACCAGGTCAGCAACTCGTCGAGCCACATCCATATTCTCAACGCTTGTTCCAAGCCACACGTTGTCCGGCCATGGCAGTTGCTCTGCCAGCCTTAGCGCCCGTTCCGGGCGCTTGGTCAGGAGCTGGAATTGATGCCAGTCCGCCCGGACCATCACATCAAATACCGCTCGGATCATGTCGAGACTGAACTGTGCGTGAAAAACATCCGACATGCTGTTGACGAAGATGCGCATCGGCCGCTTCCAGCTCAGAGGATCGGCAAGCCGGTCCTCCCAGAAGCGGGGTGCGAAAGGGGCTGCTCTGTTGGCGGGAGTGTCTTTGACGGGCGGCTGCCGGAGGTACACATCTCTGGTGCGACGTTGGGCAATCACCTCGGCGTAGCAGTGGTCGCAGCCTGCTGAAATCTTGGTGCACCCCGTCATCGGATTCCAGACGGCGTTAGTCCATTCAATGCCAGTCCTGGTGCCCATAAGTTGCCCCGTGAGAACATTGTGTCGGTGGGTTTCTAAAGTATCGGCTCGGCGCTCCGGTTTTACAAGTCAGGATAGGCCCTGCAAAGCACCGGAGACGACTCGCCGATTACCGAATAGCCAAACCCCCGAGACGCATTGATCTCGTGGGCCTTTCGTTGGAGCTTACGGTTCATGGCTTGCGGCCGACGGGTGGTGTCGGTCGTGCTCGCTTGCCTACGGCTCGGCCCCCTCATCGCCCACTGCGTTGACAGAAGGCTCCGCATTCATTGGCGAGGCGTTTTCACTTTGACTGTGCCGACGATTGCGCGGCGCCGCAGCAGAGGGTACGACACCACGATGCGCTCGAGTTCTTCGAACACATCGCGCCAACAACCCCTGATGACCACCGGAAATGGCGAACGCCAGCACCAAAGTGCGCTGAGACTCAACCCAAGCTCAGAGAAGAGAGCCGGAGCAACAAATGGCGCCATCTCGGTCGACAAACGGTCACACTTCCGAGGCTCTTGTTCGAAGCCCGCCGCTCAGTCGATACAGCCGGCCCAGTTTTCGCTTTTCGATGCGTCGATTTCCATCGGTGCAATCGGTTCCGTGCCAGCGGGGCGCCACATCAGCCGTACTTCCCGCTCGATGGCGTAGGGCCACTCCGGTTTCACGAACCCTATAGGGCCAATCTCGGGGTCATCTTCGACACCGTCGCGGTGGCCATAGCGGACACAGCCGATCTCGACTGACCCCAAGTACCCGAGGCGTTCCATCGTGTCGATGATGGCGCAAAAGAGCCGCCTCGAGTCTCGAACCTGCACGACATAGTCGCCGAAGCGTTCGCAAAGTTCCGGAGAATTGACAGTCGAGAGGCAGAGCAGATAGGCATCCGGTATCTGCTGGTAGGATAGGTTGTTGCTGATCTCGCCCGAGAAATGCGTGACCTGGATCCCAGAACGGCGAAGTCGATTCAGCAGTCGAGGGTCGGTGTCCGAATCGCCGGAGAGTGTTCCCGAGATATACCCTGAGCTGGCCTCTCCCGGATCGGCCCGCTCCGCGTCTTCGTGGTTGCGGCAATTTTGGAGAGTGCTCAGGTAAATCCGGCCTGTTGAGAACGCCCGAGCCCGCTCGTCAGTAGCGAAGTAGCGGTACAGCAACCGAGGCGGATCGGGGTCTAATATGAAGATGTTTGTCATCACTTCTAGGCGGTGGCAGGGCTTGTTTGGGGCAAGTGGTGCAATGTGCTCAACCAATTATAGTCCTTCCGCCGATCGCAAACATTGCACTACGCGTTGCTCGTTCAGGTCGGATCGCTCACGGCAACCGACAACTACCGCCAGTGGTAGTGTCCCACTTTTCAATGACGTTTCCCAACGACTTGCCCGTCGACGGCTGAAATAATGAAGCCTCGCGAGACGCAACGGTCTGGCGGGGCTTTTCAGTTGAGCCTATGGCTAGCGGCCAATGGCTAACGGCTGTTGTCAATCGTGCTCGCTCGCCTGCGGCTCGACCCCCTCATCGCCCACTGCGCTAACAGGAAGCCCCGCACTCACGTGCGGGGCTTTCGCGTTCTCGGTGTGTCCGCGATTGCACTAGGCCGTGACAACCAGCCTGACCGCGGCTCGCTATTCCTCGGCATGGACCTTCAGGACCGCGAGATTCACGACGCGATAGTACCCCCGGCCCGTCGCCTCGATCGCGCCGAGGCTTCGCAATTCCCGTAGGGCCCTGACCAATACCTCCCGGACCGTCCCCAATTCCTCCGCCACCACGGTCTGCGTTCGCCCCAGGAGGAAGGACTCTCCCGGCTTTCGCCTCTCCTGCTGACGGAGAATCAGCCTGGCAACTCGCACCTCGATGCTCTGGGCGCCGAGTCGATCGAGCTGCTCAACCAGCGTTCGGATCCGTTGGGCGAGTCGACCGAGGAAGACGAACGCCAGTTCCGAATCCTCGGCGACCGCATCTCGGAGCGCCGCCATGCTGACCTGCACGCACCGGGTCGGTTCGTCAGCGATTGCCGTCGCCGGATAGGTCCCGTTGGCGAAGAGGGGTACTTCACCCAGGGCACCGCCGACGCCTTCCCTGTGGACAAGAAACTGCCGGTGATCATGGCCGCGGACCACGCGAACCAACCCCTCCGTCACGATCAGGAGGTGGGTGGCAGATGTTCCCGCAAGAAACAGCACTTCGTCGACGGCGAATCGACGCTCCATCGACCTGCTGGCCAGCATGGCAAGGGCCGCGGGTTTGGCGCCCGCGAAGAGCGGGAGGGCCGCGAGTTGGTCTGGGGTGAGCATGATGGAACCAAAGTTCCTGCGTCAGGGGCTTTGCAAAGGTACTGTCCCTGGACCTGAATCACGGAGCTACTCGATGGGACGGAATGCGTATGGAGTGCTGATCGTCGTGCTGGCCGTAGTGCTCACCGGACAACAGGCGTCTGCCCAGCATGCCCAGAGCGACAGTGCGTTTGCGGCGTTGCAGCACCGCGGCGAGCACTACATGGGAGTGGACCAGACCACCTCCACCCACGAATTTCAGGAGCTGCCGGACGGCGGCCGGATCGTGCTGGTTCGTGATTCGACCGATTCGGCCGGCGTGGCGACAATCCGGATGCACCTCGGTCATATCGCCAAGGCGTTTGCGGCAGGCAATTTCAACATTCCGATGCTCGTGCACGACACGGCTGTCCCTGGTACTGCGGTCATGTCTAGGAAGCATGAAGCCATCCGCTACCGATTCAGCGAGCTCCCCGGCGGCGGCCAAGTACAGATCACGACCCTCGACCCGGAAGCGCTGGCCGCAGTCCACGCCTTCCTCGCCTTCCAGCGCTCAGATCACCGGGTGATGTCGCACTGAGTGGTCCGTCGTCACTCATGCGGAGCCCCAGGTGCACCTGGCCTGAATTGTTATCAACATATTCTTCTGCTGAGCGTGCAGCGTTCAATCGCTAGCCGGACAGTTGAGACGGGCCGTGGGGAGTCGCTGGCGTTGGTGCAGCGTGAACAGGCTGGACAATTCTCACTCGCGGGGATCCGTCAATCAGCCTTCACCCAGTCGCTCGGTCGCGGGCTGGATCCCCTCAGCGCCCATCCGCAGAGTGCGCAGATTTGGGATGGACAAATCAGGACCCCGCGAGACGCCACGTTCTCGCGGGGCTTTTTCGTTGGCGTCAACTGGTTGCGGCTATTCGCTGTTGTCAGGCGCACACATTCGCCCGCGGCTCGCTGACTCCCGACCGCGGGCAAAGGAAATGTCGTTCACTACCGTGAACTATGAACAAGGGGTCAGCGTTGGACAAACTTTTGTCAAGTTGAACAAACCCGTGCCTCATCGGTTGACAAATCCTCTTGCAGGGGTTGTGGCGCTCCGGTACAATGGCTCCGAAGCGCTGATCTCGCGGGCTCTGCCATGCAGGTTGCTCCCGCCGCTCTACTCACTGGAGGAAGCATGCCTGCCACCACATTCTGGACCGGAACCACGATCGCCGCTGTCTCACTTGTCACGGTCTGGGGCGTCATACGGGGGAGCGGTTCCCCAGTGCCCGCGCCACAAACAGTCCGGTTGCCGGTGACGGCCGACACGGGTGGTGTCACGCCCCAACAGATGGTCGACGCTTTTCATTCCGCATTCGGTGAACACCATGCCCGCGCGGTCCACGCCAAAGGCATCATGGCCGAAGGCGATTTCACCCCTTCTGCCGAGGCAGCGGGTCTGTCCAAGGCGCCGCTGTTCACCGGCGGTCCCATGCCCACCCTGGTACGGTTCTCCAATTTCACCGGCATCCCCGACATTCCCGACAACATCGGCGATGCCAATCCACGCGGTTTGGCGCTCAAGTTCACCATGCCCGGTGGCGCTACTACCGATATCGTCACTCACAGCTTTAACGGTTTCCCGACGGCCACGACCGCCGAGTTTCGCGAACTGCTCCTGGCCATCGCCGCGAGTGGAGCGGGCGCGCCCAAGCCGACCCCCATCGAGAGCTTCCTTGCAGGCCATCCGATTGCCAAGGCGTTCCTCACCAGTCAGAAACCGGCGCCAGTCAGCTATACCACGCTATCCTATTTCGGCGTGAACTCATTTCGGTTCACCAACGCGGCCGGCGGCCAGCACTATGTGCGCTACCGGTTCGTTCCGGTGGCTGGGGAGCAGTTCCTGCCCGCAGGCGCTGCTGAAAAGATGAGTGGCAACTATTTGGTGGACGAACTGCCTATCCGTCTGGCCAAGGGAGCGGTGGCGTACGACTGGTACGCCCAGATCGCCGAGGCCGGCGATGCGATCGAAAACCCCGCGATCGCGTGGCCAGAGAGCCGCAAGCTGGTCAAGCTGGGCAGGATCCGGATCCAGCGGATGGTCAGCGACCCTGCGACTGCGGATAAACGTGCCCTGTTCATGCCAGCCAATGTGCCGACTGGAATCGAGCCGGCAGACCCTATGCTCACGATCCGCCAGGGCGCCTATCCGATCTCATTCGCCCATCGCCAGTAGCCGGACCATCCATCAGGAGGAAACCATGCGCCGCACTTTTTTGCTGCACAGCCTCCCTGCCCTGGCCGTCTGGTTGGCGGTGATTGTATCCGCCAGTTCCGTTTCGGCTCAACTCCCAACCCCAGGGCCCGATTCCCCATGGCTGATCGCACCGGAGTTTTTTCCCAAGGGGGCGCTGATCGACTTCGAGATGGGCGATCCCCATCGCAAGATGCCGGTACGGATCGTCCTGGCCTTCAGGGACAATTGGAGCATGCCCGCTCACCTGCTGGACCAGGACATTCATCTTGAAGTGCGCCAGGGATCACTGCTGGTTGGCCTGGGGGACAAGATGAGTCGCAAACATGTGCGCGCACTGGTGGCGGGGGACACACTGACAATACCTGGCGGTACCCATCACTTCCTGTACAGCGCAGCCGATCCGACCTTCGTCGCCATCAGCTGCATGGGCCCGATTCGCATCACCTACGTCAGGCCCGACGAGGACCCGTCGCGGCGGCTGCCATTCGGACAGTAGCCCGCCACCGCGCGAACCAGTCAGTGATTCGGCGCTGCCACAGCGACAGTGATCTCTGAAGACAACGGAGCCCCGCGAGACTCTCATCTCGCGGGGCTTTACTTACGGCCAATAGCCAACGGCTAACGGCCGCTCTCTAGTCTCTCATGAAATGACACGAATACCCCGACGGGTGCTTCTGCAGGTAATCCTGGTGATATCCCTCGGCGCTGTACCAGGTGCCGGCCGGCTCGATGCTGGTGGTGATCGGCTTCTTCCATTTGCCTGAGGCCTGGACCCGGGCCTTTACCTCTTCAGCTATCGCCTTCTGGGCCGGACTCTGGGGAAAGATGGCCGAGCGGTACTGGGTACCGACGTCGTTACCCTGGCGGTTGAGGGTGGTCGGGTCGTGCAGCTTGAAGAACCAGTTCTCCAGCAGCTCCTGGTAGCTCAGCACCGTCGGATCGAAGGTCACCCGAATGGCCTCGGCATGGCCCGACTTGCTGTCGTGGGTGTCGTCGTAGGTCGGGTTTTCCTGCCAGCCGCCGGTGTACCCGACATCGGTGTCGATGATGCCGGGCACCTTGCGCAGGATTTCCTCGACGCCCCAGAAGCAGCCGCCGGCCATCACGGCCACTTCCCGCTTCGAGGCGCTCTCATTCTCATTCATATTCCTACCCTGGTTAAATCACGAAAGACGATGGACGATAGGCGATAGGCGATAGGCGCTGCGACAATTGCGCTCGCTCACGGCTAATAGCTAACAGCTAACGGCTACTTCTGATGTCCGAGCCCCCACACATACGCACTCACCGCGGCCAGCTGTGCCGGCTTGAGCGTCGTGCCACCCATCGGCGGCATGGCACCACCGTGGGACTTGGGCTTCGGCACGCCCGCCGCGATGGTTTTCGAAATGGCAGCCAGGCTTCCGTCACTCCAGAGCCACTTGCGCGCGGTGAGAGTCGCCCCGTTGGCGGTGCCCTTCCCGTCCGAGCCGTGGCATCCGGCGCAGGTCCCGTTGGCCACCAATCCGTGAAAGATGCTGTCTCCCAGCACCACCTCGGCCCGAGTGGCGCTTGGAGCGAGGGCAAGATCTGCACTGCTCGGCCCAGTCGGTGCCGGAGCGGCGGACGGGGTCGGAGCGGGAGCGGTCGCCACCTTTGCATCGGCGCTGCCAGTGTAGGTCACCCGCCAGATCCGTCCATGCACGTCATCCGAGATATACATCGCGCCATCGGGACCGGCGGCCAATCCCGAAGGGCGGAACGCGGCCTTCCCAGGCTCCTTGTCCGCACCGGCAAACCCATCAGCAAAGGTAGTATACGATCCCGCCGCCTTGCCATCGGCCAGCGGCTGGAAGGTGACGTTGTATCCGGCCTGCACGGCGGGCGCACGGTTCCATGAACCATGGAATGCAATGAAGATCCCGGCCTTGTACGCATCCGGAAATCCCTTGCCAGTCAGAATCAGCAACGCGTTCGGCGCCCAGTGAGCCGGAAACGCCGCGGCCGGCGGCGTACGGTCAGCGCACAGTCCGACGGTCTTGCCGCCGTCACCACCGTATTCCGGTCCCAGCACCAGCTTGCCCTGCACCGGATCGAAGTAACACTCCGGCCAGCCGTAGTCGGCTCCCTGCTTGAGCTCCACGACCTCTTCGGCCGGCAACTCTGCGCCTAGCTGCGGCGTGTACAACTTGGTCCAGTTCTGACCCAACTGGTCCCGGCCGTGCTGGCTCACGAACAACCGGCCAGCAGCGTCAAAGGCCATCCCCTCACCGTTCCGAATTCCCGTGGCATACCGCTCGGCCGAGGAAAATACCTGGCCGGTCTTGTTGGCATCGAATTTCCAGGTCCCGGCCCGGGTTTCCTTCTCGGTGCAGGGCTTGTTGCCCGGGGACAACGGCATCCGGTTCTTGACCTCGCAGGCGTTGGTGGCCGAGCCGAGGTCGATGAAAAGATTACCCGACGCATCGATGATGAACGGGTGCATCGGGTGGTCGCCAATAATCGGCAAACCAGAGACGATCACCTCAGGCTTGGCCGAAGGAACGATGCTGTCCGATGGCAGCGTATATCGCACGATCCGGTCATTGATCTCAGCGTACAGCGCTCCCTTGTAGAGACCTATACCGGTGCCGCCGTGCGACCCTTCCGGCACTCCATCGCCGAAGCGGGTGATGACATCGGCGTGGCCGGTCTGTTTGCTGTCGCGGAGCGCCAGCAGAAAACCACCGGCGGGTGGCGTGTCATTATTGTAGTACTCGCCGCTCCAGGTGTTGACGTACACCACGCCGTTGGGTGCGACGACCATGTGGCGGGCATGGCCGATGTTGTCGGCAAAGATCGTGGCGCAGAAGCCGGGCGGCAGAGTGACGCCGCCATTGCCGGAATCACAGGACTGGGCCGACGCGGTATTCGCCGTCTGGGCGGCTCGGTCAGCGGATCCGGGTGAGCACGCGGTTCCGAGCAGCAGAAGTACCGCGGGAAATGCCAGGTCTCGAATCGTCATCGGTAGGGGTCCCTTGGTGATGGAGCCGTTCGCACTAACGACCAACGACTAACGGCCAATGACTACTTCAACGGCACCGGATATATCCGGAACGGTGGCGGGGCCTGGCCCTTCTTGGAACCGTCCAGCCAGCCGAAGTGGGACTCGCTGACCCACACCGTGTTGCCCACCAGCGTGGCACTGGTTGGAATGTCGAAACCGTCCTTGAGCGTCTCGATGATGGCGCTGTCTCCCTTGATGGTCATCCGATCGACGCTGCCGCCCCCCTCCACCATCAGAAAGCGGTTGCCGCCGAGTGCCCGGATGGCGTCGGTGCCGGTGAGCTTCCGCGACGGCGTGAGTTTGGTCGCCTTGCCAGCTTTGCCGTCCGTCACGTCGATTCGCCAGAGGTCGGCCGGGTCATAGC
>JBEPVA010000079.1:0-16478 GCA_041691295.1 Gemmatimonadota bacterium
GACTCCGGGCGTGTATATCGGGACGGTCACCGGCTGGGGCGCCGATTCACTGGCCGGTCCCGTGTTCAGGCTGGTCAATACCGTGGTGGTGCCGACCCCTGCCGACCTCTTTCCCGCGGCCCCGTCGCTGATTGCGGCCGGTGGCCAGGCCCGGGTGATTTTTCGGGCCGACTCTGCCCGGCCCTTTGCCCTGCTGATCCGGGACCCCGCCGGCGGCGGCCAGCCCATCACGGCCTACCTGCACGAACCGGGTGGCCAGCCCTTTCGCGACGGCGATGCCAATCAGACCGGTCCGGGTGATGACGGCGCGGTTTTCGTGGTCGATGCCGCCGACGTGGTTCCCGGCTTCTATCAGGCGACGGCTGTCGGATCGCCGTACGGCACCAGCCAGGCCGCCTTTTCGCTGACCCAGAGTCCGGTGGCAATCCACGCCACGCGGAACCTCGCCGGCGTGTCGGTCGCCCTCGAAAATCTCACACCCAACGCTGTCAGTGCCCGCACGGCGCTGGTCTCGATTGGCGCTCAGCGCAATGTCCCGACCGTCGGCCACGCCAAGACCGAGCGGATCCCATTCATGGCGCCGGCCTGGGCCAATCACATCGGGATCGATCTCAGAATGGACCCGGCGCAGTGGCCGAGGTTTACCGATTTCGGGATGACGCTGCTGGATTCGGCGGGTCACCGGCTCGCCACCCAGCCGGTCAACTATTCGCTGGGCCGGATTACCCTCGACCGGCCCGAAGGCGCGCCGGCTCAGCCGATGGTGCTGGTGCTGTCGCCCGGTTTCGCCGATTCGGCGGCAGATACCCGCTGGACGGCGCAGGTCTCGATCCGTCTCTACGCCGATTCCAATCATACATCGGTGAAGAACGGTCCCGATGCTGCACTCTCGGGCGGCGGCTCCGCCCATCTTCTGCTCGACCCGCCCGAGCCACCCGCTCCGCTCGGCGATGGTTTTTCGCCGCTCGGGCTGATCGTCATCCAGGAGGGCCAGCACGCCTGGACCCGTGAGGTGTACCTGCCAAAGCCTGCCGGGGCGCTGGCGCCCTGAGTGACTCATCTCGCGCATCGGGAGGTCAGGTGACCACGCCGCCAACTGAGACGCCACTGCGGTCGGATCGGCAAGCCGGCGTGCTGACCTTGACGCTCGATCGTCCGTCAAAGCGCAACGCACTCAGCAGCGGACTGATTGCCGCACTGGATGCCGCCCTGGCGCAGGCGGAGCTGGACGCCGAGGTGCGAGTCGTGGCCATCGCCGGGGCGGGAAAGGATTTCTGCGCCGGTGCCGATCTGGCTGAACTGCTGGCCTCGGCCGATCAGGCTCCCGCGGAGAATGAAGCCGCGGCGCTCAAGCTGGGCGAGTTGTTTTTGAGGATCCGAAATTTGCCGAAGCCCGTTGTGGCGCTGCTGCACGGTCGGGCACTAGCAGGCGGAGCGGGATTGGCGGCCGCCTGTGATATCGTGCTGGCTACGGCCAGCAGCCAGCTGGGCTATCCCGAGATTCAGCGCGGCTTCGTGCCAGCCATGGTCATGACCATGCTGCGGCGCCATGTCGGCGAAAAGCTGGCCTTTGACCTGGTCGCGACCGGGAGACTGCTCAGCAGCCGAGAGGCGCTCAACGCGGGGCTGATTTCTCGGGTGGTGCCGGATGCCGAGTTCGAGGCGGCTGCGCGCGCCCTGGTGGGCCAACTGACGGCCGCCAGCGCCTCGGCCATGGCGCTGACCAAGCGGCAGCTCTACCAGTTGGATGGGCTTTCCTTCGAAGAGGGGATTCGGCTGGGTGCCCGGGTCAACGCACTGGCCCGGGCCCATCCTGATTTCCGCGCTGCCATCTCCGCTTTTCTCACCCCGTGAGATTCCTCAAGATCGCGCTGGCGCTGACCGGATTGGGCCTCGCGGTGGTTGGCGAAAAGCTCGATAACCGGTTGCTCGTCTACGTGGCCATGGGGTGCCTGGTCGCGGCGTTCGTGCTTCGGCTCGTCACGCGTCGCCAGGGTTAGTCCGCTCACAATTTGGTGATGGTCAGTTGGGCATCGGGCATAGTTTGGCCGAATGCCCGAAGACCTGTCCATTCTCTACAGTCGCGCCCGCGAGTTGCTGCTGCGCCACTACGGCTATCCGGACTTCCGGCCGGCCCAGCAGCCGGTGGTGCGCTCGATACTCGAAGGCCGGGATGTGCTCGCCGTCCTGCCGACCGGGGCGGGCAAGTCGATCTGCTTCCAGCTGCCGGCCCTGGCACTGGGTGGCGTGACCCTGGTCATCTCACCGCTGGTCGCGTTGATGCAGGACCAGGTCGAAGGGCTGCGCCGCCGCGGGATTGGCGCCGGTGCCATCAACAGCGGCGTTGGCGCCGAAGATCGAAAACTCCTCTGGGACCAGGTGGCCGCGGGCCAGGTGCGGCTGCTGTACTGCTCCCCGGAGGGGGCGCCGGCCGTGGCTGAGGCGCTGGCCAGCCGGCAGCAGCCGGTCTCGCTGCTGGCCGTGGATGAGGCCCACTGCATCGTGGAGTGGGGCCACGACTTTCGCCCGGCCTACCGCACCCTCGGAGATCTCCGCGCCATGCTGGGTCAGCCTCCGACGGTGGCACTGACCGGCAGCGCCACGCATGCGGTGCGGGCCGATATCCAGCATCAGCTCCGGCTCAAGCATCCGGTGGTGCATGTCGGTTCGTTCGACCGGCCCAATCTGCATTTTTCGGTGCGCTCCGCCCGCGACCTTCATCGCCGGCTCGACCTGCTCGGAACCCTGCTCCAGCATCGTGATGGACTGACCCTGGTCTATGCCCCGACCCGCGCCCTCACCGAGGCGGTGGCCCGGGTGGCGGCGGACCGGGGCCACGTGGCCATGCCCTATCATGCCGGGCTCGACCAGGATTCCAGGCGTCGGATCCTGCACCGCTTCCTCAATGGCGAGCTCGAAGTGCTGGCCGCCACCAGCGCGTTCGGCATGGGGATCGACAAACCGGACGTCCGGCTGGTGGTCCACTGGACCATGCCACCATCGCCGGAGTCGTACTACCAGGAAGCCGGCCGGGCGGGACGCGATGGCAATGCGGCCCGCTGCATCCTGCTGCACACGCCGGGAGATGCGGAGCTGCACCGCCGCCAGATGGAGGTCACCTTCCCCCCGGAACGCCAGCTCGAGCGGATCTGGCAGGATTCATCCGCCCGTGCAGGGGTCCCCGCCAACGTCCTCGCATCGGCCGATCGGCTCCGGGCGGAGCTGGCGCCGGGTCGGGCCCCGATCGACTGGCGGCGAGTCAGGGCCCGCCGCCGGTCGGCGCTGGAGCGGATCGAAATCATGGAGCGTTACGCGCTTGATCTGCGCTGCCGGCGGGCGGCACTGGTGGGATATTTCGGCGAGGAACTGGAGAGTTGCAGCGGGTGCGACTGGTGTGACGGAGGCCGGAAACCCGAACGCGGTGTGCGCCGCTGGATCAACGCCGTGCGGCAGCTCCACCGGCGCCCGCGGCGATGACCTCGTCGTGGTCCACGATCCGGTAAAGCCGGCCCGCCGCGGTAACCACGTAGACCTCGCCGTCGGCATCCTGGCCGAAGGAGACGATGTTGTCTGTTGCCCCTGCGATCCTGGGCAGCTCGATCTCAGGCAATTCCTCTTCTGGATAACCATCGATCATGTGCAGGCTGCGGATCCAGCCGCCGCAGTAGTCACCGTAGAAATAGGTGCCGGCCAGGACGGGGGATTTCACGCCCCGGTAGACATACCCCCCGGTCACCGCACATGATCGTCCGTGCGAGTACACCAGCGCTGGCGGGATCAGGCCAAGCGTGAAGCACCCGAGGGCCGGCTGGTAGCAGGTGAAACCCTCGTTGGTCGGCCAGCCGAAATTGTTGCCGCCCACGACCGGGGCGCGCAGGTAGTTGATTTCCTCCCACTCGGCCTCGCCGACATCACCCAGGTACAAGTCGCCGGTGCCGCGGTCGAAGCTCCAGCGCCAGGGATTCCTGAACCCCAGCTGCCAGATCTCTCCCCGCCACCCCGGCCGGTTGACATACGGGTTGTCTGCCGGAATACCGTACGGTGTCCCCGCATCGACATCGAGCCGCAGCAGCTTGCCGAGCAACGATGTGCTGTCCTGGGACCGGCTCAGCGGATCGCCACCGGTCTGCCCATCGCCCAGGCCAAGGTAGAGTTTGCCGTCCGGGCCAAAGGAGACCAGCCCGCCGTACAGTACGGCACTGGGTGCTTCCGCTTCGGTCAGCAGGATCTGCCCGCTGGCGGCACTGGCATGGTTGCCCGAGGAGTCAGCCGTGAACTCGGCCAGTACCGCGTTGCCATCCAGGCCGGCGTAGTAGACGAACAGCCGACGGTTACTGGCGTATTGCGGATGAAAGGCCAGGCTGTAGACCCCGTACTCGCCGGTCGACGGATTGGTGAGTGAGGTCAAGTTGAGGAAGGCGGAATCCTGCCTGACGCCGTTGTGCCGCAGGAGAATGCGGCCGTCGCGCTGGACCACCAGGAGCCGGGAACTGTCCCCGGGCGGGGCGGTGACGAAGACGGAAAAATCGTAGCCGCTGTCGACCGGAACGAGCCGGGGCCCGGTGGCTGGCGGGGCAGGGGCCGTGCTTTCGCCGTCGCACCCGATGGAAAGGCAGCCACCCACCAGCAAGAGGGCCGTCCACCGGATTGACAGCGTCCCGGCCGGCATGAACATTCGCATTCCGGAACATAGTCAGCCCCCGACAGGCATGGCGTTATATTCGTTCGCGGCATATTGGCAGTCTGATTCTCGTCTCTTGTCTCCCGACCCAGGCCCCATGGATCACGCACTCTACTTCTCCGAGCAGCACCACCAGGTCCGCGAAATGGTTCGCGAGTTCTCCCGCCAGGAAATTGCCCCGGTGGCCCGGGAACTCGACCGGACTTCCGAATTTCCCTGGGACAACATCCGCAAGATGGGAGAGCTCGGCCTGCTCGGGGTGCCGTGGAGCGAGGAGCTGGGCGGTGCGGGGATGGACCAGCTGTCCTATTACATCACCATCCATGAAATGGCCAAGGTTGATGCCAGTCACGCCCTGACCATTTCGGCGCACACCAACCTCGGCACGTCACCGATCGTCGAGTTCGGCACTCCGGAACAGAAAAAGCGCTATGTGCCGCTGCTGGCCAGCGGCAAGATACTGGGCGGCTTCGGACTGACCGAGCCGGGCGCCGGCAGCGACGCGGGCGGCACCGCCACGACCGCCGTGGACCAGGGCGATCACTACCTCCTCAATGGCTCCAAGATCTTCATTACCCATGCTGGGGTCGGCGAAAATTTTGTAGTCACCGCCCGCACCACGCCGGGCGCCGGCAACAAGGGGATCACCAGCTTCATCGTCACCAAGGACAGCGTCGATCTCGGCCGCTGCCAGGCGGTGGGCGTCGGTCACGACTCGTCGCTCGCCCGCACCAAGGGCGTCCGGGCCGGCAAGAAGGAGGACAAGATGGGCTGGCGGGCCAGTGATACCCGCGAGTTGATCTTCGAGGATGCCATTGTGCCCAAGGAAAATGTCCTGGGCCAGGTCGGCATGGGGTTCGTCAACTTCCTGAAGACGCTGGATGGCGGCCGCATTGGTATCGCCGCGCTGTCTCTGGGCATCGCCGAGGGGGCGTACGACGAAGCCCTCAAGTATGCCGGCGTGCGCAAGCAGTTCGGCCAGGCCATCGGGTCGTTCCAGGGAGTGCATTTCCAGCTGGCCGACATGGCCATGGAAATCGAGGCCGGCACCCATCTGCTCTATCACGCGGCCTGGCTCAAGCAGAACGGCAAGCCGTTCAAGAAGGAAGCGGCCATGGCCAAGCTGTACTGTTCCGAACTGGCCATGCGCAACACGACCAAGGCCGTCCAGATCTTCGGCGGCTACGGGTATACCACCGAGTATCCCGTCGAGCGGATGATGCGGGACGCCAAGGTCTGTGAAATCGGTGAAGGCACCAGCGAGATCCAGCGGATCGTGATCGCCCGTCACATCCTCGGCAGCATCGTCAGGTAGCACGATTGCGATCGGAAGCTCTGCCGTGGCGTGACGCGGCCCAACGGCGAGCGCCCGCAATGACGGAGGGGATACGTGGGTCGTTCCCGGCGGCCATCAGTGGCCGCGGCCGGCGCGCGGTGGACTCTCGCCTCCAGTCACTCGTCTCCCAACCGTGATCGTCCTCGGCGCCACCGTCGTCGGGCTCCAGGCCGGCATGCCGAGGCAACGTCAGCTCGGCGAGAAGTCGGTGCGGACGTCGATCGCCAAATCGGCCATCAGTGGATCGGCCCGGATTCAGCTCGACGGGATCGAAGGAGATGAGCAGGCCGATCGGCGCAACCACGGTGGCAAGGAACGGGCACTCTGCGCCTATCCCGCCGTCCACCTCGTCTGGTGGGGCGACCGGATGCGACGCCACCTCGAGCCCGGCGCCTTCGGGGAGAACCTCACGGTCATGGGGCTGGATGAGCGCCGGGCCCACATCGGCGATCGGTTCAGGTTCGGTAGCGCCCTCCTCGAAATCTCCCAGCCTCGCGAGCCGGCCGCCAATCTCGCGACCTGGCTCGGCGCTCCGGATCTCACCAGCCAGGTCAAGGAAAACGGCCGCACCGGCTGGTATTTTCGGGTCATTGAGCCGGGAATCGCGGCGGCCGGCCTCCCGCTGGTCCAGGAGGTGGTCGATTCGCGGAAAGTCTCCGTGCTCGAAGCGTATCGGATCAGGCTGGACACCCGGGGGCCCCGTGACCAGGTCAGGCGGTTGCTTGAGATCCCGGCCCTATCCTCCGGCTGGCGGATCAGTCTGCAACGTCGGCTCTAACAGTCTGAGGGCGGTTGCCCAGTTACCGGGCAACGCCTAAGTTGTTGTATATGACGGTAGTACTCCCTACACAGAGACTCCCCAGGAGCACCGGCGCCCCCTCCCTCGCCGGTGCCCCTGGTCGCATCTGCCGTCAGCTTATCCAGCTGGTTTTCCATCTGGGCGCGTGGCTGCTCACTCGAGCCGCTGGCGCCATGCGGGACCGCTCGCTCGCCATCTGGCGAGGGGCTCTGATCGTCGGCCGGCAGCCTGCCGGCAATCGTCGTAGGGCCGGACACCTGGTACGGGTGCCGGTCATCCAACTGACACTGGGGGCGCTCACCGGGATCACCGGCGGCGTCCCCACTTCCATTTCCAGGACCTGGAGGACCGGTGCGCGCGCCAGCAGGTGCAGCGCCGCCGATCAGCTCCGGGCCGAGGTCTCGCATGTTGAAGCGCGAAATCCTGATCAACGGCACCCCGCGGGAGACGCGGGTGGCCATCCTCGAGGACGACCGGCTCGCCGAACTGATGATCGACCGGCCCGACCACCGTCGGTCGGTTGGGGACATCTATCTCGGGCGGGTTGAAGCAGTCCTTCCCGGCATTCAGGCTGCATTCATCGACATAGGCCTCGAAAAGAGCGCCTTCCTCCACGCCTCCGACCTCCTCGAACCCGATGAGGACGACGAAGAGGACGAGGAAGAGGTCGATCATCCCGATGATCCCGCCGCCGCCGAAGCGGCCGCTGTGGCCCCCGAGGCCGAAGCGGAAGAGCCGCGCCGGGCTGGTGGTCGCCATGACCGCGGCGGCCGCAATGGTGGCCGCAACGGCGGTGGCGGCCGCAACGGTGGCTCGGCTCCCGAGCCCGAATCCCGCCAGCGTGAAGTCTCCTCCCGCGGTGCCATTCCGAACATCCAGGATCTGATCAAGAAGGGCGAGACCAAGCTGGTCCAGGTCACCAAGGAGCCCATCAGCACCAAGGGCCCCAGGGTCACCGCGCAGATCAGCCTGCCGGGCCGGTTCCTGGTCTACATGCCCTACGCCTCGAAGGTAGGGGTCAGCCGGAAGATCGAGAGCCGGGAGCAACGCCAGAAGCTGCGTGAGATGGTGACCAACCTGCTGCCTAAGGATTCCGGTGGGGTGATCGTCCGGACCGTGGCGGAAGGCATCACCGAAGAGCTGGTCAGCCGCGAGATCGAATCGCTGCTGGCGCTCTGGAAGAAGATCAATCGCAAGAAGACCTTCGTCCGGGCGCCCTCGCTGGTCCAGCGTGAAACCAGCCTGACCCGTGGCATCATCCGCGACCTGTTCAGCGCCAAGGTCGATGCGCTGCACGTCGACTCCAAGGAGCTGTTCAACGAAGTCGAGTCGTACCTGAACCAGGTCGACCCCGAGCTGCTCACCCGGGTGCACCTGACCCAGGATCCGACCCCGCTGTTCGAAAAGTTCGACATCGAGAACGAGATCCGGGATCTGTTCAAGTCGCGGTGCGAGCTGTCCACCGGTGGCTCGATCATCATCCAGCCGACCGAGGCGCTGGTCTCGATCGACGTCAATACCGGCCGCTACACCGGCAAGAAGGATCCGGAGAAGACCATTCTCCGGACCAACATCGAGGCCGCCCGGGAAATCGCCCGGCAGATCCGGCTCCGCGATATCGGCGGCATTATCGTCTGCGATTTCATCGATATGGAAACCCGGGCCAACCGGGACCGGGTGCTGCAGGAACTGCGGGGCCACCTGGGCCGTGACCGGGCCCGCACCAAGGCCTACGCCGTCTCGGAACTCGGTCTGATCGAGATGACCCGCCAGCGGGTCCGCCCGTCGCTCTGGCACTCGATGACCACCGACTGCCCCACCTGCTCCGCCAGCGGCCGTGTGTTCACCCCCGAGGTCGTCACCCGGAGGCTGGAACGGTCGCTCAAGCGGGCGGGGCGGGAAAAGAAGGAACGGCAACTGGCCGTCCGGCTGCACCCGGAAGTGGCCCTGTACCTGCTCGAGGAAGAGCCCAAACTGGTCCACACGCTGACCCGGATGACCGGGCTCGATATCGAGCTCAGGGACGATCCGATGATGCGGCTGGACGAGTTCCGACTGATGAGCCGGCCAGCGGGGCGGGATGTGACGGAGCTCTACGCGGTAGCGTAGAGGGCGGACAGGCGGACGGTCGGACAGTTAAGATGTGCGCGGTCCAAGGCTGACACGCAGTGGCGCTCATCCGGTCAGCCCATAGCGTTTACCCGTCCTACCCGTCCTACCCGTCCTACCCGTCCTACCCGTCCGAGCCGCGCCTCCCATTGACCTAACTCCGCCGCCGGATTAAGATTGCGGGCTCTCAAATCACGTTCTTTTTGCTGCAAGGTCACTATGTACGCGATTTTCCGGGCCCTGGGCAAGCAGTTTCGGGCCGAAAAAGGCAAGCTGATCCAGCTCCCGCTGATGAACGCGGAGCCGGGTACCTCGATCACCTTTGACGAGGTGTTGCTGTCGTCGGATGGCACCACGATCAAGGCGGGCAGCCCGCTGGTCAAGGGAGCCTCGGTGACCGCCGAAGTCATCCGGACCGGCAAGGAAAAGAAGATCTTCGTCTGGAAGTTCAAGCGCCGGAAGAACATCCGGAAGAAGACTGGCCACCGCCAGAAATTTACTGAGGTCAAGATCACCGACCTCTCGATCGGCTGAGGATACCATGGCTCACAAGAAGGGCGTCGGCTCCAGCCGCAACGGTCGTAACAGCAACCCCCAGTACCTGGGCGTGAAGCGGTACGGTGGTGAACAGGTCACGGCGGGCAGCATCATCGTGCGCCAGCGTGGCACCAAGTTCCACCCCGGCAAGAACGTGCTCCGGGCCAGCGATGATTCGCTCTTTGCCACTGTCGATGGCGTGGTCAAGTTCGAGTTCAAGGACAAGGGCCGCCAGAAGATCTCGGTCTACCCCGGCGTGGCTACCGCGACCGCCTGACCGAATTCCGCTTCCAGAAGGACCAGGCGCCGGGGATCTCCCCGGCGCCTTCATTTTGAAACATAGGTCGCCGTCGGTACGTTCTGGGGGCACCTTCAGCAGGAGTACGCAGGATGGCTTCGCTCTTCGAGCGCCTCAACACTGAAGTCGAGCAGTTCGGCCGCAAGGCACAGGCGGCCATCGACGAGGGCAAACTCCGCCTGGAGTTTTTCCGGCTGCGGCGTGACCAGGACGAGACCAATCGTGAACTCGGACGGCTGTTCCACTGCCGCGAGCGCGGCCAGGAAGTGGATGCGGCCCATTTGGACAGCCTGTTACTCAAGCTCGACCAGGTCGGCGCCGAGCTGACCAGGATCGAACGGGCCATCGCGGCGAGTGGGGGTGAGGCGGTGAGTGTGTCCACCGAAGTGCCTCCCGCCGATGCCAAGCCGCCGCAGCCACCGGCCACCTGACCGAATGGCGTGAAATGAAAGGGCCCCATCCGTACCAGCGGATGGGGCCCTTTGTCATTCAGGGCTGACTACTTCGATTCGTAATCGGGCGGTAGATGCTTGTAGCGCTCGAATAGCTCCGACTGACGGCTGACCAGCGGCTGCTCGATGCCGCGGATCAGGACCGCCTCGGCTTTGCTCGCGTAGTCGAGCGGATCGCCGGACCAGACGACCACGTTGGCTACCTTGCCTGCCTCGAGTGAGCCATAGCTTTTGTCGATGCCGAATGCCTTGGCCGGGGCCAGGGTAATCGACGTCAGCGCATCATCCCAGCTCATTCCAAACCGGACACCATGGCCAGCGGCCCAGCGGAGATTGCGCGGCCCGCCACTTTCACCCTCGACGACCAGCACCGGAACACCGGCGGCACGAAGCAGCGCAGCATTGTCGAACCGGGCGCCCAGTCCATCGAAGCTCGGAATGTTGTTGATCGGGTTGACTGCGACCGGCACCCCGGCCTTGGCCAGTTCGGCGGCCAGCTGCCAGGCCTCGATACCGCCAGAAATGATCAATCGAAGGTGGAATTCCCTGGCCAGCCTGAGGGCGCTGAGAATGTCGCTCCGCCGATTGGCCACGACCACGACAGGCTCCTCGCCCTTGAGCGCGGGCCGTAGCGCCTCGAGCTCGGCAGCGGGTGCCGCCAGCGACTGGATCTGGTTCTTCTGGAAATCCGCCTTTCGACGGTCATACTCCATCGCATCGTTAAACAGGTGGCGCAGCGTCTCGAGCACGCCAGCACGGCTGCCGCCGCCCGCGCTCTTGCTGCCCTCGTTGAGGTTGATCACCATTGCGGCCGGCGACTTCACGACCATCGTCTCGATTCGGTCTCCCGCCAGGTCGATGATCACCGCCTGTCCAGGGATCAATCCGCCTGACGGGGCGCTCACCGTCGTGGTCACACCACCCAACCGGGCAATCGGGATCAGCACGTTGGACGGATCGATTCCCTCAGCCACATTGAAGGCGGCGTTGATATCCCCGGTGCGGGTCCCCTCGTTGGTCCCGTCCACCGAGCCGACCTGGCTGAGCCCAATCGACGAGCCGGCATGAATCAATCCGGGCGTCACCCACTTGCCCTTGGCGTCGATGACCCTGGCGCCGCCGGGAATCGAGATGCCGGCTCCGACCGCCACGATCTTCCCATCCTGGATCAGGACCGTACCCTTCTCGATCTTCGGACCTGAAACCGGATACACCGTGCCGCCGGTGATCGCGATCGTCTGGGCCTGGCCGACGCTCGTGCCGGAGCAAAGCGCAATCAACGCTGCCACGCCAACCATGTTCGCCACGGCCTGCATCCGACGGTCCGTCGGTCCGTCAGGCCGCCGATCAGCCCGCCTGCCAGCCTGTCCGCTTGTCCCGCTCATTGTCCGACTCCCGGTTCGGTAATCCCGACATTGAAATCGGTGCTGGGCTGGTGCTTCGGATCATGCCGGTCATACACCAGCCAGCCGTCGTTGTAGACCTGCTCGGCCTTGCTGTACACCGAGAAGGGATCGCCGGACCAGAGTACCACGTCGGCCGCCTTGCCTGGTTCGAGCGTCCCGGTGAGCGAGTCGATACCGAGTGCCCAGGCGGGATTCGCCGTGATCCAGCGAATGGCCTGCTCGCGCGTGATCGGCACCCCGGACTGGTTGCCAGCGGCCATGGCTTTGCCAGCTTCCTCGTTCAGTCGCTGAATCCCGATCGCGTCGTCGGAGTGAATGATGGCCCGGGCGCCAGCCTGCTGAACCAGCGCCGCATTCTGGGGAACCGCATCGAACGCCTCCATCTTGAAACAGCACCAGTCGGCCCACATTGCGGCCGCCACCCCTTCGCGCGCCAGCACGTCAGCGATCTTGTAGGCCTCGACGGCGTGATGAAACGTGAGGATGTGGAACCCGAACTCCTAGCTCAGGTCGATCATCTGCTGCATCTCGTCGGCCCGGTAGCAATGGTTGTGCACCAGGATCCTGCCGCGCAGCACATCGGCCAGGGTCTCGAGCTTGAGGTCACGACTCGGCGGATCTCCCTTCTTGTCCTTGAGCCAGCGATCCCAGTCTCGCCGGTACCGCTCGGCGTCGATAAACGCCGCACGATACCCGGCCATGTTGCCCATACGGGTGGAGGGGCCGCTGGTCTGGTAGACCCGCTTGGGGTTCTCGCCGCAGGCCATCTTGAGGCCGTAGGGGGCGCCGGGATATTTCATTTCCTGGACGCTGCGTGACGGGACCAGCCTCAGCACCGCCGAGCGGCCGCCAATCAGATTGGCCGAGCCGGGCAGGGCCTGGATTACCGTCACCCCACCGGCGATGGCCAGCGGGATCTGCGGGTCCTGCGGCCAGAATGAGTGCTCGGCCCAGACTTGGGCGGTCACGGGACTGGTGGCCTCGTTGCCATCGCTCTCGGCAAACGTTCCGGGTGCGGAGTACACCCCGATGTGACTGTGGACGTCGATGATACCTGGCGTCACATACTTGCCGGTGCCGTCGACGGTGACCGCATCATCGGGAGCGATGAGGTTGTTGCCCACCGCCACAACCTTGCCGTCCTTGATCAGGATCGACGCGCCAGTCTGCTCCGGGCCGGCGGCCGTCAGGATCGTGGCATTCCTGATCAGGACCGGCGGATTGTCCTTGCGATGGTAAGTCGATGCATACTGTGACCGGAGTGCGCTAATCGAATCGGAGGGATTGGCCACCGGAGTGGCGCCGGTATTGGGCCTGGCGCCGCCGGCGCATCCCGCCAGTTGGATGGCGACGATTCCGAACAGCAGCGAACGTGACTGCGGCAACTGGACACTCCGGGTTGAGGCGAATGTCAATTCGCGGAATTGAACGATCCGGCCCGCGATATGGCAACGAATGTGTGCTGGGAAGTGTGACCCGTACGGCCATTCCTGTTTGACGTTTCAATCGACTGAAACTCCGCCATTACCCGGCGTATTCCAGCCGGACGCTCAACAGTCGATCGGGGAAATTACCGCAGAGTCCATCGACCCCGATCCCGATCAGCCGAGCCGCTTCCGCGTCATCGTTCACCGTCCAGGCAACGACCGAGAGGCCTGACAGGTGGAGGGTCTGGACCAGCAGTTCGTCGATCAGATGGGATTCCTGCCAGACCGTGGCGGCTCCGGTTTCACGCACCGCCGCCACCGTATCGACCAGATAGCTGGCCAGCAGTGCTCCGCGCTTGAGAGCCGGCCGCAACCGCCCGAGCCGGGTGATGATCCGGTGGTCGAACCCATGGACCGCATAGCACTCGGGAGTCGGGCCGCGATCGAGCAGTTCGAGCAGCACCGAATCGGACGAGGGGGGCAGCGTCTTGACTTCGACCCAGACATCAAGACCGGTGGCGGCGTCCAGGGCGGCAGACAGCGTCGGCAGCGCTTCGCCGTTGGCCAGTCGGTATCGGGACAGCTCTGCGGCAGAGTGGTGCGGGATAAGACCGATGCCAGGCACCACCGCATCGTGGTGCACCAGCAGCACCCCGTCCCGTGTGGCATGTATATCCAGCTCGACCGCATCGGCGCCCAGTACCCGGGCGTGATGGAATGCCGCGAGCGAATTCTCGGGCTTCGATCCTGATGCGCCGCGATGCGCGATGATCTGCGCCCCCGGTTCCCGCGGATCGCGCCGGGCCATCAACTCCCGACCCGCTCCACCACGACCGCGATGCCCTGGCCTACACCGATACACATCGACGCCACCCCGAACCGGCCTCCCGTGCGCCGCAGCCCGTGGACCAGCGTGGTCAGGATCCGGGCGCCGCTGCTTCCGAGCGGGTGGCCCAGGGCAATGGCGCCGCCGGAAACGTTGACCTTGCCCGGGTCGAGATTGAGATCCTTGATGCAGGCCAATGCCTGAGAGGCAAAAGCTTCGTTGAGCTCGATGAGGTCGAGCTGGCTGGCGTTGATTCCCGAGCGAGCCAGGACCTTGGTAACGGCGGGGATCGGTCCCAGGCCCATCACCGACGGATCGACCCCGGCCACTGCGGTCGCCACGATCCGTGCGATCGGAGTGGCGCCCTGCGCCTGGACCGCGGCGGCGCTCAGGATCGAGAGCGCCGAAGCGCCATCATTGATTCCGCTGGAGGTAGCGGCGGTCACCGTGCCATCCTTGGTAAAAGCCGGCTTCATCCTGGCCAGCGCCTCCATCGTCACGTCGGGGCGGGGAGGCTCATCCTGGTCAAGGCGTTTGGTGGTATCCCCCTTGTCTGGCACGTCGACCGGGACGATCTCGTCCTTGAAGTGCCCAGCCTTGATTGCGGCCCCGGCCCGGTGCTGGCTCTCGACCGCAAAGGCATCCTGCATTTCGCGAGTGATTCCGTACTGCCGGGCGACCTTTTCCGCCGTCTCACCCAGCGAAATTATCCACTCCGCCGGCATCCTGGGATTGGTGAAGCGCCAGCCGACCGTGGTATCCGCCATGGCTGGCGGTGTCCGATTCCAGGCCGAGCCCGATTTCAGCATCACGTAGGGTGCCCGGGTCATGCTCTCCACGCCGCCCGCAATGAAGCGATCTCCCTCGCCGGAACGGATGGCGTGGGTGGCGGCAATCACCGCCTGTAGTCCGGAGCCGCACAGGCGATTGACGGTCTGCCCCGGTACCGTCACCGGCAGCCCCGCCAGCAGCAGGGCCATCCGAGCCACATTGCGGTTGTCCTCGCCGGCCTGATTGGCGCAGCCGAGGATCACATCGTCGATGCTGTCGCCGGCCAGGCCGCTCCGAGCCATGACTCCGCGAATGGCGATGGCGGCCAGGTCGTCGGGGCGAACGTCAGCCAGCATTCCGCCGGCCCGTCCGATCGGAGTTCTCACCGCTGCTGTGATGAACGCTTCAATCATGATGTCCTCTTGGGAATCAGCCGACCATCGCCCCGGATGTAGCCGCCGAGGAACAGCTCCGTCAGCTGGTCCGCCAGCTCGGCGGGCGGGATGTTCCCGCCGGGCTGATACCAGGTGTAGATCCAGTTGATCATGCCGAACAATGCGTAGGCCGCTACCTTGGAATCTACGGTGGGCCGTTCGACCGCGGCCAGCAGTCCGCTGAGCAGGGTGACGTATTCCTTCTTGCGACGCCTTACCTGGGCCCGCATGGCCCCGGCGAGCTGGGCCTCCTCGTGCGCCAGCACCTTCATTTCGTCCATATGGCCGGTGAAATAAACCACATGGTGGTGGATGAAGGCACGCAGGCGAGCCTCCGCGCCGCTGGCGGCATCGACGGCCGTGTGTGCGCCGGCGGACACCTCGGCAAAACAGCGGTCCTGGATCAGTCCCAACAGTTCCTGCTTGCTGCGGACATAATGGTAGATCCCGGCCAGGCTCATCCCGCTGGCAGCCGAAAGGTCCCGCATCGAGGTCGCGTGAAAACCGCGCTCGGCGTAGGTTCGCGAGGCCGTGGCGAGCAGGTACTGGAGCCGCTGGTCAAACGGATTCATATCTCGTCCGAACGTTCGTTCGGCCAGAAGTTAGGGGCTGCCCTGTCCCCGGTCAACCCGGTCAGTCTCCTTAACAGGCGGGGCCAGATCGAGTCTCCGGGCTGGCGATGATCCCCCTCCCAGGCCTGACCGATGAGACGGACGCCCGACTCGTTCAGGCATACCGGACCGGTGATGAGCGGTCAGCGGCTGAACTGGTGCGGCGCCACGCACCGATGCTGGCGCGATTTCTGGCGGGGGCGGGGGCCTTTCCTTCCGAAGTCGAAGATCTCGTCCAGGAAGCGCTGTTCCGGGCCTTCCGCCGCATTGATTCGTGGCGCGGCGAAGCCTCCTTCCGCAGCTGGCTGCTCACCATCGGTGGCAACCTCCTCAAGGACGAACACCGCAAGCGGAAGGGGCGGACTGTCATTTCGATTGAGGACCGGGATATTCGGGATCCCGCCGATCCGGTGGGGCGGGTGGTCGCTGACGAGATGGCCGAGCGGATCCAGGTCGGGCTGCAGAAGCTGCCGCGGTTGCAGCGTGAGGTCTTTCTGCTCCGGGCGCAGCAGGGCACCGAATACAAGGACATCGCCACGGTGCTGGGCACCACTCCCGGAGCAGCTCGAGTCCACTTTCACCACGCGGTCAAGGCACTGAAGGGACTGATCGAATGAACAGCTGCGATGACATGCTGGATCGGATGCCGGACCTGGCGCTTGGCCGGGTGCCGATTCCCGCTGATTTCGAAGCCCACCTCGCCGGCTGCCAGAGCTGCCGGCTCAACTGGCAGGTCACCAGGGCCGGTTCGCTGCTTGGCGCCCCGGCCGCCGCGTCGATCGATCCTGACC
>JBEPVA010000080.1:0-16281 GCA_041691295.1 Gemmatimonadota bacterium
ACCGTCATCAAAGGCACCGGCAGCCTGCTTCCCGGCCGGAAGATCAAGGTGGGCGGCGATATCCACGAGGCAAAGAAGGGGATCATCCTGGCCACCGGCACCCGGGTCAAGGGCATTCCCCAGATCGGGCTCGAGCTCAATGGTACCACGGTGATCAGCTCCGATGAAGCGCTGTTCCTGGAAAAGGCCCCGGCCAGCATCGCGATCGTTGGCGCCGGCGCGGTCGGGTGCGAATTCGCCGACATCTTCAACGCCTTCGGCTCCAAGGTCACGCTGATCGAGGCCATGCCGCGGATCCTGCCGCTGGAGGACGCCGAATCATCCGACGCCATTACCAAGGCGTTCCGCAAGCGCGGCATCCAGACCCTTGCCGGCGCCAAGGTGACCAAGGCCGTGATCGCGAAGGACAGGGTCACCCTTACGGTCGAGGCCGGCGGCAAGACCGAAACGGTGGAAGCCGAGCGAGTGCTGATGGCGGCGGGCCGAGCGATCAACACCGAGAATATGGGGTTCAAGGAAGCCGGCGTTCAGCTCACCGATCGCGGCTTCATCAAGGTCGATCTCAAGACGCTCGAGACCACCGCACCCGGGGTCTACGCCATCGGGGATGTGTCCGGGCCGCCGATGCTGGCCCACAAGGGCAGCCGCGAAGGCGTGGTGGTGGCCGAGCTGCTGGCCGGACAGCACCCGCATCCGATCCGGTACGACAACGTGCCCAGCGTGACCTATTGTCACCCCGAAGTGGCCAGCATCGGCCTGACAGAGGAACAGTGCAAGGAGCAGAAGCTCGACTACCAGGTCGGCCGGTTCCCGTTCAGCGCCAACGGCAGGGCCCGGGCCACCAACGAGACCGAAGGTTTCGTCAAGATCATTCGCGACAAGAAGTACGGTGAAATCCTCGGCGCGCATATTGTCGGTGGTCACGCCTCCGAAATGATTCACGAGCTGGTGGTGGCCCGCGAGAACGAGTACACGGTGGAGGAGGTCGATCTGGCCATCCATGCCCACCCGACGCTATCCGAAGCCATTGCTGAGGCTGCGCTCGACTCGATGGGCAAGGTCATTCACATCTAAGGGTGCCGCGTTCCGCGTTCCGCGATGAGAATCGGGGCGCGGCACGCGGTACGCGGTACCTGTCATGGCTGTTCGCTCCCCCCTCGACGACTCTCCCGCGGTCTCCCAGGTCGGGCTGGCGCTCTCCAGCGTGGCCTTTGCCGTGTTGTTCGGTACCGGTCTCATTGCCGTCACGCTGTGGGGGGTACGGACCCTGCAACTCGGGGTCGGCCAGTCCACCCCGGCGGGCAACTGGGGGCCGGGCGGCGGGTTGCTGATCTTTGCCAGCGTTGGCGGGCCCGCCATCGCCGGCCTCGCGGCATATGCGCTCATGGCCCCGATCAAGTCGTACTATCGCCGTGGCGGTCTGGCCATCGTGGCAAGCTTTTCCACCGTGGCGCTGGCACTCGTCACCACCGTTCCCACCGATCACTTCATCGGCCCCAGCGGACTGCTCGGACTGGCGTCGATCTGTGCTGTCCTCTGCCTGCTCATGGCCTGGCTGGCCCGGCGTCGGGCCGCGACTCCGTGACCGAACTCGGTATCCTCGACCTCGGCCGCCGACCGTATCGTGCCGTGCTCGCCCTGCAGCGCAGCCTGGTCGAGCGGCGCCGTATCCGGGCCATCAGCCAGGACCTATTGCTCCTGGTCGAACACGAACCGGTCATCACGATGGGCCGCGGCACCAGGCCTGGCAGCCTGCCTATTTCGGCTGAAGGACTGCGACAGCGTGGGACCGAGGTAGTCAAAGTCGAGCGTGGCGGTGACGTGACCTGGCATGGTCCGGGGCAGCTGGTGGGCTACCCCATTCTCGACCTGACCACCCACAAGCAGGACCTGCACTGGTACCTGCGCCAGCTTGAGGAAGGATTGATCCAGGCACTCAGTCGGTTGGATCTCGCCGGAACCAGAGTCGCAGGCAAAACTGGGGTCTGGACCGAAGGCCGGAAGATTGCCAGTCTCGGTGTTCACGTGCGGCAATGGGTCACTCTGCACGGCTTTGCCCTCAATGTGCATCCCGACCTCCGGGCCTTTGACCAGATCGTGGCCTGCGGCATCGAGGGAGTGGACATGACGTCGGTCGAGCGGGAACTGGTGCTCGCCGGGCGGCAGGTTGGGCTGGGTAGGGACAGGCTGTGGCAGGCGGTCAGGGAGGCCACGATCGCGTCGATGGCCGGCGTGTTCAATCGCAATCCGGTTACGGCGGATCCCGAGCTGGCTCAGTTCATGGTTGCGCCGATGGAACCGTAGAATCTGCCGAAGCGTTACTCACACACTGGAAACCGCTTCTGGAGGTGCCATCCTGTCCACCCCACTCGACATCCGACCCACCGATCGCAACCGCCTGCCTCCGGGCCAGGTGGTCACCCAGAAATGGCCGGTGCTTCACTACGGCATGGTGCCGCGCGTGGACCTGACGAGCTGGCGGCTCGACATCAGCGGCGCCGTCGAACAGCCACTGAGCCTCGACTGGGCCGGGTTCAATGCGCTGCCCCACGCCGAAACGCTGTGTGATATCCACTGCGTCACCCGCTGGAGCCGGTTCGATAACGTCTTCGAGGGAATTCCCGTCAGCTCGCTGATGGAGCGGGTGACTCTCAAGCCCGGCGCGCGCTACGTGATGATCCATGCGGCCCCGGACTACAGCACCAATCTGCCGCTGGCCGATTTCCTGGCACCCGGCAACCTGCTGGCCCTCAGGCACAACGGGGAACCGCTTCCTCCAGAGCATGGCGGCCCGGTCCGCCTGCTCGTGCCGCACCTGTATCTCTGGAAGAGCGCCAAGTGGATCACCGGCATCGAGTTCATGCCTGAGGACTACCCGGGATTCTGGGAAGAGAACGGGTACCACATGCGTGGGGAGCCCTGGGCCGAAGAACGGTATGGCCGGCCCGATCCGGCACGGATGCGGCGGGGGCCTCGAAACTGACCAAGGGTTGACCGAAATCGCACAGATGTGTACTGAAGCTGGAGCGTCCGGGCAGCGTGCCCGTTGCCTTTGGAGTGGCAATCCGCCATCCTGAGAGCATGTCTGAACCGCTCGATCCGAAGCGTCTTGAAGTCCAGGCCGATGAGAAGGTCCGCCAGATCCTGGCGGCCGCGGCCAGCTGGGCCAGAGAGCTGCCGGCGCCGCTGGCGCCGGCGGTGCGTGCCGTCTGCATCCGCCTGGGTGAGATGGTCGCCGATCAGCGCCACTATCTCGCTCCGCTGCCAGAACCCCAGGAAAGCGAGCGGGCCGCGGTGCTGACGCTGCTGGCGCAGCGGCTGGCCTCGTCGGCAGTATCGAGCGGGCTGGAAAAGGAATTGTCGGCGCAGAGCGAGATGGAGCTCAAGAGCACGGCCAGCTGGGCCCTGGTGCCGGGAGCGCAGTCCGAGTGGAACACGACGGCCATCCGGTACCTGGAGTCGGCCTCGGACAAGCTGCCGCCGGCCGATCGTCCTGATGCCTACTGGGCCGAGGATGTGGTGGCCGGGGTCATTGCCTCGGTACGGGCCGTGGTCGGCATCGACGAGCTGCAAGCCCGCACCGAGTCCCGCTACTCCGGTGGCGTCAAGATCATCCGCGAGGAGGAAGCCCAGTAGTCCGCTCGCCCATCAGCTCCAGGAACCGCCCGAACACATCGATCCCCTCCCACAACTGATCCAGGTCCAGCTTCTCGTTCGGTGAGTGAAGTCCGTCATCGGGCAGACCGATCCCGCTCAGAATCACCGGCGCGCCGGTCATGCCAAGCTGCGGCACGATCGGAATCGAACCGCCTGCCCGGATCGGCACCGCCGTCCGGCCGGTGACCTCCTTGAAGGCCCGGTCGAGAACCTGGAACGCGGGTGCATCGACATCGACCTGCACCGGATCGCTGCCGTGCAGCAGTTTGACCTCCACGGAGGCCCACTTTGGTGCGGCCGCCTTGACTGCCCGCTCCAGCGCCCGCTGCACCCATTTCAGGGTGAGGCCCGGCACCAGCCGGAGACTGACCTTGGCGGTGGCCGCCGCGGGAATGACAGTCTTGGCGCCTTCACCGACGAATCCGCCGCGAATGCCGTGAATCTCGAAGGTCGGCAGCGCCCAGGTCCGTTCAAACACCGAGTAGCGCTGGATTCCGGTCAATGCCTTGCCAGTGACCTCCTCCTTCAGGAACTGCTTTTCCTTGAACGGCAGCTGCTTCCACGCCTTGCGCTCGGCCGCCGTCGGCGGCTCGACCTCGTCATAGATGCCGGGAATCCGGATCCTGCCGTCCTTGCTTTTCAGATCAGCCAGCAGCCGGACCAGGGTCTCGACCGCGTTGGGCGCCACGCCGCCATAGGTCCCCGAATGCAGGTCGCGCTCCAGGGTGCGCACCGATATTTCGGCGTAGCACATGCCACGAAGCGCGGTGTAGACCGCCGGAATGCCGGGGGCATAGTACGACATGTCGCAGACCAGGACGGCATCCGCGTGTGTCCGCTCCGGCTCGCTGGTCAGCAGGTCATCGATGACGTGGCCGCCGCATTCCTCTTCGCCCTCGATGAGGAAGTTCACGTTGAGCGGCGGTGTCGCGCCGTCCTCCAGCGTGGCTTCGTAGGCCTTGAGCAGGCAGTAGACCTGGCCCTTGTCATCGGCTGAGCCCCGGGCAAACAGCTTGCCATCGCGCACGGTCGGGGCAAACGGCGGTGTCTTCCATTCGTCGAGCGGATCGACCGGCTGCACGTCGTAGTGGCCATAGATCAGCAGCGTCGGCGCCCCGGGCACCCGCGGACTCTCGGCCCAGACCACCGGGTGGCCCCTGCCCTCGATCAGGTCGACCCGCACGCAGCCCAGCCGACGGAACTGCCTGACCAGCCAGTCCGCGGCCCGGCGGCAGTCAGCGGCATGAGCCGGCAAGGCGCTGATGCTGGGAATAGCGAGGAACTCTGACAGCTCGGCGAGACAACGATCGCGCTCTCGGCGCGAGAATGCGGCATCCATGGCACGTCCGACAGGAGGAAGGAGCGGAAAAGTACGCCGCCCCCGCCGGAGCGCCAAGCCGCATGAGTTCTGCTACTGGCGGCGGCCAGTCTGGCGGGTATGTTGGCAAATGATCGGCAACCGAGCCCACGAGGTGTTCGATGCGGGACCCGAAGAGCGGTCGCTGGCGCGTCCGCGCCACTTGGCCCAGGAGGGTCGCGGCTCGGAGGCGGAGGAAGCCTACCGGGCCGCTTTAGCCCAGCAGCCTGGACTCGATGCCGGCTGGATCGAGTGGTTCGAACTGCTGTCGGTCGAGGGACGCTGGGATGCCGCACTTGAACTGGCTCACGAGGTCGAGTCCCGGGGCGGGCGCTCGGCGCTGGCGCTTACACTGGCCGGGGCCGCAATGGGCGGGCAGGGCCGGCACCGCGAAGGGCTGGTCGAGCTCGAGCGGGCCATTGCCACCGAGCCCGATTTTGCGCTGGTCTGGCACGAGGTGGGCCGGGCCGCGTTCCGGCTCGGGGAGTACGCCCGCGCGCTCCTGGCGCTGGATCGCGCCTTTGCGCTCGAGCCGGGACCAGAAACCCTGTTTCTCCGGGGACAGGTCCTGCTCGCGGCCGGCCGGTACGCCGCCGCCGAAGTCGCGTTCGAAGGGGCGGGTCAGAGCACGGCGTCGCTCGAGCAGCAGCTCGAGGCAGACGATCACATCCGGATCACCCGACGGTTCGCGGCCCTGGCCGGCGGGCGGCCCGATCAGCTCGGCGCGTCCGAACGCTGGTTCGCCGAGCATGGAGGAATTCCGCTGTCGCGCAGCAGCGACGCGATCCCGGCCTCTGACCGCGTCATCATGGATTCGCTGATCGACCTGGTCAGGAGCTCGGGGTGGCAGTTCACCGAATTGCGGCCGATGGATTCCTGGTCCGGATGGGCGGACCTGGCCGATGCGCTCGACCTGAGGCTGGCCAGCGGCCCGATCTCGGCGGCGGCAATCCCGCTGGTCACTGCGGTGCGCCCGCCGGCTGACTCAGCCGAATGGTCTGACCTGCTGCGCTGGGTCCACGGCCGGGGACGAGGCCTGGTCTTCGTCATGATTCAGCCGCCGGACGATTCCAGTGCCGACATCGTCGGCCTCGTCGAGTCGGGCGGGGCCGCCAGGCCCGATCAAGCCTTGTCGCAGCTCTGCGCCCGCCACGCCGAGAGCCGGCTCAAGAGCCGCCACCTCACACTCTGATTTTTTGTTCCGCCAGCAATTCCAGCAGACCGGCCAGCTCGATCAATGGCCGGTATCGTGGGTCCCCGGACAGATTCCGCCGGTCGAATGGCAGGTCCGTCAGCACCCGGCGCAATCGGCCGGGGCGCCGGGCATGGCCGGCGATGATCCAGTCCATCGCGCCAGACCAGTCGCCCAGATCGGCGTTCAGGATCACCAGGCGATCCGATACTGGATTGGCCGTCTGCAACTCTTTGACCGGCTCGAGAGCCGCGCCCCGCTCGGTCCACTGCGCCAGTTCGCGGCGTCGATCCCGCTCCCACGCCACCAGGTACCCTGAGGCCCGGAAACCCGCGACCAGCTGGCCGGCCCGGTCAGTCGACTTGCGGGCCTCGAGCTGACGGCGACGGGCGTCGATGGCATCGTCGTATCGTTCCAGCCCGCGGTAGACCCGTCAGAGCCGCTCCAGGGCAGCGTCGTAATTGGGGTCGAGCGCCAGGGCCAGGCGCAGATGGGGCAACGACTCGGCCAGCTTGCCACGCGCAATCAGAATGTCGGCCATGCCGCTCCGGACAAAGGCAATCTCCGGTTCCAGCCGCACCGCCTCCTGCATCCGGGTCTCCGCCTCCTCCAATCGCCCCATCATCTTGAGCCAGGCCCCGTAGTGCCGCTGGCATTCAGCGCTGGCGGGAGAGCGCATGACCGCCCGCTGAAGATCCTGCCCGGCCTCCACGACCTGATCCTTGATCCAGAGTATGGCGACCCCGCGCGAGACCAGCGCATTGCTCAGGTCCGGATCGAGCCTCAACGACCGCTCGTTGAGCTCCCAGTAGCGGGCCCAGCAGGGATCCCACGGCTCCAGGCCTCGGATGGCCGCGACCGAAAAGGTGTCGGCGTACCGCTCGATGGCGAGCGGGTAGTCGGGGTCGTGACGCAGGGCCTCCGCGAACGCGGCCCGGGCCTGCATCAGCCCTTCCCCCTGTTGAATGGCCCGGAGCCAGAGATACTCACCGCGCAGATTGGCGTCATACGCCTGCGGACTGCGAGTGCCGGGCTGCAGCGGGGCCGCGGTCACCGGTTCGGCGAACCGGTCGGCCAGCGCCCGGGCAATGGTGCTGGCCAGTTCGTCCTGCAGGGCAAAGATGTCATCGAGCTGCCGGTCGAACCGGTCGGACCAGAGTTCGAAGCCGGTGCCGGCATCGGTGAGGGCAGCCGTGATCCGCAGCCGGTTGCCCGCCTTGCGCCACTCCCTTCGAGCACCGTTCGCACTCCCAGGCGCTGGGCCGCGACCCGCGGGTCGATCTTTCGGTCCTTGAGCGCAAAGGCGGCGCCTTGGCTGGCCAGGTTGAGCCCGCAAATCGGCGCAAAGACCGTCGTCAGCTCCTCGGCCAGACCATCGCCGAAATAATCGCTGTCGGGCTCGGAACTGAGGTTCTCGAACGGCAGGATCGCGAGAGAGAGTCGTGGCGCCGGGGAGCCTGAGGAATCGATCGGCATCGGCGTGTCGGGACGGAGCGCACCAACGAATTCTCCCACCGTCCGCCAGCGATCGACGGCCCGCTTGGCCAGGGCACGATTCACCGCCAGGGCCACCCGCTCCGGTATGTCCGGCCGCACCGTCCTGATCGGGGGAACGGCGTCCACGCAGTGCCGTGCCAGGATGGCGGCTGCGGTGGCACCGGCGAATGGCGGCCCGCCTGCCAGCATCTCGTAGACCACGCAACCGAGACTGTAGATGTCACTCCGCCCGTCAACCGCCTCGTAGCCCGCGGAGGCCTGTTCGGGACTCATGTAGATCGGGGTACCAAGGGCGAGCCCGACCTCCGTCAGCTGTTCCCCGACCGTTTCCGCCGACGCCCTGGCGATCCCGAAATCGGACAGCAGGGGCACCCCGTCCTGCAGCAGGATGTTTTCCGGATTGATATCGCGGTGCACGACGCCGTGAGCGTGGGCGTGGGCCAGGCCGGCGGCGATCCCGGTGAGCAGACGGGTCACCTCGTCCACCGGCAGCCAGCGATCGCGATCAAGCCGCTGCCGCAGCGATTCGCCGGTGATGAAGGGCATGACGTAGAACAGCGTCATGGGACGGAAGTCGGAAGCGGAGGCGGCCGCACCTCCGACTCCCGAGTCCCGACTGCCGACCTCGCCCGAGTCGAAGACCGGAAGGATGTTGGGATGCTGCAACCGTGCGGCTACCGCGAGCTCCCGACGGAAACGCTCGGGGCCGATCGCGACGGCCAGGCCAGGCCGAAGCATCTTGACCGCCACCAGCCGGTCATGTTTAAGATCCCGGGCCAGGTACACGGTTGCCATCCCGCCTCGGCCGAGCTCACGCTCAAGAGGGTAGGACGCGGCGAGGGACTGACGCAAAGTGGCAATCGGATCCGACAGGGCTGACTCCCAACGAAGTGGCGGAGTTTATCCGGCCGTGGGCCGGGGTGACCAGCCCCCGGCAACCATCCCGCCCCCTGCCCCGTCCAAGTGCCGAACCCAAGCCAGGAGCTGTTTCACGTGTTCCAGCACCGACTGATCGGCGCCGCCCTGCTCACAGGCCTCTGCGCGCCACTGTTCCTCACCAGCAGCGCCCTCGCCCAGACCAAGAGCTATTCCCTCAGCGGCAATCGGATCGCGGTCTACAACCTGGCCGGCCAGCTCACCGTGGTTGCCGGCAGTGGCTCAACCACGACTGTCCAGGTGAACTCGGTAGGGGCCGATGCGGCCAAGCTGACCGTGGAAACCGGAGCCCACGGCAACCGGGAGGCCCTCCGGGTGCTCTATCCCGATGACCGGATAGTCTATCCGGCAATGGGACGCGGTTCGTCCAGTGATGTCCGGGTCGATGACGATGGCTACTTTGACAGCGACCGAAGCGACCGTGGTCACCGGATCGAGATCCACGGTTCGGGCAGTGGACTGGAAGCCCACGCCGACCTCAAGGTCAGTGTGGCACCGGGAACCTCGGTCGACCTGCACCTTGCCGTCGGTGAGGTCACGGTCACCGACGTGAATGGCACGATTCAGGTCTCCACCGGCGACGGCAACGTGTCGTCCACCGGGGTCAAGGGCAACCTGGACATCGACACCGGCTCGGGAGAGGTGATCGCGGAGAAAACCACCGGCGAGCTCAAGATCGACACCGGGTCGGGTAACGTGAAGGTTCGGGAACAGTCGGGCGGCCAGCTCAAGATCGACACCGGCTCGGGTGATATCCGCCTCACCGAGGTGACCAGCGACCGGATTCACCTGGACACCGGTTCCGGCGATATCGAGATCGTAACCGGGTCAAGTCCGGATGTCTCGCTGGATACTGGCAGCGGCAACGTGACCGCGGCCTTCAGCGGCAAGCTGTCATCGGTGAATGTGGAAACCGGCTCCGGCGACGTCGGTCTGACCATTCCCACCGATTTTGCCGGCACCCTCGACCTCGAGAGCAGCAGCGACGACGGCATCGATATCGGATTCCCGGTCCAGTTGCTCCGCAAGGATGAGGGAGAGCTCCGAGCCCGGGTGGGTGATGGCTCGGGAGAGATCCGGATCGAGACGGGCAGCGGGACCATCAAGCTGGGGCACAAGTAGCAGCACCTCATCCCGAGCGACGCGCTTATGGCTTACGGCTTACGGCTTATGGCCTCCGACCACCCAGCGCCTTCACCAGCGCCGCATAGGCCGTGGCCGCATCGGTCCTTCCCTGCACCAGCTGGCTCTCAGCATCAAGCTCGGTCCGCTCCGCGTCCAGCACCTGCAGGAAATCGGTGACTCCCTCTGAAAACCGCAGCCGCGCCAGGTCGGCAGCCTTGGTGCTCGACGTCGCCGCATCCGCCAGCCGATCGGCCCGCACCAGGGCGGTGCGGTAGCGCACCAGCGCCCCGTTGACCTCCTCCTCGGCCGTCAGCAGCGTGAGCGTGTACCTGGCTTGCGTTTCATCGGCGGCGGCGCGGCTGGCGTTGACCTGTGCCTTGACCCGGCCAAGGTTGAGCGCCGGCCACGACAGCACCGGGCCAACCGCATAGCGGAAGGTGCCATTGTCGCCGAGGTGATTGAACGCATCGGCGGTGTACCCGGCACCGCCCCCGACCGACAGGGTGGGCAGGTAGCCGCTCCTGGCCGAACCGATGAGCGACTTCCTGGCTGCCAGTTCACGTTCCGCGGCCGCCACATCAGGCCGGCCAAGCACCAGTGAGTCAATCGGCAGATCACTGGACGCCGCCGGAGGCACCGGCAGCGGAGCGGAGTCCTTGAGTTCGATGGCGAGTTGGGCCGGCGAACGCCCGACCAGGACCCCGATCCGGTACTGGGCCGCGGCCACCTGCGACTCCAGCAGCGGAATCGAGGCCAGGGTCGAGTTCAACTGGGCCCGTGCCCGCTCGGTGTCGAAGGCGGTGCCGCTGCCGGCGTCGAGGCGCTGCTGGGTCACGTCAAAGGTGTGATGCTGGTTGTCGGCGTTGCGGACCGCCACTGCCAGCCGCTCCTGCGCCCCCCGCAATTCGAAATACGACCGGGCCACTTCCGCCGACAGGGTGACCTGGGCATCACGAAGATCCTGCTCCGCGGCCTGCACGAACTGCCCCTGGGCCCGGACGTTCTTTCGGATCCGGCCGAACAGGTCGATTTCCCAGGAGGCGTCAAACCCGGCATCCCAGATGTCCTGATCGGGAAAGGACACGCCCGGAGTCGAGCCCGGAAAAGCCGCCGGTGACAGCTGCTGCCGGGTGTAGCCGCCGGCGACAGTCACCGTCGGCGCGAAATCCAGGGTGGCGGACAAGCGGGCGGCGCGGGCACCGCGCACTCGGGCCGCGGCGGCCTGGACGTCGAGGTTGGAATGGATGACCTCATCGATCAGCCGGGTCAGGGTCGTATCGCCCAGCGGCTCCCATGGGGAAGCATCCGCCGACGGACCCGCGGCCTCGACGGATTGCACTACCGGGGTCTGCGCAGCCAGCGCGCCACTGCCGACCGCGCTGAGTGCGATGGACATCAGAAATTCCTTACGCACGGACCACCTCCTCACCACTCAGCTCCGGTTTTTCGATCACGATGACCGGAGCCCGTTTCGCGACCAGGGTCTGGATGACCACATAGAACACCGGTGTCAGCGCCAGCCCGAAGACGGTGACCCCGAGCATGCCGGAGAACACCGCCACCCCCATGGCGTGCCGCATCTCGGCGCCGGCGCCGGTCGAGAAAACCAGCGGCAGCACCCCCATGATGAAGGCCAGCGAGGTCATCAGGATCGGCCGGAGCCGGATCCGGCAGGCCTCGAGCGCGGCGTGCACCGGGTCGGCGCCCGCCATCTGCAGCTCGCGGGCAAATTCGACGATCAGGATGGCGTTCTTGCAGGCCAGCCCCATCAGCACCAGGAACCCGATCTGGGTGAAGATGTTGTTGTCGCCATGGGTGAGCCACACGCCGCCGATGGCGCTCAGCAGGCACATCGGCACGATCAGGATCACCGCCAGCGGCAGCGACCAGCTCTCGTACTGCGCTGCCAGCACCAGGAAGGCGAGGATGACGCAGAGCGGGAACACCAGCAGGGCCGTGCTGCCGGCCAGCTTCTGCTGATAGGTCAGGTCGGTCCATTCGAGTTCGATGCCGTTGGGCAGTGTGGCCGCAGCCAGCCGTTCGATGGCCGCCTCGGCCTGGCCGGAGCTGTAGCCCGGTGCCGCGCCACCGTTGATGTCCGACGCGGGGTAGGCGTTGTAGCGCAGGCCGCGGTCAGGGCCGTGGGCCTGTTCGATGGTCAGCACCGACCCGAGCGGCACCATCTCACCCTCGGCGTTACGGACCTTGAGCTGGGTCACGTTGTCGGCGGTGGCACGGAATGGCGCGTCGGCCTGCACGATGACCTGGTAGGTCCGGCCGAACTTGTTGAAGTCGTTGACATAGACCGAGCCGAGGTAGACCTGCAGGGTCTGGAACAGGTCGGTCAGCGAAATCCTCTGCCGCTTGACCTTGTCCCGGTCGATGTTGGCGTTGAGCTGCGGCACGTTGACCTGGAAGCTGCTGAACAGCCCGGCCAGCTCCTGGGTCTGGTAGCCCTGGCCAATCAGTGCCTGGGTGGCCTGGTAGAGCGCCTGTTCACCGAGGCCGGCCCGGTCCTCGAGCTCCAGCTTGAAGCCACCGACCGTTCCCAGCCCCGCCACCGGCGGCGGCGGGAAGACCGCCACAAAGGCGCCCTGGATCACGCCCAGCTTCTGGTTGAGCGCCCCAGCAATGTTGAGCCCATACTCCGCTTTGGTCTTGCGCTCGTCGAACGGCTTGAGCGGGAAGAAGACGATGCCGGCGTTCGGGGCGTTGACGAACCCGTTGATCGACAGACCGGGAAACTGCACCGCGCCGGCCACGCCGGGCTGCTTCAGACCAATCTCGGTCATCTGCCGGATCACCGAGTCGGTCCGGTCCAGGGTGGCCGCGTCAGGCAGCTGCGCAAAGGCGACCAGGTACTGCTTGTCCTGGGTCGGCACGAAGCCGCTCGGCACCTTGGTGAAGCCAAACCCGGTGAGCAGCAGCAGGCCGGCATAGATGGCCAGCATCACGCCGCCGCGATGAACCACCCGCTCGACGAAATGCCCGTAACGGGTCGAGGCCCGGCCGAAGGCACGGTTGAACGGGCGGAACAGCCAGCCCAGCGAGCCGTTGATGATCCGAGTCAGGCGGTCAGGCGGCGCCCCGTGTGGCTTGAGCAGGATGGCGCTCAACGCCGGCGAGAGCGTCAGCGAGTTGACGGCGGAAATCACGGTGGAAAAGGCGATGGTGAGGGCAAACTGCCGGTAGAACTGGCCGGTCAGGCCGCTCATGAAGGCCACCGGAACGAAGACGGCACAGAGTACCAGGGCAATCGCGATGATCGGCCCGCTGACTTCATCCATTGCCTTGTGGGAAGCATCCCGCGGCGAGAGACCGGCCTCGATGTTGCGTTCGACGTTCTCGACCACCACGATGGCGTCGTCGACCACGATGCCGATAGCCAGCACCAGGCCGAACAGCGACAGGGTGTTGATCGAGAAGCCGAACAGCAGCAGGATCGCAAAGGTGCCGACAATCGAGACCGGCACGGCCACCAGTGGGATGATCGAGGCCCGCCAGGTCTGGAGGAACAGCACCACCACGATGACCACGAGGGTGATGGCCTCGAACAGGGTCTTGACCACCTCGCGAATGCCGTCGCGGACATTGGTGGTCGGGTCATACACGATCCGGTACTCGACGCCCTCGGGAAAGTTGAGCTTGAGCTTTTCCATGGCGGCGCGGACGTTGGTCGAGAGCTGCAGGGCGTTGGATCCGGGCGACTGGAAGATGCCCATGGCCACGGCTTCCTTGTTGTTCAGCATCGAGCGCAGGGCATAGTCGCCCGAGGCCAGCTCGATCCGGGCCACATCGCGAAGCCGGGTCAGTTCCCCGTTGGCTCCCGCCTTGATGATGATGGCGCCGAATTCTTCCTCGTTGCTCAACCGGCCGTGGGTGTTGACGCTGAGCTGATAGTCGACCCCGGCCGGCATTGGCGGGCCGCCGACCACACCGGCCGCCACCTGGACATTCTGTTCCCGGATGGCCGCGATGATCTCGGGGGCGTTCAAACCCCGGGCCGCCACCTTGGTCGGATCGAGCCAGATCCGCATGGCGTAGTCACCGCCGCCAAACAGGTTGACCTGGCCAACGCCATTGATCCGGGCCAGCACATCCTTGACCTGCAGCACCGCGTAGTTCCGCAGGTACGTCATGTCGTAGCGGTTGTCCGGTGAGACCAGGTGGACCACCATGGTGAGGTCGGGAGAACTCTTCACCGTCGTCACACCCGACTGGCGCACTTCCTCCGGCAGCCTGGGCAGCGCCTGGCTGACCCGGTTCTGGATCTGGACCTGGGCCAGGTCCGGGTTGGTGCCGATCTTGAAAGTCACGGTCAGGGTCAGCACACCGTCCGCGGTCCCCTGCGAACTCATGTACAGCATGTTCTCGACGCCGTTGATCGATTCCTCGAGCGGGGTGGCCACCGCTTCGGACAGCACCCGCGGGTTGGCGCCGGGATAGATGGCCCGGACCACGATGGAGGGCGGCACGACCTCGGGGTATTCGCTGATCGGCAGCCCGACCATCGCGATCACGCCGGCGAGGAAGACCACGATGGACAGCACGGCGGCCATGATTGGCCGGTCGATGAAGAAGCGGGAAAAGCGCATGAACGAACTCCGGCTGGTCGCTGAGTAGTTAGTTGGTGCTGCTGGAGACGGGCTTGGCCGCCGGAGCCGTGGCGACCATCGGTTCGACCGAAGCGGCGACCTTCGAGCCGGTCCGGACCCGCTGGAGGCCGTTAATCACGATCTGTTCACCCGGCTGCAGTCCCGACTGGACGATCCGAAGCCCATCCGCAATCCGGCCCACCGTCACGGTACGGTACTCGACCGTGCTGTCCGGCTTGAGCACCATCACGAATTTCTTGTCCTGGTCGGTTCCGATGGCGCGGTCCTGGATCAGGGTCGCCTTGTAGCGGCCGCTGCCCAGCAGCTTGATCCGGGCATACAGCCCCGGAGTGAACCGGCGCTCCGCATTGGAGAAGGTGGCGCGGAGGCGGATGGTGCCGCTCTCGGGGTTGAGCCGGTTGTCGACGAAGTTGATGTAGCCCTTGTAGGGGTAGGCGCCGGGTTCATCGGCCAGCCCCATCTGGACCGGAGTCTTGCCGCCGGGACGCGAGCCGTTTCTGGCCAGCGCGGCGTACTTGAGGTAGGACTGCTCGTCGCTCTCAAACGAGACGTAGATCGGATCGAGCGAGACCACCGTGGTCAGCGGCCCCGTGCCGGCACCACCCGCCTGCACCAGGTTGCCTTCGGTCACCTCTGCCTTGCCCACCCGTCCGCTGATCGGTGAGCGCAGCGTGGTCCACTCGAGGTTCAGGGTGGCCGTGGTCAGCGCCGCCTCGGCGATCTGCACCGCGGCGGTGGCCCTGGTCGAGGCGCTGGTGCGGCCATCGAACTCCTCCTTCGAGATGGCCTGGACCGCGACCAGCTTCTGGCCACGCTCGACATCTCTCCCAGCCTGCGCCGCACTGGTCCTGGCCTGCTCAAGCTCGGCCTTGGCCCGTTCGAAGTCAGCCTGATAGGGCCGCCGGTCGATCTCGAACAGCACATCGCCCTTGTGAACCTCGTGACCCTCCGCAAAGGCCACCCGCTGGATGTAGCCGGTGACCCGGGGGCGGATCTCCACCGCGTCCACCGCCTCGAACCGGCCGGTGAAATCATCCCATTCCGTGATCTCCTGCTGTGCTACGGTGGCAACGGTGACGGCGGGAGCGGGCGGCGCGCTGAGTTTCGGCGCGCTGCAGCCGGCCAGCAGGGAGAGGAGCGAGATGACAGAGGAGCGGTACGCCATGGTGTTCTCCAGAAGGCTGTGCGAGCAGCGGTGCATGGTGATCCAGCTTGGTTAATCGTTCGAGACCGGCCGTTTTCGACCGGCTATTTCTATCGCCATGGAATTTCAGTCACCTGCGCAACAGTCAGATAACCATCAAACTCTATCTTCAAAAAAAAGGGACACGCTCAATCGTCACACTTCACCCGTCGCATCAACTCATCGGTGTACGCCTTGAGCACCTTACGGCGGACCTGGTACTTGATGAATTGCCCTTCCCGCTCGGTGTCGATCAACCCGGCCCGACTGAGTTCCTTCATGTGGTGCGATACCGTTCCTTTGGTGACCGGAAACATCCGCAACAACTTCTGACAGGCGCACTCCTTGGCTTCACCGATCGATTCCAGCAATGCCATCCGCCGCGGATCCGCCAGCGCCTTGGCGATCAGATCAAACTGGCCCTCGGCCAGATTAGCGGGTTCGGTCGAGAGTGACTTCACGGTTTAATGGTTATTGAACTGTCGAAAGAAGTCAAGGGACGGGGACGAGGGTCGAGTCAGACACCTCATCCCGAGCGCAGCGAGAGACCTGGCTTGTCTGACGTGGATGTGGTTTGACGCGGCAGGTCCCTCGATCCCCCTCGCTACGCTCGGGGTCACTCGGGATGAGGTGCACTTCCAAGCTGGGGACACCTCATCCAGGGCGCAGCGAGGGACCTGGTTTGTCTGACGCGGATGTGGTTTGACGGGGCAGGTCC
>JBEPVA010000081.1:0-16260 GCA_041691295.1 Gemmatimonadota bacterium
GTCCGCTCTCGTGCGTGGTCGGGTTGGGGGGTGGTGTTTTTTTTTTTCGTGGGGGGGGGCGGGGGGGGGGCGCCGCCCCCCCCCCCCCCCGGGACGGCCGCGTCGCCGACCCGCCCCTACGCCGCGTCGTACCGCTTGCCGACCTCGGTCCAGTTGACGGTGTTCCACCAGGCGGCGAGGTAGTCGGGCCGCTTGTTCTGGTACTTGAGGTAGTAGGCGTGCTCCCAGACATCGCAGCCGAGAATGGCCTTCTTGCCAGCCATCAAGGGATTGTCCTGGTTCGGGGTGCTCTCGATGGCCACCGCACCGGCCTTGTCAACGGTGAGCCAGACCCAGCCGCTGCCGAATCGCCCGACGCCGGCCTTGTTGAACGCCTCCTTGAAGGCGGCCAGGTTGCCCGAGAGCTTGTCGATGGCGACAGCGAGCGTGCCGCTGGGTGAATTGGCCCCGCCCGGCGCCATGATTTCCCAGAAGAAGGTGTGGTTCCAGTGACCGCCGCCGTTGTTGCGTACCGGTCCGCGAACGGCCTCGGGCAGGGCGTCGATAGTGCCGAGGAGCTCTTCAAGCGACATTGACTGCAGCGCGGCATGGAGTTCCAGCGCGGCATTGAGGTTGTTGACGTACGCGGCATGATGCTTGTCGTGATGGATCCGCATCGTCTGTTCGTCGATGTGCGGCTCAAGCGCATTGTAGTCGTATGGCAGGGCAGGCAGTGTGAAAGGCATCGGGCCACTCCAGAAAGGGATTTCAGCCGACCGGGATCGGACGTTGCGATCGTCCGGGCAATATGGATGGCTGGCGAGAGCGAGGGTAGTGAGGAGATGGGAGATGGGAGACAGGAGAAGTGTGATCGGCGAAAGGCGAGAATCTATTGATCGGACACCGGCTGGGGTCCCGATGCTGCAGCCGCAGCCACCGCCAGCACGCCGAGCACGGTGTAGGTCACCTGAGTTCGGAGGCCCGCCAGTAGTACAAACCAGAGGCCGCAGCCGCCGATCACCAGCAGGAGCTTCCGGAGGGCCGCGCGGTTCATCGAGATCGGGCGCGCATCCAGCATCACGAGCAGCGACGCCACAGCGAAGGGCAGCAGTACCAGCCAGCGGCCGGTTTCCGGCACCGCGAGGGCGCCGAACAGTCCCAGCGCACCGAGCGCCATGCCAATCCGCCGAGTGGCAACAGCCCACCAGAGTGAGCCGACCAGCAGCGGGGCCAGCCAGGGCTGGAATGCCTGCATCCCGAGCGGAATCCCGAAGGCACCGATACCCAGCAGGGCAATGCCTGCGACTATCGCGAGCGATGGCGCGGGCACCAGCCACTGGATCGGCCACTGGCCCAGCAATACCCATCCGGCCACCAGCAGCCACGGCGCGATCCACAGTTCCGCCGCCGGTGAGAGCGGCGCGTCAGGCAGGCTGCCGAGGGTGGGAGCGACCGACCCGGTGACGGTCAGAATCAGCCATGCAGCGGGAATCAGGCACAGCGTCCCGATGACGAGCAGAGGAACGCGGGAAACATCGTTGCTCCGCCGCGCCGGTAGATGCAGCAGCGCGGCGGCCAGGATGGTGCCGATCACCAACGTCGTCACTGTCGGGATCAGCGCCACCGCGATCGCGCCGGCAAACCCGTAGCGCTGCCAGTCGGCCTCGGCCGCCGTACTTCCCGGCTGACGACGGCCTCCCAGCCAACCATCGGCCGCGACGATCCGGCCTCGGACACCCAGCAGTCGTCCAGCCCGGAAGAGCCCGCTCCCGATGAGGCTCAGGGTAAGGCCGACGGTCACCACTTCGACAATCGATACCACGCGCCAGAGGGGTGCCAGCGCCATGGCAACGGCCACTGCCGCGATGCCCAGCACAACCGCGGCCCACCGGGAGGCCGCCAGGAACCCCGGACTCAGCATGGTCCAGCCAGCGGCAATGATCGAGAGAAACAATCCGAGTGCAATCAGCCCCGCTGATCCGGCCAGGAAGTGCGCTGGAACCGTCGTCTGGCCGATCCTCGCGGCCAGATCAAATGGTCCTTCTGCGTTGAGCACTACGACCAGCGAGCCGAATCCCAGCCACAACGCAGCCAACCCTGCCAGGGCGCGCCTGCTCCACGCCGAATCAGGCAGGGCCAGCGCTCCTCCAGGCAGGAGCAGCGCGATGAGCGGGAAGTTGATGCGGCCTCCGGCTGGCGGGCGAGTATGGATGGGTGGGCGCCGCGCAGCGGCGGCAGAACTGATCAACTGCAGAGCATGGAGTGGAGGGGGATCGAACCCCTGACCTCCTGGTTGCAAACCAGGCGCTCTCCCAACTGAGCTACCACCCCGACCGCGGGAAAGTAAGCGGCGTTGCCGGCGGCTCCAAGCGCTGGCGGTGTTCCCCGCCCCGCCGTACACTTCGTTCGGAAGCCCCCTCCCGGAGCACGCATGATCCGACTGAAGGTGATCTCGGGCAGCCGCCGAGGCAGCACGGCTGCGTTCGAGAGCAGCATGGTCCGGGTCGGGCGGAGCGCCGAATCGGATCTGCGATTCGACGACGTCGCCGATCCGGTGGTGTCCACCAACCACGCGGTCCTGGTCCAGGAGCATGGCACCTGGCAGCTGGTCGACAGCGGCTCCACCAACGGGACGCTGCTCAACGGCAAGAAGATCACCAAGCACGAGATCAAGTCGGGCGATCGGATCCGGTTCGGCTTTCCCGGCGGCCCCGAGGCCTACGTAGAGCTCGGCCCCGTCCCCGCCCTTTCCACCTCTGCCAGTTCCGCTCCAACCGCGATCGTTGCCTCCGCCACAGCGGGACCCGTCTATGACGCCGCCGCCGATGCCGAGCAGATGGCCAACGCGCTCAGAGCCGACAGCCGGGATAGCACCGACCATCAGGTGGCCGATGATGTGGCGCGGCAGGTGGCCGAGCAGCGGGCCAAGGCCGGTGGCCAGAGCTCGGGCCAGACGATGTTCATCCTGGCCCGGGCCATGAACCAGATGAAGGAAGCGGTGACGGTCCGGACCCGAAAACGCTGGACTCGGGTCGTTGCCGCCGTGGGTGGCGGCGCCCTGCTGGTGATTCTGGTGCTCGGCGGGGTCATCTGGTATCAGCAGCGGCAGATCACTCGGCTGGTGACCGTCAAGACCAAGATCGATGCTGAGATCCTTGACCTGCAGGAGAAAATGCAGGCCGAGACCGATTCGACCGCACTGGCCGCGATGGAAGACCGGCTGGATGAGCTGACCGGCAACGCCGAACACACCCTCAATGAGCTGGCGGCCAGGGACAAGGCGCGCGCCGCCCAGATCACCGCCCCCCAGGATGAGCTCGACATCGAAATCCGGCGGATCCTGGTCAAGTTCAACGCCTCGACCTATTCGATCCCGCCGATCTTCCGCGACCGGCTCCGAGCCCATATCAAGGAGCTGACCAGCGCCGGCAATCTGAAATTCATGTACAGTCGCAAGGTGCGGTACTGGCCGGTGATCACCAAGGACTTCGCCGCCCTCGGCCTGCCGGAGGAGATGGCCTATATCGCCTGGGTCGAATCGGGATTCGACCCGACCGCCCAGAGTGAGGCCGGCGCTGCAGGACTCTGGCAGATGACCACAACCACCGCCCAGTCACTCGGCCTGACCGTGGATGCCACGGGAGACGAACGTCTCGATCCGGACAAGCAGACCAGGGCCGCAGCCAAATACCTGGCCAACCTGCTGGCGGAATTCGGTGAGGATTCGTTCATGCTGGCGATGGCGAGCTACAATCGGGGCGAGAATGGAGTGTTGCGGGTGTTGCGGCAGATTGCGCAGGAGCCGGGCGGCTTCCGGAAAGAGAAGCGGGATTTCTGGCACTTGTATCGGATGAAGCTGCTGCCGGAGGAGACCCGGGAGTACGTGCCCAAGGTGCTGGCGGCGGCGGTGGTGTGTAACAATCCGGAGAAGTATGGGCTGGGTAACTAGACGAGAGACGAGAGACTTGATTTACTGCGTGACGGCTTCCGAGGCCCCTTCCCTGTTCGCTGTTCGCTGTTCGCTGTTCGCTGGTCGCTGGTCGCTGGTCGCTGGTCGCTGGTCGCTGTTCGCTGGTCGCTGGTCGCTGGTCGCTGGTCGCCTACCGCGACCCCGCCAGCGCGTACAGCGCCGCAATCAATCCCACCAGCAGTGCCGGAAGCGCAGCCACCATGAATCCAGTCACGAGCAGCCGATCCAGCGTTTCCTGCCGACGAACTCGACGCCAGAGTAACGCAGCCCCGATGGCGCTGAGGCCGAGACTGAACCAGATGCCCGCCATGGTCAGCCAGTCACTATACTGGCGCAGAGAGGGGTTGCTCGTCGCGAACACGGCCAGCAATCCCGGGGCGATCAGGGTCAGAATCGGAGGCAAGGGGCTCACCCAGAGGTAGAGCCGCTCCCCGCGAGACCTGATGCCGGCGGCATTTGGCCGAAGTGCCACGACGACAAGGCCAACCAGCAGAAGCAGGCAGACGACCAGAATCATCGCTCACCGCCTCGGGTCAGAGGAATTAAGCCGTCACTCATTCGCTAGCTGGCGTACCCCCGCGCGATGGCGGTGGCGGCCAGGACCATGAGGACGACCAGTCAAGCCTGGACGATGCTGATGGTGGCCATGGGCCGGGCGGGATCGGTGCTGGGGTGCTTGCCCTTGCCCAACTGAATCCGCCACTGAATCAGGGTGTCCATGGGCTTGAGTTCCAGCAGCAGGATCAGGGCCAGCAGTCCCATCCTGGCCATGAAGAAATGATTGTGGAAGTAGTACTCGCTTCCTTTCTCGAATCCCCCGAACGCCCGCACCAGTCCCGTCGAAGCCGGTTAAGATCGGGCGCGCCCTACGAGCCGGCAGCTCCGATCCACTGACGGACGAGGGCGACCACCCGGTCCGCGATGCCGCGTTCGGTCGCCAACCGGCTATCCCTCGCATCGACCGCGACCACAAGTGGTCCCACTCGAAATCGCAGGTGGGCAGACGTCAGGACGACAGCCTCGTCTCCCAACCCTTTGACTGCCTTGTAGGCCGGGGCCTGGATCATCGTCAGCAAGCAGTGGAGCGCTGCGGAGGCACCCTCTGGAGTCCGGGTGTTGCAGGTAGACCATCACCGTGGTGGAGTCGTGACCAAGCGGCAGCATCCGGGCGCTGGCGGTACTCGACAAATGTTGCAGCCGGATCGTCTGCTGCTGCGTCAGCGCCGCTTCGATCCCTGCCTCGAGCATGCTATCGACCGGGCCTCACGGCCGCAACCGGGTGCCGCGCCTGCGGCCGGTGCCGGGCCTAGATGCTCGGCAAGCCAATGCGCCAGTTGCTGGGGCAGTCCTGGGGTCGTCGCCAGCAGTCCCGTCGCGTGACCCGGGCCATCGACCAGAATCATCTCCGCGCGAGTGGAGGAATCGGCCACCATCGCAATCACCTCGCGGGTCGAAGCGGCGGCCTCCTGGCGCGACGCGAGCAACAGCCACTGGCCCGGTTGCTGATCCAGCCAGCGAATGCTCTCGTCCGACAGAGAGCCGGGCGACAACATCGCGTACATCGAGGCCTTCAACTTTCCTTCTCGCGCCTCGCTCACCGCGAACTCCCCGCTGTAGCTCGCCCCGACGACCCCGAATCGGGTCGGATCTACTTCGGGCCGATGCATCAGAAATGCAGCCGCCGCGACGATGTCGCTGCCGGTGCCCTGGAGCAATGAATCCATGTTCGCCGCGCCGGGAACGAACCGGCCGCGGTTGGTGCTCTCCCCGTGACCGCGCAGATCGACCCGAAGTGAGGCGATGCCGAGGCTGGCCAGTTCGCTGGCCACGAGATCGTACTCGTTCCGAGTCCCCGCGGCGCGGTTGAGCAGCAGAACAGCGGGAACCCGGCCTTTCCGCCCGACGGGAATCGTCAGGGTGCCGGCCAGCTCCCAGCCCCCGCTGGCGATGTGGACGGTTGTATCGGAACTCGGACGGCTTGGGACCGCAATTGGCTGGAGACCCGATCGAGGCAGACCCGGAGCGAGCAGTGTAAAGAGGAGGGGAAGGAACACAAGAATCCTGGCAAGCGGTGGATCGGGCCTTCAGAGGCATGACGGAAGCTGGAGCGAAGCGTTTCAGCCGGCAAGCGTGGGTGGGATGGTCGAGGGTCGAGGGACTGGAATTTCTGAGCCCCATGGTCTCGTGGAGGTTTGCCTTTCGCCTTTCGCCTTTCGCTGTTCGCCGCTAAGCGGCCTGGCCCGCCTCGACTACTCCCAGCTTCCGCGGCAGTTCCACCGTGAAGATGCAGCCATGGCCGGGGAGATTGCGGACCTGAAGGTGGCCATCGTTGGACTCGACCCCGCGCCGGGCAATGCTGAGTCCCAGGCCGAGCCCGGAGTGATCGGTACCGCGCTGCTCGAAGGGCTGGAACAACTCTTCGGCCTTGCCGGGCGGCAGTCCTCCGCATTCATCCTCGATTTCGATCACGATCCGATCCTCGGTATGCTGGACCCGGAGGATGACCCGGGAACCGCGATTGGCGCGGGTGAACTTGAAGGCGTTCTGCAGCAGGTTCGCCAACACCGCCGCCAGGATCTGTCGGTCACCATCCAGGAAGAGATCCTCCGGGTCAGCCAGGACGAGCAGCTCGATCCCCATCGACTTTGCCTCGAGCGCCGCGGCGAGTTCGATTTCCTCCAGCAACGGCCTCAGCCTGATCCGTTCCTTGAAGATCCCGGCCGACAGCCGGACCTCGGCCAGCGACCCGTCGATCAGCCGGCTCATACCCTTGAGCGAACGCTCATGCAAGCTACTGGTGGCTCCGTTGACCGCGACCATGCCGGTCTTGATCAATTCAAATGAAAGAGCGGCGCTCGACAGCAGGTTCCGCAATTCGTGGGCGAGTACCCCCAGACGAACATCACTGGTCTGGGTCGATTCCGCATTCCGGGCCTCCTCGCGCTCCTGGAGATATTCGGACACCGCCCCCGCGATCACGTCGTCCAGGCAGCGGTTGAGGGTCCCGAACTCTGTCGGCGAGAAGGGCGCGCTGGTTTCGGCCGCCATCTGGGTGATCGACTGGCACAGATCGCCATAGTCGTGCACCACCTGCGCGATGGTGAACCCCTGGCGGAGCAGCTCGTGGCCGTGCCGGCGTGCCGACATGAGCATGGGACCCGGGCTGACCTTCAAGTGGCCGGCCAGGGTATCGATCAGCTGCTGCAGGAAGAGCGGGATGCCATAGACCAGCTCGTTCTCCGAGGGGCGCGGAGCGCTGCGGAGCGCGACCTTGGCCCGGCAGCGTTCGAGCAGCTCAGTGCGGTTGTCTTCGAGAAACTGCTGGAGCATCGGTGTACCACTGGATGAAGGAGGGGCCGAGCCGGTGGCCTCGTCAGGCAGCCGCACCCATCGCCCGACGATTCCAATATATGGAATAGGGCTGCTCGCCGTGGTCACGAATCTCGGATTCGCGCTCCCGTCAATCCAAGGATCTAGGTCCGGTCCGCCCGAGGATTGATTTCTGGCGGAATAAGCATGACGACAGGATGGCGGGGGGTCGCGATTGAAGCGGTGACGTTTACCTCGGCTGGTGCAGCGATCGTTGCAAGAACGCTCCCGTCTGTCTTGCCACCCCGACAGCCGCGGGCCCGGTCGCCGGGGTCGCGTGGGTCAGTTTCGCGATCGCAGGGAAATCCCTTGCCACGAATCCATAGGTCGTGAAGTGGATGTGGTGCAGGTCGCTGGTCGGCACGATCTCGAGGCTGTCAGTGTGCAACCGGTGCAGCAGCCCGAAATCGGGGGACATGAACGAGTCGAGCGTCTCGTAAAAATGCAGGATCGGCGGCAGTCGAGCGTCAATCCGGAATGAAGGCGCTTTTTCGAACTCGGCGCTGGCCATGGCCGTACCGATGCCGCCATCCAGACTCACCAGTGCCCTGATCCGGGAATCCTGCATGGCGAGCAATAGTGCGGCGCGCGCCCCGAAGCTGTGCCCCACGAGGCCAATCTGCGCCAGGTTCACCCGGACAACGGAAGCGGCAACTCCGATGGCGGACTTGAGCTCCGCGGCCTGCGCGTCTGCCATGCTGCCAACCTGGTCCTCCCGTTCCAGCGGTGTCTTGAGCGTCGGTGAAGGGGTGGTGGCCACCACGAATCCCAAGCTGGCCAGGTATTCGCAGAGCACCACCTGGTCGATCAGGTCCTCGCCGTTGCCCTGGGCCACCAGCACCAGCGGGAACGCGCTGTCGATCGCGGCAGCCCCCCGCACCGCGTACAACGGACTGGCAAACAACCGGGAAATGGCGGCCGAATCCACCCCGGCTTTGCCAAGAAAGCCCGCCAGCGCCGTTGCCCCATCGGCCAGGTAGTCCTTGAACCGCAGTCGACCCCCGCTGCCGGTCGCTGGATACCAGAGGTGAATGACCGCACCGTGGGTATCAACCCGTCGATATCCGACGTGATTCGGACCCGGTGTCAGCCCTGCCCACAGGGCGGGACCGACGGGCGATAAGGAGACCGGCAGCTGAGGTGCGCTGGTACGCAGCGTCGCGAGCAGGAACAGGAAGGCGATCACGATTGAGATGCTCCAGGTTGTGGCACTGGAAGGCAACTGATCGGGTGGGGACGCTCTTCCTGCCGGCGGGCCGCACCAATTCCGCACCATTCAATGGGCCTCCTTCGCCGGTTGGTACCGGACGGCCCTATTGTGATCGTCGAAGGAGAGCCGCCGATCCGACCAACGCCTGGCGGCCGGGGCGGTCGCCTGGGGCAGCAATCGCTACCAGTTGCCTGGCCTAGCGCGCAGCCACGATCGAATCCCCAGCCTGCCTCCCGGCATCCATCGCAGTGGGCCAGGCCAGGATGGTCAGGCAGGACGGCGAACCGCCGCTCGAAGGTGGCGCCGGCGGCCAGCTGACTGGTGTAGCGCTTGTCCGTTGGATCGGCGGCGATCACATCTGCCAGTGCCGAGAAGATCATCGCTTCAGTGTCGGCCGGAAATTGCCGGCTCAACGCCGTCATCGCGTCACGATAGGCCAGGAGCCGGGGCCGCTGGTCGAGGGAATCAGCATGCTCATAGAGCAGGGCCACGGCGTCGATGTAGCCGAGCTCCCGTGGCGTCCTCTCTCCCAATCGCCTGGCGCTATCGACCGCAGCCTGGCCCCGCCGAATCAGTTCTTCCGGCTTGATCCCAGGGGCGAGCGGGTTGCCCCACGCACTCAGTGCAATCCCCCACTCGGCCATGGCGCAGTGCGATCGACCGCCAGCCCGGCGTTGAACTGACTCACCGCCTCAGGGAAGCCGAAGGAATGCAGCAGCGCGACGGCGTGATTGAATCGCGGGCGGGCGATCGCGTCGCAGGAAATATCGAACCGGACGGTGCCGAGCCGGTGGGCCGATGCCGCGGTCTGCTGCACCGCCCCGAGTGGGGCAGTGAGACAGAGGGAAAGGAGCCACAGCGGGGTCAGGCGCATCGGCTGCCGGCAGTCGATCCTGCTAGGAGCAGGCCCCGATTCGCTTGCCCTCGAGGTGGGTTTCCACCTGGGGCCCGCTGCTGCCCTTGTTCTTTGCCTTGCGGAGAATGGAATAGCTGGTCGATGTCATGGTGCCGGTGATCTCGACCGAGGCGTATTTGCAATCAGTGGTGTAATGCACCTTGCCGCCGGCCATGGAAAGATTGCTGACGGTGCAGCTGCCGTCCGGCTTGAAGTCGGCCATGAAGCGGTTGTTGAACACGGCCTCGGGATTGGCCAGCTCCCTGGCGGTCAGGCAGCGGGAAGCGGTATCAGGCCTGGCCGACTGAGCGCTGCCGGTCGTAATCGCGGCCGAGACCTGGTACTTGCCCGGCTGGAGAGGCACCGGCTGTTGCTGGCCGGGTGCGATGACAAGGAGCAGGCCGAGGATGAGAAAGGAGTGCGGGTGCGGGATCATGGTGGCGACTCCGAAGGTGGTGTTCTTGCGGTCGATAGCCTGGTGACTGTTGGGGCACACCGATTCGCTGGTGCGCAATTCGAAATTATCACCCTCGGGCCCAGGAAGTCCCGTGGCTGGTTCGGCCTCTGGAGATTTGCGGAATCTGGCCTCGAGTCGAGCCAGGGGGCGGGCCAGGAGGAGGTAGCGGAGAACGGCGATGCCACCGACCGAGAGGACCAGTCCCAGGATTACGACCGCCTTGGAAAACCAGGAGGTAAGACCGTCGCTCAGCCAGAGCAGGACGACACCCACCAGCCGGACGGCCAGGCCGATCCCGAACAGACGGCGCTTCGTGGTGAGGGAGGGTGACGGCAGGAATCACGCGACCGCTTTCGCTGCAGGATTGGCCGGTCCAGACCTGCGCAAGGAACTGACCAATTCCGGTCTCAGTCCCCGGACGACGACAATCGCCGCCAGTTCCGATTGCTCCGCCTCAGCTTCCGCCATCGAAAGGACACCCGCCACCAGTCCCGAAAGCGGGACTGGAGCGCCAGAGGCCGGGCGGCAGCGGCGCCGACCACGAGGCTGCTGGGGAAAATCAGGCCGTCGTTGCGGCCCAGCGGACCGCCGCGTGCCACCAGCCGATGTGAACGCTGCGGTGCCGCTTAGAGGCAGGCATGGAATCGGTGGTGCCCATCACGACATATCATCCACGCGACAGTCCCGCACCTGGCCATCAATGATCCTCCGCCCCTGCTGGCAACAGGCTGCGATTGCGGCGGCCTCGGTCGCATAGGTCTCGGGTTCACTAAAGGCGCGCAGCGTTCCGAGCCGGCCGATCAGCAGATCCAGGGTCCAGCGCCCGGTGCCCCGGACCTGAAAGGTCCGGGCCGTGATGTCGAAGCCTTTGTAGCAGACGGAAATCATCGAGAGCCTCGCCCAGCGGGATATCCGCAAGATACCGACTCCGACGGGTCGGCGGGTGATTGGGATCTGGCCAGGCGACAACGCAGCAAGGATCGAGTCGCAATCCGTCGCCCGAATGCGCTGGCCTCGACCAGCGAAGCGAGCCTGGCCAGCGACATCCGCCAGCCGGTTTCATTGTCGGCGGTCGGCACACCCGAAGGCCGCCTCTCGAGCACCGCCACGAGCTGAGTTCCACCGCCGGACGCAGACCGCGTCATCGACATTTGAAAGCCGCCACGTTGGCGGAGGTCGAACTGGTGGACCTGACTGGTGATCCGGTCCGGGACCATCCATCGCGCGACCGCGTGACGATCGAGCTGGGCGCGGTGCAGGACCGCGCGCGGCGCCTCGAAATGGCGGCAGACCTGAGTGGCCGTCATGGCCGATTCCTAGTTCCGGCGCACGGCACTCTTGCAACCGGCAATGAAGTCCGGGGTTCCGTTCACGCAGGCCGTATCGCTGGCGACGCCATTGTCCACTGCCCAGGTGTAACCCTCGAGGTAGGTGGCGCGGGGCGGAGCGGTCGCGGGCGCGAGCGGAGCAGGCGCCCTGTGGGGGGCGGTCAGCCGGTAGCCCAGCACGGCGAGGGCCGGCACCATGCCGCAGAAAAAGAGCGCCGCGACCAGTCTGGAGCGGCGAATGGAGAAAGCACTGCCAACCAGGATCAGTGCCAGGACTACGCACATCGCCGCCAGATACCAGATGCCGACGATGACGACCGCCACACCCGATGCCGCCCCCTCTCCGGGGGTTACATCGAGATCGAGCATCAGGTGCCAGGCAATGACGACGAGTACCGGTGCCAGCAACAGCGCCCAACGGTCGGAGCGCCGACCGAGCCAGTAAGCTCCGCCGCACAGCAGGCCAGTGACGCAGAGCCATCCGACGATGGCGAGCATCGCGAGCGGGCCTACACCGACACGGGAGCCACAGGCCAGCCGAGCGCTTCCCCGGTGGCGCTAAGGGCGACAAAAAGTTCAGCTCGAATCAACCAGCGATCATCCGCCCTGACCCATTGCGCCGAATACCGTCCGGATACCAGCACCGCTCCGCCGGCCCGGCAGCCAGTCCAGCTTCCTTCCTCCCAGCCAAGCGGCCATCGATCGCTGATGGTCACGGTGACCGCCGTCCGCTGATACACAATTCCCGCGTCCCATGCCAGCGCCGCCCGAATCCGGTCCCGGCCCTCGATGACCGCGCCGAGGCCTGCTACGACAACCAGATCACGGACCCAGAACGACGCCACCCGATCGTATTGTCCAGCGGCGATGGCGGCGTTCTGGGCCGATCGGGCCTCGCGAATGGCTGTTTCGTCAATCGATGGCGCCATCAGCAGCCCTTGCAAAGGTTGCGTCTGGTCATGAGAGAGCGGCCCGCCGACGATCGAACGCCCGGCACCGCAGGACGCTGACGCCATGGTTAGTCAGATCGGAGGAATCAACGGTGCCGGAAACGAGGTGGAACCGCTGGCCGATATCGGATGCAGAAGTGACGGCGCCGAATTGCTGGACCGGACAATGAAAGCAGACTCTTCATACCGCGCTTTCCAACGCATCCAGGTCCGACGAACAGAGCGCCTGAACATGGCGAGTGACCTTTTCCCGATCCCAGTCCCACCACGCCAGTCGTTGCAGGCGTTCGATCCGGGCGTCGTCGAACCGGTACCGCAACACGGAAGCTGGATTGCCGCCGACGATGGCGTAGGCCGGGACATCCCGGGTCACTACGCTGGCGGCGGCGATGATCGCCCCGTTGCCAATGCTGACTCCCGGCATGATCACGGCGCCGTACCCGATCCAGACGTCGTGACCGACGGTGGTATCCCCCTTGGTGGGCCAGGCCTCCGGCATGGCGGCCTCCCAGCCCTCCCCGAATATCGGAAATGGGTAGGTCGTGAGCCAGCTGGTCGGGTGATTGCCGCCATTCATGATGAACTTCACCTCGGCCGCGATCGAGCAGTACCGGCCGATGACCAGCCGGTCGTGATGGAACTCGAAATGATAGAGAACATTGGCCTCGAACTGCTCGGGACCGCGAGGGTCGTCGTAGTAGCTGTACTCGCCGACGACGATGGAGGGCCGGGTGATGAATGGCTTGAGGAATCCGGTCCGGGAAATTCCGGGGATCGGGTAGCGAGTCTCCGGCAATGGACCATGTGGCATCGAGACCCTGCCGTTCAACGAGGGGGAGGTGGCGCAACCATCGGCCCGTGATCAACTCGGGCCGGTCAAAGAAAAATGGTCTGTCAGACCGCCGCAATTCTGCCCCGGCCTTCCGCAGTTGCGACCTTGCCCTGTCCCTGGCTCAGCGTTCCGGCCCTACCCTCCGTGCTTCTGCGCTCTGGGCCAGCACCCGCTCGACGAAGTCCAGCCGCTCCTGAGTCTCGCCCAGTTCCTGGCGCAGCTTCCCGACCTCGAATTCCAGGGCATCGAGCCCAGCCTGGCGGTCATCGGCACCGGTGCCCTGCCCCAGGCGCTGGGCCCACCAGCCACTGGCCACGGCCAGCGCCGCGTGTATCGCGGCGTGCCACGGCTCGGCCGCCCCGGCGGCGGCACCAACCGCCACCAGGTTGATGACGCCGAGTATGAGCGCGATCGGCTGCCAGAGGCCAGGCTTGAAGTTCATGGTAAGGCGCTCACGAGTCGCACACTGCAACCGCTCCGACACCTTTGCGCCACTTGAATCGTCAGCATGAGCAGATCCCCCATCGAGTTCACCACAGCAGCCCCGCACCAAGGACGATAATGACGCAGACAGCCCCGCGCATTCGAGCCGGCCTGGCCTGGATACTCCTGGCCGGGCTCACCCCGATCCTGGCCGCGGCCCAGACCGTGGATGTGCCACTGACACCGGAGGCATGGATCGCGACCGACAGCCTGCGATCGGAGAATTTTCTGGGCCGCCCGGCGCTGTATATCAACCGGGGTGTCGCCCTGATCCGGGGCGCCTCATTGCAGAACGGTACTCTGGAGTTCGATCTCGCCGCCAGCAATGCCACCAACTTCCTCGGCGTGACGTTTCGGGCCGCCAACCCGCGATTCTCCAATGTCATTTTTCTGCGGCCGGGAGCGAGCGGCAACGAGGAAGCCGTCCAGTACGGTCCGGCGTTCAACAGCCTCGGAGTGGCCTGGCAAGTCTATCACGGCGATGGGGCGAACGCGGTGGCACTACTCGAGCGCAATCGCTGGATTCATCTGCGGATCGAACTCGATGGCGCGACCGCCCGGATGTATCTCGATACCGCCACGACACCGACTCTCGTGGTCCCCCGGGTTGTGGTTTCCTCTGGCACCGGCCTGGGTCTGTGGGCCGGCGCCTTCGGCCGCGGCGCCTACTTCTCCCGGATTCGCTACACCATCGCAGCGGGATCGAGGGCTCAGGCAGTTCCAGTCGCGCCCGCAGGAACGATCCTCGGATGGGAGCTGTCCAGTCCGATTGAGGCCGCCGAGTTCAACCCGGGTCTCCTGCCCGATCTCCATCGACTTACCTGGGAGACGGTCACCGCAGAGCCCGAAGGGTTTGTCCTGATCAATCGCTACCGGGACGCGCCGGTGGGTGGCACGCCGAGGGACAGCACCGGTGCAGCCCTGGCTGACAGCGTGATGACGGGAAGGATGGCGGGTTCACGGATCGTGTACGCCCGGGCCACCATCACGGCAGCGCACGATGAGGTCCGGCGGATGGAATACTCCTACAGCAACGGTGCCGTGATCTACCTCAATGGACAGCCACTGGCATTTGCGATGAATCCCAGCGGGCTCCGGGCTGAGCTCGGCCTGATGGCCCACCGCGGCGATGCGATCTATCTGCACCTCAAGCGAGGCAGCAATCAGATTGTCTTTGCCGTGGTCGAGTGCACCGGCGGCTGGGCCTACTCGGCACGGCTGGACCCGTCCTGACCACCTGGCGAGCGTGTTATCGGGACGGAAAAATCCGGAGAGAGAGGTCAGGCCCCGAACTGGCGCAGGTGATGGTCAAGATGCTTGTACATCAGAACCGCCCACTCCTGGCTGGTGAGCCGTCCGAAGAAGCTGTGCGGATGAGTGGTACAGCCGGCGGGGCCGGCCGCGACAAAGCGCTCGATCAAGCCGTTCAGCCGAATCCGCTCCGGGTCGAGGGTTCGCTGGTCGGTGACGATCATCCCCTCGACGGTCGGGGTGTTGCGGCGTATCGGCTGGTCGTTGCCGAGCGCCATCGGCTTGATGATCCAGCCGATCGCGCGGCCGAGCAGGAGCCTAGGCGGCCGGAATTCTCCGGCAGCTAATTCGAGCCCCCTGGCACAGTGAGCCACCGCCTGCGGCGCGGTCATGGTGCCCCATTGGCGCGGGCTGTCGGGTTTGAGGGTGGCCAGCCTAGTACGCATTTCTTCGACGCTGATGGTGTCGAACAGGTGTTTCATTCTGCCGCTATCCCTTGAGGTTCTGCACAATGGTTTCCTGAGTCGAGTCGATCAGTCGCATGATATTCGACAGCGCATCGACAAACTTCGAGCGCCGGTCCATCGCCATCTGCAGCCGGAGCGAGTCGACCTCACTCATCTCATTCATCGAGTCCAGTTTCCCCTTAAGACCGTCGTCGGCGGCGCTGATCGAGCCGATCAGGTAGAAAGCGAGCTGGTGCGACTGGCCGACCGTTGCGTTGGGGAAATGCCCTTTCAGGGTCGAGAGGGCCGCCTTGTGAAGGGCGTGCGGATCCTTGAGGTGCTGGGCATGCTGCATGTAGTGCGGGATGGCCAGCCGAACCTTGCGCTTGACGGCGGGGCTGAGCTGCCGGGACAGCTGCTGGTAGTGGTGGTGGATCTGCATCTGCCGACTCCTGGGGTGATGCCGACATACCGGCCAATTTGCACTGTTCAATCGACTCAGACTGTCGCTGAGGCGCAACCGGAGCCGCCGGAGACGACCGGTCCCCGGGGGAGGGTGGCAACCAGTTGCCGGACATCGCGAGTTGAACGCAGGATGACTACGGACGTTTCGGCCGGGAGTTCCGCCAGCATATGCAGGATCGGACCACGTTTCCGCTGGGGATAGGTCCAGATCCAGGAGACGAATTCCAGGTTCAGCCGCTCGGGGCAGCCGGCCGGGAGTTCCGGTCGGGTTCGGCCCATGAATCGAATCTGGCGACGGAGCACCCGCCAGAGGCAGAGCCAGCGCGGCAGGTCGAGCAGGATCACGGCATCGGCCCGGCGCATCCGCCGCTCCAGGGTGCCGCCATAGTTGCCATCCATCACCCATCGCGGCTCGGCGATCAGGCGATCCACCTCCGCCTCCCATTCCGCGGCGGCGGTGGGCTGCCACCCAGGGTGCCAGTAGTGACGGTCAAGGTGAACCAGGGGAAGCGCCAGCCGGGCTGCCAGCTCACGGGCGAGCGTGCTCTTGCCGGCACCGCCCGAGCCGATCAGGAGGATGCGTTGGGCGCGGAGTGGGGCGACCACCCGAGGGAGGGTCATGGAC
>JBEPVA010000082.1:0-16063 GCA_041691295.1 Gemmatimonadota bacterium
ATCGTCGCAGTTAACGGCAAGGTGATGCATTCGTGGGATGAGATTGCCGATGAACTGATCGGCGCTTCCGGCGACCAGCTCGCGATCTCGTTCGCCGACTCCAGCCGCGTGACGCTTTCGATCCCCGCCACCGCTACCGAGGCCCGGACCCGTGCCGTGCTGGCCATCCTGCCGTGGCGGGCCAATGTCATCGGCCAGGTGGTCCCCTCGCGTCCCGCCGCACTGGCGGGGCTGCAGCCCGGCGATACGGTCGTGGCCATCGACAGCGTGCCACTGACCTACTGGTATCAACTGCTGGACCTGGTGCAGCCGGCCAGCGGCAAGGCACTGGCCTTTACCATCGGCCGGTCAAGCGGTCGCAGCGTCATCACGGTAACCCCCGAAGCTGAACGGACCACCGACTCCAGGGGTGTGGTGCATGTGGTGGGGAAGATCGGGATCGGGCCGGTCTCTGACACCCGCTCGATACCCTATTCATTCGGCGGCGCCATCGCGGCGGGTGGACGGGCCACGCTCAATGCCTCGACCCAGATCTTCCGGTCGCTGCGCGGCATGCTCAGCGGCCAGATCGACCGGCACCAGGTCGGCGGCCCAATCATGATCGCGCAGCTGGCTGGCCAGCAGGCCCGGGAAGGGTTCGCCGAATTCGTGGCGTTCATGGCGCTGGTCTCGGTCAATCTCGCGGTGCTCAATCTGCTGCCGATTCCGGTGCTCGATGGCGGGCAGTTCATGTTCCTGGTGGCGGAGGTCGTGTTGCGCCGTCCGCTCTCGCTCCGGCTGCGGGAACGACTCACGATGGTGGGGCTGGTGCTGGTCGGCGGGCTGATGATTTTCGCATTCTGGAACGACCTGGCCCGCAACTGGTTATCCATCACCAGCTATGTCCGCAGCCTGCTGGGCGGTTAACTCCCGCTGAGCTGCTGCAGTTCCTCCGCCAGGGCGGTGGCGTCGGCAAAACGATCATCCGGGTGCTTGGCCAGGCAGCGCAGAATGATCCGTTCGAATCCGCGGGAAATATCGGGGCGCAGCTCGCGCGGGACTGGCGGCGGCGCCTCGACGTGCATCCGGGCCAGCGCCCACCAGTCACGGGAACGGAAGGGGAGCTGACCGGTGGCGGCCCGGTACAGGCTGATCCCAAGCGAGTAGATGTCGGTGCGGCCATCGAGGGGCCGGCCCTGGGCCTGCTCCGGCGAGAGGTAATGAGGGGTGCCGATGGTGAGGGCGCTGCCGGTGGCGGTGATGTAGCCGGTGACAGTGCGGGCCAGGCCAAAATCGGCGATGACCGCCCGCCCGTCCCCCGCAAGCAGGATATTGTCCGGCTTGATATCGCGGTGCACAATGCCGCGGTCGTGGGCATAGGCCAGTCCGAGCGCCACCTCGGCCCCGAGCTTCACGATCCAGTCCCCATCGGGGGAGGATTCGGTGGCCAGCACCCGGGCCAGGCTGGTCGGGTGGAGTTCCATCGGGAAGAACACGTCGGGCGGCAGCCGGGTAAGCTCACCGACCACCACGATATTGGGATGATCCAGCCCCTGAGCCGTCCGGCATTCCTCCCCGAACCGGGTCAGAAAGCCGGGGTCAGTCAGATATTTTGGCTTTAACAGCTTGATGGCAAATGATTTACCAGACTGGTCCAGGGCGGACCAGACCCAGGCAAAGCCGCCTTCACCGATCAATTCATTGAGAGTGTACCGGCCGAGTCGCTGGCCGGGAACTGGCTCGGAGTGGGGCATCGAGGGGTTGCCTAAAGCCTTATGCCGGAGTTAGTTTTGCGTGCTGCAAACGAGCCGATTTTATCACGAAGCGCCCGCGCAACGAACGAGGATACACGCAGTATGGGCTTTGACAAGCAGGCGGTTTTGACCAAGCACCAGCTCCACGAGACCGATACCGGTTCCTCCCAGGTGCAGGTGGCTATTCTCACCGAACGAATCAACTCACTGACGGACCACTTCCGGACCCACGCCAAGGACCATCACGGCCGGCGCGGACTCCTCAAGATGGTGGGCACCCGTCGCCGCCTCCTGAATTACCTCAAGAGCAGCGACCTGACCACCTACCGGAAGCTGATCGACGAGTTGGGTCTCCGCCACTAACCAGTCCACGCGGGCCGGGGCGCCTCACACCAAGCACGGTGGGGCGCCCTGATTGTTTTTCGGGTGCTAATTGAAATCAGGAAAGACGACGTGAGCGTACACCGTACCGAAACGCAGTTCGCCGGCCGCAAGCTCATCATCGAGACCGGTCGCCTCGCCAAGCAGGCCGCCGGATCGGCCTACCTTCAGTTCGGAGACACCGCGGTCCTGGCTGCCGTCACCGTGTCCCCCAACGTCTCCACCCTCCCGTTCTTCCCGCTGACTGTCGAGTATCGCGAAAAGACCTACGCTGCGGGCAAGATTCCCGGCGGATTTCTCAAGCGCGAAGGCCGGCCGTCCGACAAGGAAATTCTGGCCTGCCGGGTGATCGATCGCTCGATCCGTCCGCTGTTTCCCGAAGGCTTCAAGAACGAAGTCCAGGTCTTCATCACGGTGCTGTCGGCCGATCAGGAAAATGACGCGGACGTCATTGCCCTGACCGCGGCCTCGGTGGCACTCAAGGTGGCCGGCCTGCCGTGGAACGGTCCGATCGCCGCGGTGCGGGTGGGCCGGGTCGAAAACAACTGGATCCTGAATCCGACCTTTCAGCAGCTGGAGTTCTCGACCATCGACCTGACCGCCAGCGGTTCCGCCGACTCGATCGTCATGGTCGAGGGTGGCGCGCTGGAAGTCAGCGAGGCCGAGATCCTGGAAGCGCTGAAGGTTGCCCAGAAGGGCATCAAGGAACTGATCGCCCTGTGCAACAAGATCTCCGAGCCGGCCGCCAAGCCCGCCATGGCGTGGACCAAGGCTGAACCGGACGCAGCGCTGGCCGCCCGGGTCAAGGAACTGGCCGAGAAGCCGATCACCCAGGCCATCAACGCCAAGGACAAGGCGGCCCGGATCGGTAACTTCAAGAAGGTTAAGAATGAAGTCATCGCCGCGCTGGCGGCCGAATTCCCGGACAAGGGCCGCGATATCGGAAACCTGCTCGAGGACATCGAGTACCGGGTGATGCGGGCCCAGGTCGTCGATAAGGGCGAGCGGGTCGACGGTCGCGATCACACGACCATCCGGCCGATCTCGATCGAAGCCACGGTGCTGCCCCGGACCCACGGTTCGGCGCTGTTCACCCGCGGCCAGACGCAGGCACTGGTGGCCGTTACCCTCGGCACCGCCGATGACGAACAGCGGATTGACAGCATCGATGTCAGCGGCGAGACCACCAAGTCCTTTATGCTGCACTACAACTTCCCGCCGTTTTCCACCGGCGAAGTGAAGATGATCCGTGGCACCAGCCGCCGCGAGATCGGGCACGGGGCCCTAGCCGAGCGGGCGCTGCAGCCGCTGCTGCCCAAGTATGAGGACTTTCCCTACACCATTCGCGTGGTCTCCGAGGTTCTGGAGTCCAACGGCTCCTCCTCGATGGCCTCGGTCTGCGGTGGTTCCCTGGCGCTGATGGATGCCGGCGTGCCGATGCGTGCCCCCTGTGCCGGTGTGGCCATGGGCCTGATCAAGGAAGGCAAGAAGGTCGCTATCCTGACCGACATCCTGGGCTCCGAGGATCACCTCGGCGACATGGACTTCAAGGTGGCGGGCACCACGACCGGGATCACCTCGATCCAGATGGATATCAAGATCGAGGGCCTTGATCTCAAGATCATGGAAGAGGCGCTGGAAAACGCCCGCAAGGGCCGGCTCCACATTCTCGGTGAGATGGAAAAGGTCCTGGCCACCCATCGCGCCGATCTTTCGCCATACGCACCGCGGATCATCACGATCATGATCAAGCCGGACAAGATCGGCGATGTCATCGGCCCGAAGGGCAAGACGATCCGGGGCATCCAGGACGCCACCGGCGCCAAGATCAGCATCGAGGATACCGGTCTGGTGACCATCTCCGCCGTCGGCGGGGAAGCCGGCCAGAAGGCCAAGGACATGGTCATGTCGATGGTGGCCGAGCCCGAAGTGGGCCGGATCTACGAGGGACCGGTGAAGAGCACCACCCAGTTCGGCGCCTTTATCGAGATCATGCCGGGCGTCGAAGGGCTGCTCCACATCAGCGAACTGCAGCACGGCCGGACCGAGAAGACCGAGGACGTCGTCAAGAAGGGCGATATCGTGAAGGTCAAGCTGCTCGAGGTCGACGACCGGGGACGCATGAAGCTGTCCCGCAAGGCTCTCCTGCCCAAGGAGTAGCCGACGTGGAAACGATCCGTCTCGACCGGGGGCTGGCGCGCAGCCACGCCCCCAACGGTCTGACGGTGTTGTCGGAACACCTGCCGGGGGTGCGCTCGGCGGCAATCGGGGTCTGGGTCAGGACCGCCAGCGCCCACGAGCCGCGCCCCCTGATGGGTGTCTCCCATCTTCTTGAGCATATGGTGTTCAAGGGCACCGAGCGGCGGACCGCCCGGCAGCTGGCGCTTGCCCTCGAGCGCCGAGGCGGGTCACTCGACGCGTTCACCAGCCGGGATCACACCGCCTACCAGGCCCATGTTCTCGACCAGGACCTGCCTGAAGCGGTGGACGTCCTGACCGACCTGGTGCGGCACCCGCTGCTCCGGACCGCGGATCTCGAACTCGAGCGTAACGTGGTCCTCGAGGAAATCAGCACCGTCGACGATACCCCCGACGATCTGGTCCACGAGCTGTTCGCCGAGCAGCTGTTCCCCCGGCATCCGTATGGCTACTCGATCCTCGGGACCCGGGACTCGGTTTCCTCGGTGAGCGCGGAGGATCTGCGATCGGTGCACGGCGGTGGCTACTACGCCGGCAACTGCGTCGTGGCTGCAGCGGGGCAGGTGGATCACGACCGGCTGCTTGAAATGCTGGCCAAGGAAGGGTGGTTCGATGGCGAGAAGGCCATCGCGCCCCGTCCCGCGATCGAGACCGGCCAGGCCACCCAAGGTGGCGAGCTCCGGGTCGAGCGTGACTCGGCCCAGACCCATATCGTCTTCGGGACCGACACCTTTCCCTATCGCGATCCGCGGCGGTTTGCGCTGGCCATCGTGACCAATCTGTTCGGCGGCGGGATGTCGAGCCGGCTGTTCCAGCGGGTTCGCGAAGAGCTCGGCTTGGCCTATACCGTGTACGCCTATCAGCAGCTGTTCCAATCGGCGGGTACCGCGGGAGTCTACGTCGGCACCCAGCCCGCCAGCGCGGACAAGGCAGCCGATGCCATCCGGACCGAGTACGCCAAGCTCTCGAACGCGGGGCTGACTGCCGAGGAAGTGGCTGAGGGCAAGCAGCAGTTCAAGGGCCAGGTGATGCTGGCGCTCGAGAGCCCGCAGAGCCGGATGAACCGGCTGGCGGGCGTGACCCTGATGCAGGACCGGTACCGCCCACTCGACCAGCTGCTGGCCGAAATCGATGCGGTGAGTCACGACGAGGTGCAGGCGGTGGCGGCGGAATATTTCGCGCCGGAGCGGCAGACAGTGGTGCGACTCGGACCCCAGGGGTGAGAGGTGACAGGTAAGAGGTAAGAGGGGCCCCCTCTCATTTCTCACCTCTCACTTCTCACCAGCGACCCCAACTCAGTACCCACACAGGATCAAACCCATGGTTATCGGCGTTCCCAAGGAAATCAAGACCAACGAGAATCGTGTCGCCCTGGTGCCGGCCGGTGCCGAGGCGTTCACCAGCCGGGGCCACACCGTCCTCGTCGAGAAGGGCGCCGGGGTCGGCAGCGGATTCCCGGACGAGGCCTACACCGCGGTGGGGGCCACGATCCTGGCCACGGCGGATGAGGTGTGGGCCAAGGCCGAGATGATCATGAAGGTCAAGGAGCCGATTGCGGTGGAATGGCCCCGAATGAAAATGGGCCAGGTGATCTACACCTACTTTCATTTCGCCGCGGCCGAAGAGCTGACCAGGGCCGTCATCAAGTCGGGCGCGATCGCGATCGCCTACGAAACGGTCCAGCTGGCCACCGGTGAACTGCCACTGCTGACGCCAATGTCCGAGGTGGCGGGGCGGATGGCGGTGCAGGAAGGGGCCAAGTACCTCGAGAAGCATTTCGGCGGCAGCGGCGTGCTGCTGGGTGGCGTGCCCGGCGTGGCCCCAGCTGAAGTGGCGATCATCGGTGGCGGCGTGGTCGGCATCAACGCGGCCAAGATGGCCGCCGGCCTGGGCGCCCGGGTCACCATTCTGGACATCTCGCTCGACCGGCTGCGCTATCTCGATGACGTACTGGCGGCCAACGTCACCACGTTGTTCTCCAACCGCCACAACATCCTGGACGCCATCAAGCGGGCCGACCTGGTTATCGGTGCCGTGCTGCTGCCGGGCGCCAAAGCGCCTCACCTGGTCAAGCGCGATGACCTGAAGCTGATGAAGCCGGGTTCGGTCATCGTGGACGTGGCGGTCGACCAGGGTGGCTGTGTCGAGACCATCAAGCCGACCACCCACGAAAACCCGACCTATTTCGTCGACGGGATCCTGCATTACGCCGTGGCCAACATGCCGGGCGGCGTGCCCAGGACATCGACCCTGGCGCTGACCAATGCCACCCTGTCCTACGGACTCCGGCTGGCTCGGGACGGCTGGAAGAAAGCTTGCAAGGAAGACAGCGGGCTCAAACTCGGCCTCAATGTGGTCGAGGGCAAGGTCGTCTACCCGGGCGTCGCGGAGGCGTGCGGGCGGGCGCTGGGGGGGGGCGACGGTCTGCTAAAATGCCGGACGGGGGGGGGCTGGGGCGGGCTGCCCCACCCCCGTTCCAGTGGAACCGCCCCCAACATTCCATTCCATGCCAACCATCGAATTCAAACGCCTGCCCCATTCCGAGGGATTGCCTGTGCCGGCGCCTGCCACTGCGGGGTCTGCCGGGCACGATGTGACCAGCGCCGACGCCGCCGAGCTGGCGCCGGGGGAGCGGCGGATCTTCCGGACCGGCTTTGCCCTCGCGATTCCCGAAGGCTGGGAGTGCCAGGTCAGGCCACGGTCGGGGCTGGCCCTCAAGCACGGCATTACCCTGCCGAACAGTCCCGCCACCATCGATTCTGACTACCGGGGCGAGTTGATGATTGCCCTGATCAACCTCGGCCAGCTGGGGTTCGAGGTCAGCCGGGGGATGCGGATTGCGCAGTTGGTTTTTGCCCGGGTCGAACCGGTCGAGTGGCGGGAAGTCGGAGAGCTTTCCGGCACTGATCGAGGGGTGGGCGGGTTCGGCAGCACCGGGCAGTAGACCTCCGCCGGCGCAGCTGCCGGCTTCGAACTGTCATACTATCTGACGGCCGGTCCGATACCTTGGGCCGTGACGGGGCCGGTAGGGTGAAATCTGCTAAATCCAGCGCTTGTTTCATCTTACGGCGCCAATTAGGTTAAGCACCAATTCGCCTGAATCCGGCTGTGCAATGACATTTCACTGGCCAAAACTCGGTTCTCTCCTGCCTGCGAACGAAATCGCAGTCGATCTTGGCACGGCCAATACCCTGGTCTACGTCAAGGGTGAAGGAATCGTGCTGAATGAACCGTCCGTCGTCGCCATCGAAAAAGCCAACCCCAGCAAGATCAAGGGCATCGGACTAGAGGCCAAGCGCATGCTCGGCCGCACGCCGGATGGGATCATTGCGGTGCGGCCTCTCAAGGATGGGGTGATCGCGGATTTCGATGTCACCGAAAAAATGCTGCGCTATTTCCTCAAGACGATCATCGACAAGCATTTTTTCCGGGTCAAGCCCAAGGTCATCATCTGCGTGCCCTCCGGCATCACCGAAGTCGAGCGGCGTGCGGTGCGCGACTCGGCGCTGACCGCCGGCGCCAACCGGGTGTTCATGGTGGCCGAACCGATGGCGGCCGCGATCGGCGTGGGTCTGCCGGTGGAAACTCCGACCGGCAACATGGTGATCGACATCGGCGGCGGAACCACTGAAATCGCGGTCATCGCGCTCTCCGGCATCGTGTCGGATACCTCGATCCGCACCGGCGGTGACGAACTCGACCAGGCCATCGTGCAGTTCATGCGGAAGAATTACAATCTCCTGGTCGGCGAGCCCACGGCGGAATCGATCAAAATCAAGATCGGCTCCGCGGCCCCGACCGGCGATGAGCGTGAGATGGAAGTGAAGGGCCGTGATTTGGTGTCCGGCATCCCCAAGACCGTTCGAGTCCACTCCTCCGAAATTCGCGAAGCGGTGCAGGAGCCGATCCAGCAGATCGTCGATGCCGTCCGCCGGGCGCTCGAAATCACCCCGCCGGAGCTGGCCAGCGACATCGTCGACCGCGGCATCATCATGACCGGCGGCGGCGCGCTGATCCGCGGACTGGACCTGCTGCTGGCCCAGGAAACGGGCCTTCCGATTCACGTGGACGAGGATCCGCTGACCTGCGTGGTGCGCGGCGCCGGCCGGATCCTCGACGATGACGAGAAGTACCATAGCGTGCTCTCGGTCTGACGATGTCGGCGGAGTCAGACCGCTCACTCTCCCGGCGGGATAACGCCCGCTTCTTCCTCTGCCTGCTGCTCTCGATCGCATTCCTGCTGGGCCCCCATCACTGGGGTGAAGTTGCCGGTGATCTGATCCGCCGCTCCGTCCTGGTCCCCTTTCTCTATCTGCAGGAACGCGCCGAAGATGCCCGCACCAGCCGGGCGGTGCGCGAACGCCTGACCAGCGAACGGGACAGCGCGGCCTATTCGGCCCAGCTGCTGCCGGCCGTCCGGCTGGAGAACGAGCGGCTGCGCCGGCTGCTGTCACTGGGCCAGCGGCTCGGCACCCACTACGTGCCGGCCGAAGTGCTGCATCAGTCAATGCCGACAGATGGCCGGACCCTGCTGCTGAGCCAGGGCAGCAAGGCGGGGATCCAGCCGTTCGACGCCGTGGTGTCGCCGGAAGGGCTGATCGGGGTGGTGCGCACCGTGTCGCCGGACCGTAGCGTGGCAATGACCTGGGCCCATCCCGAGTTCCGGGCCAGCGCCTTTGCGGCCAGCGGATCGGTGTTCGGCATCGTGGCACCGGCGCCCCAGGCCGATGGCGACGACATGCTGCTCCAGCTCAGAGGCGTGGCCTACCGTGATACCATCGCGGTCGGGGCACCGGTCCTGACCTCCGGACTCGGCGGCGTCTATCCGCAGGGGATTCCCGTCGGGACGATCATCGGACTGATTCGGGAGGAAGCCGGCTGGCAGCGGGCCTACCTGCTCAAGCCGGCGGCCAATCCGAGCATCGTCAGCCACGTGCTGGTCATCACCACGCCGCATGACAGCACGGTGTCCTCAGCCTATCGCGGAGATTCATTGCCATGACCTCCGCCCAGACCGAACGGACCCGGCTGCTGACCGTGATGTTCCTGCTGGCCGCCCTGCATTTCTACGTGCGGCCGCGATTCGGCAATTCGCAGGTGGCCCCCGATTTCCTGCTGATCGCGCTGCTGGTCTACGGCATCCGCAGCCGGCCCGGCGCCGCCGCGGTGGCGGGATTCCTGATCGGGATCATCGGTGACGCGCTGACCCCGGCCCGATTTGGGGCGGGCGCGCTGGCCAACACGATGATCGGGTACATGGCCTCGTGGGGCCGGGCGGTCTTCTTTGCCGACAACCTGCTGGTCAACGCCGGGCTGTTTGCCGGCGGTCTCTGGCTCCGTAACCTGATCATCCTGCTGGCCAGCAATACCGGGGCGGGAGACTTCTGGCCCGAACTGTTGGTCTGGTCCCCGATCCAGGCGGTGTCCAGCGCGATCACCGGGCTCGCCGTCCTGCTGCTGTTCCGCCGCTGGCTCGATCTCCGCCTCGACACATGAACGAGTTCCATGCCGAACTGATCCGCGAGCGATCGGGGCGGGCCCGGCTGATCCTGTTCGGGGCCTTTCTGCTGCTCATCGGTTCATTCTTCCGAGTCCAGGTGCTGGAGCACGAGCGATTCCGGCTGCGGGCGGAATCCAACCGGCTGCGGCCGGTGCCGATGACGGCGGCGCGGGGAATCATCTACGATCGGCATGGCGAGATCATCGCGGAGACGGTGCCCGGCTATTCGGTGGCGCTGCTGGCCTCCAGGGAGGATTCGCTGCGCAGTGTGCTGGTCCGCTTCGGCCATCTGGTGCCGCTGGACAGCGGAGACGTCGATGAAGTGATCGAGCGGTTTCGGGAAGCCCGCTATCAGCCGGCCCAGGTCCTGGGCAATGCCTCGCTCAATGAGGTTTCGCGGCTGGAGGAGCACCGGGCCGAGCTGCCTGGCCTGGTGGTCCAGTCGGAGCCACGGCGGACCTATCCAAAGGGGCGCGCGGTGGCCCATCTGGTCGGCTACGTTGGCGAGGTCAATGAGGGCGATCTCAAGGTCGACCGCTTTCCCGGCGCCTCACTGGGCGTGCTGGTCGGCCGCTCCGGGCTGGAGCAGACCTATGATGATTCGCTGCGCGGCGTGCCCGGGCTGCGCTACATCGAGGTGGACGCCCGTGGCCGGCTGGTGCGGGAAGAAGGGGCGGCGCCCCCGCTGCTGCCGACCGCCGGCACCGCCATCCGCACCACGATCGACCTGCCGCTGCAGCTGTATATCGACAGCATCTGGCCGGCGGGAGTCCGCGGCGCGATGGTGGCCATGACGCCGACCGGCGAGGTCCGGGCCTTCTACTCCGCGCCGGCCTACGACCCGAACGAGTTCATCGGCGGTATTTCCTCGGCGCAGTGGAAAGCGCTCAATACCGATCCCGCCTTTCCGCTGCTGGACCGGGTGGTACAGGTCCGGTACCCACCGGCCTCACCGTTCAAGCTGGCGCTGGCCGCGATGGCGCTGCGCCGCGGGCTGATCGACCTCCATACCCGGATGCCTGACCCCTGCCACGGCTCGTATCAGTACGGCAATCGCTCGTTCAAGTGCTGGAAGAAGACCGGACACGGCTCGCTCGACCTTGAAGGGGCCATTGCCCAGAGCTGCGACGTCTACTTCTACCAGCTGGGCCTCCGACTGGGGCTCAATGCGATTCTGCAGGATGGAGTGCTGCTCGGCTTCAAGGAAAAGAGCGGGATCGACATCCCGAATGAGGTCACCCCGATCTTTCCGGCCTCGACCGCCTACTACGACAAGGTGTACGGCCCGCGGAACTGGTCCAGTGCCGTGATCCTGAACCTCGCGATCGGTCAGGGCGAAAACACCCAGACCCTGATCAACATGGTGCGGTTCTACGCGGGGCTATCCAGCGGCGGGAAGTCGCCCACCCCATACCTCGTGCGGCCGTCTGGCGCGGAGCCGCATGACCTCGGGTTGAGCCAGGCCCAGCTCGAGTCGATCCGCACCGCGCTGATTGCCGTGCTGGAAAAGGGCGGCACCGCCTCGGCGTCGAGTTCCAAGGACCTGGTGGTCGGAGGCAAGACCGGCACGGCGCAAAATCCCCACGGCAAGGACCACGGCTGGTTCATCGGCTTTGCCCCGGCGGATCATCCGCAGATCATCGTGGGCGGAGTGATGGAGTTTGCACTGCACGGGACCGTAGTCGCGCCTTACGTGGTACGGGCCATTCGGCGGTACCTGCTCGGCCCCGCCGACAGCGGCAAGACCAGTATCAAGCTGCTGGTCCCCGATGAGGTTCCCGCCGGCGGTGGCGAAAACAGCCCCGAGCCGGTTCCGGTCGATACCGGCGCGGCGGCAAATACCCCGGATACCGCCCAATGAGAGATCTCGGCCCCGACCGGCCGCTGATCGCGCTCAGCGTCCTGCTGACGGTTTTCGGGCTGCTGATTCTCTATTCGGCGGGTCAGACGGATGTGCCGAGTGTCGCACTGGGCGTCTGGAAGCGGCAGGTGGTCTGGGCGCTGGTGGGAATGGTGGCCGCCGCGATCGTCTTCCGGCTTTCTCCCCGGCTGCTCGAGTGGCTGGCGCCCGTGGCCTATGGCGGGGCATTGCTGCTGCTCGTCATCACCCTGGTCATCGGCAAGGGAGCGGGCACCGCCCAAAGCAGCAAGAGCTGGATCGTGATTGCCGGGCATCCGATCGGGCAGCCCTCCGAGCTGGCCAAGCTGGCGGTGGTGCTGATGCTGGCGCGCTACCTCAGTGGGCGGCGCGAGGCGGGCCAATCGCTGCGCGACCTGGTGCCTGCGTGCCTGATCGCGGGAGTGCCGTTCCTGCTGGTCATGAAGCAGCCCGACCTGGGCAGTGCCCTGGTCTTCATCGGCATCCTGTTCGCGATGCTGTTCTGGTCCGGGGTGCGGTGGACCTGGCTGTTCCTGCTGGCTTCGCCGGTGGCAAGCCTGCTGCTGGCCTTCTCGACCGCCACCTGGGCCGCCTATATGGTGGTCCTGTTCGTCCTGCTCCTGATCTGGCGCCCGTACGTCTTCGAAGCGGTCGCCATTTATGTGATCAATTCAGTGATGGGGGCCATCGCCCTTCCGATCTGGCACAAGCTGGCACCGTACCAGCAGAACCGGCTGCTGACCTTTCTCAATCCCGAAGTCGATCCCCAGAAGGCCGGGTACCACGCCATCCAGTCCAAAGTGGCCATCGGGGCCGGCGGCTGGTTTGGCAACGGGTACCTCCACGGCCCGCAGAAGCGGCTGGCCTTCCTGCCAGAGCAGCACACTGATTTCGTCTTTTCGGTGGTGGGTGAGGAACTTGGGTTTTTTGGGGTTCTGCTGGCCATGTCGCTGTTTCTCGGGTTGTTCCTGGTCTTGCTGCGCATCGCCCGCCGGGCCACCGATCCGTTCGGCAGCCTGCTGGTATTCGGGATCATGGGGCTGCTGTTCACTCACGTGTTCGAGAACATGGGGATGACGGTGAACCTGATGCCGATCACCGGTATTCCTTTGCCATTTTTCTCTTATGGCGGATCGTTTCACATTGCGACATGGATTTGTATTGGACTGATTTTGCGGGTGGCGTGGGAGGCAAGATTATCAGGCTATGCCGATGTATAATAAAGAGTTAGCCTGAAGGGTCTGGCGCAGAAGGCCTCAATCGGTGAAATTACGGGGTGTTCCGGTTGTCGCTCCTCCTCCCTGGCCTTCTCCTTACGAGACTATGACCGTCATGGCATGGTTTAAAAAAGAACGAAAGCCCAGGCCGTCCCAGCGCGAGCGACTCGAGATCCCGCGGGACGCGTGGGAGAAATGCGAAGTCTGCGGTCACGTGGACATCCGGGAAAAGTTCGAGCGGGGCTTCAATGTCTGCCCCGAGTGCGGCGACCATCGGCGAATTTCGGCCGAGGAATACATCGAGCTGCTGACCGACGAAGGCACCTGGCGAGAGCTGTACACCAACCTGCGCGCCACCGATCCCCTGAAATTCGAGCACTACCCCGAGCGGATTGCCGCTTCGATCAAGAAAGCGGGTCCCTCGGATGCCATGTATGCCGGCACCGCCCGGATCGAAGGGATGCCGTACAATCTCGGGGTCATGAACTTTGCCTTCATGGGCGGTTCGATGGGCTCGGTGGTAGGCGAGAAGATTGCCCGGCTGGCCCGGCGCTCGGCTGACAAGCGGCTGCCGCTGGTGCTGGTCTGCACCTCGGGCGGCGCCCGAATGCAGGAGGGGGTGCTTTCCCTGATGCAGATGGCCAAGACCTCGGCCATGCTGGCGCAGCTTCGCGAGCATGCGGTTCCCTACATCACCATTCTGACCAATCCTACCACCGGCGGTGTGTCCGCCTCGTTCGCGATGCAAGGCGACGTGATCCTGGCTGAGCCAGGTGCGGTGATCGGGTTCGCCGGGCAGCGGGTGATCAAGCAGACCATCGGGCAGGATCTACCCAAAGGCTTCCAGACCGCTGAGTTCTTGCTGGAGCATGGCCAGATCGACGACGTGATTCCGCGGGCCTCTCTGCGTGAGACCACCGCCCGGTTGCTGCGCCACATGTCGGGCCAGCGGGTGAAAGAGGATGCGGTGGAGTACGCTTGAGTCGAGGGACTAGAGACGAGAGACGAGAGTCAGCAGCGGGGGTCCGGGGCGGATCCCCTTTTTATTACCAGCGTGAGCGGTTTGCGGTGTGCGAGCCGTAGGCCTGGAGGTTGCTGCTCCTCGTGGGAGTTCCGAATCCTGGATCGTGCGCCCGCTCACCGCTCACCCTGATCCGCGACCCAAAGGTTCTCGGAGTTCGGTCTGCAATCCCGCTCACCTACAGGGTTCCTGGAGGAGTGAGTGGAAGCAGGTAGTGGATCGGGTGATCGTAGAACTCGGGCTCGAACACCGCTCCTTCCGCATCGGCCATGAAGGCGCGGCGGAGCTCGTCGGGCATCAACCGATCGATGGCGGTGGCCAGGCTCCGGGCTTCCTCGACCCGACCCTTGAGGCGGCCACGCTCCACCTCGGCGCAGGCCCCGAACAGGACCCACCAGTGCCGGCCGTCCTCCTCGTGTTCAACGATATCGAGCGGAAACAGATTGCAGATCAGGGGGCGGTTCGGGTATATCTCGCACCCTTCAGACGGGCCCAGGTAGAATGGGCAGTTGCAGCCGACCCGGTTGACTCTCGTCACGGCGCCCTTGCCGTACAGCCGCAAGCCGGCATTCCGGGCATTGACCTGCTCCCGAGGCGTGAGGTAAACGATGCTCCGCTCGCAGCGTTCGCATTCAGGGCAGAGGGTGAACCCTTCGGTCAGCTCCAGAAAACCCGGGATCGTCCGGAGCTGGGCCACGAACGGATCGGGCAGGGCAGTCATTCGACTCACGGACACGACTCCAGGGATTCGGCCGGAATGGCCAGAGCAATCTTAAGATGAGCCTCGGTTACCAGGAAGCGCTCGACTTCCTCTTCCCGCGAGTCACGACCATCAAGTTCGGGCTGGATACCACCCGGGCGCTGCTGGCCAGCGTGGGGGATCCGCATCGTCTCTGCCCGATCGTTCATGTGGCCGGCACCAACGGAAAGGGGAGTGTATCCACCCTGGTGGCCCGGGCGCTCGAGGCTTCCGGGTGGAAGGTCGGCCTGTACACCTCGCCGCACTTGGTCTCGTTCCGCGAACGAATCGCGGTGGACCAGGTCCAGATCAGCGAGTCGGCGGTGGCCATGTGGACCGAGCGGCTGATGCCGCTCATCGAGGCACGGCAGGCCACCTTCTTCGAGGTGACCACCGCTATGGCATTCGCCGATTTTGCGGCGCGGGGCGCCGAGGTGGTGGTCGCCGAGGTCGGACTGGGAGGGCGGCTGGACAGCACCAATGTGGTGGACCCGGCGGTCAGTGTAGTCACCCGGATTGCGCTCGATCATACCAGGTACCTCGGCGAAACACTGGACGCGATCGCCCGGGAAAAGGCCGGCATCGCCAAGCCGGGGGTGCCCTTCATCATCGGAGAGCGGGATCCGGCGCTGGTGGCCGTGCTGCGGGAGGCAGCCAGGTCGGCAATACGAGTCAGGCGCGGCGGCCGGGCTGATGTTCGGGTGGTTCCGCCCAAGTACCTCTGGGACGGGCCACTCGGCCTGGAAGGGGGGCACCAGCGCAGGAACGCCGGAGTGGCCTATGCGGCCCTCATGGCGCTCCCCGAGCGGTACCGCCCGACCCGGCAGCAAGTCGAGGAAGGATTCGCGGTCACCCGGGTGCCGGGCAGGTTCGACCGCCGGGGCCGCTGGCTGTTTGACGTGGCCCACAACCCGGACGGGATCGCGGCCCTGGTGACGGCGATCCGGGAGACAGCGCTGCCGCGCCCGGTCAAGGCGCTGGTTTCCATCCTTGAGGACAAGGAGTGGCCCGAAATGCTGGACCGGCTGGCCCCGGTCATCGACGCCGGGGTGCTGACCATCGCGCCCTCGACTGCGGGCAGGCGCTGGGACCAGGACCGGCTCAAACGGTGGCTCCGAACCGGTGAAGGCCGAAAGCAACTCTGGCAGCTGGAGCCGGACTTTGGTGCCGCGCTGGCCCGGGTTCAGGAAGGGGCAGGGACGGTGCTGGTGACGGGATCGTTTCATACGGTTGGGGATGCGCTGTCGTATCTCGGGTTGGAGTAGCACAGAGTTCACGGTTCACGGTTCACGGTTCACGGTTCAAAGTTCACAGTTCACAGTTCACGGTTATAGGTACCGAGTTTGATACATAAGTGCCGGTCGCGAATAAACAACTGGATGTGAGGACGAAGG
>JBEPVA010000083.1:0-15841 GCA_041691295.1 Gemmatimonadota bacterium
GCGGAGCCGCACGCCGACCTCGAGTACGTCGTTCAACTCCAGGAGTGGCTCAACCGCGATGGGTTGACCTATCCCGCGATGCTCATGGAAGGCGGGCTTCCCAACTATTTCACGATCAATGGCAAGGCGTATCCGGCAACCGACACGCTCCACATGCATGTCGGGCAGACGATGAAATTCCGATTCATCGGGACCAACAACAATTTCATCCATCCGATGCACATGCACGGTGGACCGTTCACGGTCGTCGCGCGCGACGGTGTCGTGCTCGCACCCGGAGCACGCTTCGATGCCGACGTGATCAACGTCGGGCCAGGGCAACGCTACGATGTAATCTGGCGAGCGCGCGAGCCAGGGAAGTGGATCATGCACTGCCACATTCCGCATCACACGCTCAACAACAACGTCGAGACGAATGGCGCTGGCGGTCTGACGCTGTTAGTCGAGGTGGACTCATGACGGACCAGCATCGCGGGCTCGCGCGCCGTTCGAGCCCTGTGCCGCCGCTTCGCCCCCCTCGGGAGCTGCAGCGACGGCGGCCAGTAGGTCGACCGGGCACGGACAGAGCAGTATCGCGTCACAACGCTGCAGGGGTGTAACGGCAGAGGGGGAGCAGGCGATGCCGCGCCGGCGCTCATCCATATCACTGACAAGTTTCCGCCGCTCAGCTCACGGCACTCTTGAAGGCCCCCAATGCGCCGATGAAGGCCGGTGGCATGGTGCCGCTGACTCTCACTACGGCTGGCGCGGCGGCGCTGGATTTCTAGGTGAGCGGGCTCGGCGAACGTCCGTTGGTTCCCCGAAGGCCGAAACCGCGGCGTTGCCACCGCGAAGAACCGCAACGAAGACCGGTGCGATGTCGGCGACCTCAACCGTACGAACTGCGATGCTCCCTACCCAGCCGCCGGTGGCTGCCCGCGATTCGGGGACGCCCGGGTTCATCCGATGAACCAGACGCCACGTCAGTGGTAGGTCGATGGAATGCGGTCCTAGAGCGGCATCGGATGGATCTCGCTGCCCGTCGTGGCAGAGGTCGTCCTCGGCGCCTGGCTGATCTGGGGTGCGCCCCGGAAGACCAAAGTAGCCGCACACTCGCAGTACCGGCCCGCCATTGGACCGGGAGGTCGACTGGAGGAAATTGTGGTCACCTCGATCAGCGGCGGCTCCCACGCGCCGACCGCCTCCCGGCCGGAGGCCGCTTCGCGTAGCTTCCCCTCCCATGCGAACCCCTCCACTCCTCCGACTGGCCATCGCCGTGGCCCTCCTGCTCCCCGCCTGCGGCCGTGCCAAAGAAGCCCGGCTCCCCGAGGGGGGCGCCCAGCTACCCAAGCCGATCCTCAAACCCGAGTTCGTGCTGACCGACCAGAACGGCAAGTCTTTCGACTTCCGGAAGGACACCGAGGGCTACGTTACCCTGCTGTTCTTCGGCTACACCCACTGCCCCGATGTCTGCCCGGTGCACATGAGCAATATCGCCAGCGCCCTGCAGCGGATGGGCCCCGAAGATGCCCGCCGCTTCAAGGTGGTCTTCGTGACCACCGATCCCGCCCGCGACGACGCCGCCCGTCTTAAGGCCTGGCTCGGTGCGCTCAATCCATCGTTCATTGGCCTGCGTGGACCGCTCGACAGCATCAACTCCATCACCGCCAATCTCGGGTTCGGCGCGGCGTTCGTGGAGGACACCACGAAAAAGGACTACACCGTCGGACACCTGGGGGTCGTCTTTGCCTTTACCCGCGACAACCTGGCCCACACCCTCTACCCATTCGGCGTGCGCCAGGAGGATTGGGCCAAGGACCTGCCGCGGATGATCGATGCCTATGCCCCGCACAGCTGAGCTGCTGGCGCTGGCCCTGCTGGGCCTCGGCTGTCACCAGCCGCCGGCCGTGGTGGCCCGGGCCGGCAGCATCGAGATCTCCCGCCCGTACGCCTTTGCGCCGGTTATCGGTGATGAGGGGTCAGCCTACTTCACCATGAAGAATGCCGGCGCCATCGCCGACACGCTGACCGGCGTCTCGGCCGGCAAGGCGGTGGCCATGCTTCACGGCAGCCGTGAGTCAGGCGGCGTGGTCCGCATGGTGATGCTCGACATTCTTCCGCTCAAGCCCGATGAAACGGTCGCCCTCGCGGTCGGGCAGATTCACCTGATGCTCACCGGTCTCGACCCCGTGCCCCACCCCGGCGATACCCTGCAGATCACCCTTACCTTTGCGCATGGCGGCTCGGCCACGCTCGGCGTACCGGTGTACCGCTACGGGGATACTCCCGCCGAGTGAATCGATGAAGTGGTGGTGCTCGGCCAGCGATGCGGCGTGGAGCTGGGAGTGGCGGGCCTACCCCGGAGTCTGGCTCTTCCTGGTGATCCTGCTGCTCTTGCGCCGCTGGGCATGGAGCCGTTCGCCGGCAGATGGCAGTCCACAGCGAAGCTGGGCGTTCGGCCTGGCGCTGGTTTCAATCTGGATTGCCGTCGACTGGCCGCTCGGACCGCTCGGCGCCGGTTATCTACTCAGTGCCCACACCGTCTCATTCATCCTGCTTGGCATGATTGCACCCGCATTACTGCTGCTCAGCCTGCCACTGGCCGGCTGGCAGCCGCGGGCAGACGGTGGGTTGACGGCCGTGCTGAGATTCCTCGCGGCACCGCTGCCGGCGCTGGTAGTGTTCAACGGCACCCTGATGGTGACCCACCTGCCGGATTATGTGGATGGCTGGATGCGGAGCCAGTTGGGTTCGTTCGGAACCGATCTTTCGTGGCTGCTGGCCGGGATGGTGCTCTGGTGGCCGGTCATGGCACCGCGCCCCGCCATCGGGCGGCTCTCGGCGCCGGCGCAGATGGGCTACCTCTTCGTGGCCTCCATCCTGCCGACCATTCCATCGATGCTGCTGGTCTTTGCCAGCTTTCCGGTCTACGCGCTCTACGAACTCTCCCCCCGCATCTTCACGATCCTGAGCGCCAGTAATGATCAACAGCTGGCCGGGCTGCTGATGAAGGTGGTGGGTGACATCCCGCTCTGGATCGGATTCGGCGTGGTGTTTTTCCGCTGGCAGCGTGATGAGGCCGGCACAACCCCTCCTGCTCACCAGCCTCAACCATAACTCCACTACTGCATCATTATTTGGCGTAGGATGGCCGAGTCGAAACCAGAACTACACAGTGTGGCTTTGGTCGCATGGGTCTGCGATCCGAGCCTGGCCTCGATCACCGGCAGGGTGATCGACGCCTGCTTCCATCCCGACGCCAATGGCCAACTGGCCCACGGCCAGCGCTGCACCCAGGCCAGCGCCAACGGCACCCTCGACTCGCTGCCCGATGACGACCCGCCTTCGCCGTTCAACCGGGCCCACCGGGTGGTCGACATCAACGGCAACTTTCTCGATAACGAGGATGGCCTCGAGGTCTGGTAGACCGACCCAATGGGCGGCCACGCCATCCAGTCCCCGTTCCCGGGGTCAATCCGTCAGTTCATTGCCCGGAAGACCAACCCGGACAAGTTCCGGTTCGACGGCCCCGGCATCGGCAATGACCGCGATTATGGCGGCAACGGGGTCCACGCTCCAAACTGGCTGACGGGGCCGCCCCGAGCGGCCCCGCGACGGCCCGAAAAGCGCTCCCCTCGCTGCACTGTCTCACCTGTACCAGAGGTGGGCGTGGCGGCGACCCGGGAGCGCTCTTATTTTACGGGGTGGTCGGAGCGGGTGACCTGAGTCCTGGAGGCACGCACGTGGCTGACAATACCGGGACCACTTCTCCCGACATGACCGTGCGTCGATCACCGACCCGATGGGGTCAGGGCGTTCGATTCGCCGCAGGGGTTTGCCGCTTTGCCATGGATGCGGCGTGGCAGGTGGGGCGGGACGAGTGGCGCGGCGTGCCGAGGCACGGGACGGTTATGCCACTGGCAAGGGCAGGTTCAACCAAGGATGCAACGATGTCGCTGGAGCTGGCGGAAGCACCAACTGAAACGGTCGAGACCCCGCAGGCCGGCGCGCTGATGGTGCGCCAGGCCTACAAGCTGGTGGTCGACCTGATGAAGCCGAAGCCGTGGGTATACTGGACCGACCTGATGCTGAGCGCCGCCATCGGCTGGGCATCGCTGCTGGTGGGCGCCAATGCCCACGGCTGGCTGGCGGCCGGCTGTTTCGTGGTCTCGGCGCTGGCGCTGTACCGGGCCAGCCTCTTCATCCACGAGTTGACCCATCTCAAGGCCGGTTCGGTCCCCAATTTCGAGGCCGGCTGGAACGCCGTGATCGGCGTGCCGCTGCTGCTGCCGAGTTTTTTCTACGTCGGCGTGCACCACCTCCACCATGCCCGGTCACGGTACGGCACCGCGGAGGATCCCGAGTACCTCCCGCTGGCCCACCGCTCACCGTTCAACCTGGTGGTTTTCCTGATCGCGGCGGCCCTGCTGCCGGTCGCGCTGATCGGGCGGTTCCTGCTGCTGAGCCCAATCTCGCTGCTGCACAAGTCACTGCGCGAACAGACCGTGACTCGGGCCTCGGCGCTGGCGATCAACCCCGCCTTCCGGCGCCGCTGGCCCACCGGTCAGGACCTGGTCAACTTTCATCGTCAGGAAATTGCCTGCACCATCTGGGCGTTTGTCCTGGCTGGACTGCTCATCACCCATGTCATTCCGTGGCACGGCTTCTTCTTCGCGGTGGGTGTGGCATCGGCCGTCGGCTTCGTGAACCAGATCCGGACTGCCGCCGCACATCTGTTCGAGAACGAAGGGGCAGAGATGACGATCGAGCAGCAGCTGCTCGATTCGGTCAATGTGCCCGGTAATCCGATCATCACCACGCTCTGGGCCCCAGTCGGACTGCGCTTCCATGCCCTGCACCACTTGCTGCCAGGGCTGCCCTATCACTCGCTGGGCGCGGCCCACCGCCGGCTGCTGGCCGAGCTGCCGTCCGACTCGCCGTATCGGAAGACCATCGTTTCGGGCCTCTGGCCCACCCTGGTCCAGTTATTCCGGAGCAGCGCCCGCTCCGGCTCGGCCACCCCGATCCCAGCCAGCAGCCGCTGATCATCGGTGCACCACGCAGAAAGCCCGGCGCCGAGTTTCGGCGCCGGGCTTTTTTCAGATTCATCCACTCGACTACAGGGTACCGACAGGAATCTCCGGGAGAAGAGGTGGTCTTCCGGAGGCAGTCCCGGAACCAAGCCGCTTTACCGAGTCTGACGCAGTCCCGGATTGAACGGCGAGGGCTCGACCCATTCTGCCCGGAACGGCAACACGCCCGCCAGCTCAACCACCCTGTCAACATCAAGCTGAATCACCCGCTCGGCACCGGCTTCAACCTCGGCCTGGCTGGGCGACCAATCGATCGTGGCTGCCCCCGACAACATAAGCACCCCGCCGTTGGCGAAATCAGGTATGGCAATCCCGGCCCATGGGTGGCTCAGGATGTTGCCGATGCTGTTGAACATCATGTTGCCCGAGTAGTCCGGCCAGCGCAGCCGGTCCCCTTTGACGTGAATGAATCCCGGCTGTCCACCCCGATGTGAGGCATCCGCCCCTTCTCCGGGGTTGGCCGTGGCGATGAAAAAGGTATCGGCCTGCCGGACCCATTTCCGTTCTGCGGCGTTCAGCGAGGTGCCGAGCGCGGGCGTGCTGGAGCCAGAGCCGGGTTCGGCTACCGGCACCCGCCGCTGGATGTACTTGGGGCAGTTGCCATACACCTGCTCGGCCCTGATCACGATCTCACCTGGTTGGCCGCGCTCGATCGTTCCGTTGAGCCGCATCCGGCGCCGGGTGGCAAAGTCAGGCGCCAGCAGGCCGATCTGGTGGCCGGGGATCAGGTGCTCGGCCAGCGGGTCGCCGGCCGCCGGCCGGGCCGAAATGACCGCGGTGAATGGATTGGGCGTCCGGACAAACCCGGGCTCACCGGTCAGGATCGAGGCCCAGGGCCTTCCTTTATCGTCGGTGGTCGAGACGACCACCAGCCGAGCCTGGTTCAGGAATGCCGCGGCCGCGGGCGGGAATTCCCCATGGACGCCGCGCCCGATCTTCGCTGCCATACTGGTCACGCCGGCCAGCCGCTGAGCTTCGAGCTCGCCGGAGTGATAAGGACCCTGCTGCATGATCGACTCCAACTACCGGTTAAAAGAATCCGCAAGTCGGCGCGTGAGCGTGCGGTGCCGCGGAACTGCCCGCGCCGTCGGGCGCAAAGATCTCGAGCCGAATCCCGTCCGGATCCTCGAACCAGAGGCCGCCGGAGGCCGCCCCCTCGCGATGCGGAACGATCCCGTCGTGATAGATCCGGGCGCCGAGCTTCCGGACCCGCACCTCGGCGGCCCGCACGTCATCGACACCGGCGACCTGGAACGAAAGATGGTGCAGCCCGGGCTGATTCACCGGGAACCGGCCGGCCGATTGCTGCCAGAGGGTCAGGACCAAGGTATCTACCTGTCCTAGAAAGGCGTACGGCTTGTCCGGGTCCACCGACCGGCCCTTGAGCTCGAACCCGAAGACCTCCTGGTAGAACCGGATCGAGCGGGACAGATCCGCCACATTAAGGCCGATGTGTCCGGTAGTAAACGCCGCTGCTGCCGCCTGTGTCATGCTGCGCTCCATGCAAAGGGTGAAGGGCTACTGGAACTATTACCGTCTAAACGATGTTTTAACGGTAATGGTTCCAAACTTACCTTTCAAGCCATATTTTGGTGGTTATATGCCCGTCTCCCTGGAGTCGCCCCGGACCTTCATCCTGGTCGGAAATCTCCCCTGCCTCGACCTGGTCAACACCCGGCCCCTCAGGCACGGGGAGCGGGAGGAGCTGCTCAAGACCTTCGGTGACCTGGTGGCCTGGCTCGAGGCGGCCGGAATGCTCACGCCCACCCAGCGCCGGGCCGCGTTGAAGCAATGGGATGACACGGCAGACGGCAGGCGCGCGCTGCAGCGGGCTCTGACATTTCGGGAGGAGCTCCGCTCGATGGCGGAACGGATCGCGGCAGGCGGGGCAATCGGGACTGGAGTTGTCAGGGCAGTGAACGGACTCCTGTCCGCCCGCCCGGCATTTCAGCAGCTGGTTTCGGAGGGGAAGCGCTGGAAGGGCGAACAGCGGACCGTGTCAGAAGAGGCCATTCACCTGCTGGTGCCGGTCGCCGAATCGGCCGCCTGGCTGATCCAACACAGTGACCTGGACCTGCTCCGGAAATGCGAAGACCCGGCCTGCGTGCTCTACTTCTACGACACCACCAGGAACAAGCGGCGGCGCTGGTGTTCGATGGATGGTTGCGGGTCGAGGGCCAAGGCGGCCGCGTACTACAACCGGCAAAAAATAAGATAGGAGGCAGGAAACGGGAACAGCGGCGAATAGCGGAAGGGCATAGCGGAGTGGGGCCGGATTTGAAAATCCCCGTCGAACCGACCAGCCGACTTGCACCCAGCTTACTGCTCCCCCAGGTACTCCGACACCAGCACAAGATCCTTGATCACTGATTGGTACTCGACGTGGGTCTCATGCTCCACCGTGCGCCACAGCGTACCCTCGCTGGCCTGCATGTAAGCCCTGTATTCGGGGGCGCCGGGAAACTTCACATTGTCCGCCACCACCGACGATCCCCGGTGCAGCCAGTGCTGGCCGAGAATCAGCTGCAGGTCGGAGAGGTAGACATTCTTGTCGTGATCGACGAAGACGAGATCAACCGACCCGTCCGCCAATCCCTCCGCCGTGCGGAGCGCATCGATGGTACGGCCACCGTCGCCCAGGGTGCCGACAACAATGCTGATGCGTCCTGCCACGCCCGCGTGGTCATGGATCCGCCTGGCGATCTCGGCATTGGCCGGGTTGAACTCGATCGAGGTAATCCTGGCCGATGGTGCCGCCACGGCCATGCGTAGCGCGCTGTAGCCGCAATAGGTACCCAGCTCGAGCACGCGGGCCGGCCTGGCTGCGGTGACGGCGTCGTCAAGGATGCGGCCCTTCTCGTCTCCCACATTGATCAGGAAGCTCTTCTCGTAGCAGTACTGGTCGACGATGCGGATCACATCCGCGGGGTCGCCGCGCCGAGCCCTGGCCAGCACATAGTCGGCTAGCCGCCCCTCTCGCCCGTCACCGACCTGCCATTCCGTTGTCAGGTGCTTCATGCCAAGAAGGAGCCGCCAGAACGACCACCGGAAGAAGGGAATCGTCCGCCAAGTCGAGGCCATGGCTGTACTCTCTCAAGTCTGAGGGCCGGTCTTCACGATCAGCATGTCGCGAGTAGGTCAGCTCGCCTTGATGTAGGAACAGCCCGCTTCCTGCGCCCGCAGCACTGCAAAGACGCCCGACGGTTGCAGCAGTACTCCGGGCACCAGGTAGCTCTTGGCCTTTTCGACGGCAGCGTCGTGAGCCAGCTTCTCCCGCTTCAGCACGTTGCCCACCACGTCGCCGAAGGCCACCCGGCACGCCAGCACCACTCCCCCCGACTGCATGAAGCTTATCAGGTTGTATTCAGCCCATTTCTCGGGCGTCCCCGGCGCGTTTGCCCTGATCGGGTTGACCTTGGACCATTTCTTCGTCTTGAAGTCCTTGACCTTGGTCTCCTTGCCCTGGTCGTAGCGCTCCCAGTACTCGTCGTTCATGGCCAGGGAGATGGCCTCGTGCCGAAAGACGATCACCGGGCTCATATTGCTCCGCTCGGTGCCGTAGACGGTCTTGTAGTTGTCGCGCCAAAGGCAGGCCCGGAACAGTGCCGCCCCCTCGGAGACTTCCGGAGAGTCGAACACCGCCTTGTACTTCCCGCTGACCTTGTCCACCCAGGTCATGTCCCACTGATCATCGACCGGGGCATCATGCGACTCGGCCGCCAGCCGCCGTGGAACCAGCGCAGAGCCGCCGAGTGCGGCAAAGGAACCGGCGCCGAGCAAGCTGAGAAAAGTGCGACGGGGATGTGACACGGTGGCGTCCCTTGATTCGTGGGTTGATATCGATCGCTGCCCGGGTCAATCTAATCAGCGTGGCGCTGCCAGCGCCGCTTCCACTCGTTTCCGGTAACTCCGGCTCACCGCGATCTCGGCTCCGGAACGCAGGGTCAGGACGCCATCGCCGCTCTGCTGCACCTGGAGACTCTGAACCCGGAGCAGATTGACGATGGCGGAGCGGTGCACCCGGGCATACCGCGCCGGATCGAGGCCGGCCTCCAGCCGGGCAAGGCTTTCCCGCACCACCTCGCGCCGCCCGCCAATGTGCACCCTGACATAGTTGTCGGCCGCTTCAAACCAGTCCACGTCGTGTACCGCAATCACGTCGGTCCGGCCCCGCTCCCGCACCAGGAGCCGTTGCAGATGCGGGGCGCGCTGGTTGCTCAGCCCGACCAGACCGGCCAGGTCCGCCGACCCCGCCGCGGCCCGATCGGCCTCAAGCCGCTGCCGGGCCCGCGCGATGCCCCGCGCCACCCGTTCATCGTCGAATGGCTTGAGCAGGTAGTCGACCGCCTGGACTTCAAAGGCGCGCACGGCGTACTCGTCGTACGCGGTCACGAAGATCACAGCGGGGCGCTCCGATGCCGCCAGCGCATCCACCAGGTCGAACCCGGTGAGTCCCGGCATCTGGACGTCAAGCAGCAGCAGGTCGGGCCGCTCTTTCCGGATGACCTTCAGCGCTTCGAGGCCGTGACGGCAGTCGGCCACCAGCTCGACGTCAGGCATGGCGCCCAGCGTCCGCCGGAGTCCGAGTCGTACCAGCGGCTCATCATCGACCACGACCACCCGAAGAGGCGCAGTACTAGTCACAGGGCCAGCGGCAAGGTGATCCGGGCCATTGCCCCGGTGCCCAGTGGCCCGGGAACCAGTTCCAGTGCGGCGCGTGTGCCGTAGAGATGGCTGAGCCGGCGCACGGTGGCGCTGAGGCCAAGCCCGTGCACCGGATCCTCCGGCGCCGCTGGGCCATCATTGCTGACTTCGAGGATCAGCCGTTCATCCTGACGCCGGGCCGACAGCCGTAGCAGCGCCGGCTCGGTCGTCCTGGACAGTCCATGCTTGAAGGCATTCTCGACCAGCGGCTGCAGGATGAAATGGGGCACCCGGGCCCCATCGAGTTCAGGCGGGAACTGGAGCTCGAGTCGGAGCCGGTCCTCGAACCGGATCGACTCGATCGCCAAATAGCGTTCGATCAGGGCCCGTTCCTCGACCAGCGTTACCTCCTGGTCCGCCTCTCCCTGCAGCGACGAACGCAGCAGATCGCCAAGCTGTACCACCACCCGGCCGGCCTTTGTCGGGTCTTCCTTGATCAGCACGTTGATGGCATGGAGCGCATTGAACAGGAAATGGGGCTGCAGCTGCATCCGGAGTGACGCCAGCTCCGCCTGGGCCAGTTCGCCCTCGAGCGACGCGCTGCGGATTTCCTGGGCCCGCCACTGCCGGTAGTAGTTGATGGCCAGGGCGGTGCCGGTGATCAGCCAGTAGGTCAGCGCACTGATGGTGAGCCGGCTCCCGAGCCACATCCGGAAGATGTAACTCCAGGTCGCGTTGGGGGTGGCGTCCTGGAACATCCAGCTCCCTACCGCGGCCACGATGGCCAGGTGGAGCAGTGCTGCCACCGCCGACACGGCAAAATGGAGCGCCAGGTACTGCGGGATCGGAAACCGCCGAGTCAGCCAGAAGACGAACGGCGTGATCAGCGCCCAGGGAGCCCACGACGCCAGCTGAAAACCGAAGGTCAATCCGACCGAGGGCGGCTTTTCCATCGGCACCGAGAACAGCAGGCTGGTGGCACTCGAGAGCAGTGCCACCATAGTCCAGATCAGCAGCACCGCCAGGACGACGGAGGCACGGGAACGGGGCATGGTGGAGTGCAGGATACCTTGCCCCGCTCAACGGTTCAAACTCAACGTCCGGGATTGGCCGTGAGCAGCTTGGCCCAATCGGCCAGACCAACATGCTCGGCTCCGAACCGTTCGGGCTCGACTCCGGCCGACCGCACCGTGCCGATCATTTCCCGGCCATACAGCGTTGGCCGGTCGAGTTGCTGGACGTAGTCGCTCGCCCACCAGAATTTCTCGCCGGGAATCCAGACCCCCAGCCCGCCCTCACTGCCAGCGCCCTGGAGCGGGACGACCCGGATGGCGCCACCAGCCAGCTCGGTCGGCTGGTCCACCGCCCGGAACCTGAACTTGGTGGTGGCCCGACGCCGCTCCAGCAGATCGGTGCTGTCGCTCCAGCGACGCTCGATGACCAGCGTGAGCGGACCGGCGGACATCCGGTGAGAAATGACCGTGGCGCCCTGCGCCACCCAGTACCGCACCCCGGCAATGTGGGGCCATGCGAGGTCCGATACCACCAGCATCAGCGGATGCCTGCCCGGAAAGAGCTTGCCGATCCAGGCCGAATCGAGGGCGGCGCGCTGCTCGCTCTGGGTGGCATCGAGAATCCAGACCGTGTCCCGCACCAATGCGATGGCCTCGGTGTAACCGATATTTCTGAGCAGGAAGAGATTGGGGCTGACCCGGATCGTGTCAGGTGGAATGGCCTGCAGGAACTGGGGCACCACGCGCGGCATGTCGGCCAGGTGATCGGGCAAACCAAACGATGGCGCGCTGTCCCGCGCCACCAGCCGGCTGGCGGTGTAGATCCGGTAGGCATCGGGCAGGCCGTCGATCTCGCGGCTGGCGGCGGCAGGCAGCAGCTGATCGTACCAGGTGAGATAGCGATAGTCCGTCCGCACCCGCCCCCAGAGATAATGGGACTCGGTCCGGCTGAATTGCACCGGAAAGGCGGAAACCGGGTCGAGGTAGAGTCGGTCCTCGCCGATTTCACCAGGACGGGTCAGCGTCACCCGCCAGTAATCCCGGATCCAGCAGCGGCCGGCCACCTTGACCCTGGTATCGGCCGAGAAGTCGGCCATGATGGCCCAGGGGTCGAGACCGCGCCGGCTGCCGAACGCGCTCAAGGCCTGCGGTGACGGAGTCATCGTGGAGTCATGGACCACGACAGCGGCATGCTCCGCCAGCAGCAGCGCGGGCCGATGCCCGCCCGCCCCAACCCGCTCAACCCGGCTCGGCGGATCGAACCAGCTGTCCACCGGGCTCGACGCGCCAGCGTAGGGCGGATACCAGCGGTCCGATTGATAGTTGTAGACGTCGGTATCGGTACCCTGGAATGACAGCACCGAATCGCCTGATGGAAAGCCGAGTGCATGGCGGGCCCGGCCCAGCCACTCCGGCGCGGCGGCCCAGTCGGCCGGCGCAGGTTCACAGCGCTCAGCCGTCGGGCGGCTGCCCTGGGCCATCAATGGAAAAGCGAACAGCAGCGCGCCGAGCCACAGGCGATACGACATAACCAGTTCCTCCGAGGTGTGGGTGTCCCGGCTCGAAACGGGACGCGGAGGAATTGGTGCCGCGTGATGGGGCGGGTAGTGGCTGGAGCGGGGCGAAGAGTGGCAGCGGATCAGGCGGATGCGACCGACAGCATGGCTGAGTAGTAGCCCTCCTCCACGCGGAGTTCGACTGGGGCCTCGAACACGGCGGTGAGTCGTTCGGGAGTCAGCATGGCCGGCTTGGACCCGTCTCCCGCGATCCGGCCGTGGGACAGCAGGATGATCCGGTTGATCTCGGGCAGGATCTCGTCAACGTGATGGGTGACCAGGACGACCGTCGTTCCGGACTGCGCAATTTTTCGAAGTCGATCAAGAAACCGGCGGCGGGCCACCAGGTCGAGTCCGGTGGTCGGTTCATCCAGCAGCAGCGCCCTCGGCTCGGTCACAAGCGCCCGGGCAATCAACACTCGGCGCGCCTCGCCGGTCGACAGCGAACTCAGTGCCCGATCGGCCAGGTGAGCCACCGCCATGGTCGTGAGTGCCGCGGTGGCACGCTGCCACATTGCCTCCGTCGGCCGGCGCTGGATGCTGAGTCCCTCGCTGGCAAAGAACCCCGACACCACTGCATCGAGGCTGCTGGTCAGCCCGCCACGCTCGGGATCAACCAGCCGGTGGTGCATATCGGCGGAGATGATGCCGAGCATCGGACGAAGATCGAAGACGTTCCAGTCGGACCGGCCCATGACCCGGACCGGCGGGCGGCCATCGGCGTGGGCCAGTGGGTGGAGCTGCTGGGTGACCAGCTTGACGAGTGATGACTTGCCGGAGCCGTTGGGGCCGAGGATGGCGGTGTGCTGTCCGGAGGGGATGATGAGCGAGAGATCATCGAGGATGGCGGTTCCGTTCCGGACCACCGTGGCCCGATCGAGTTCCAGCAGCGGCGGGGCATCGGTCACGAGGGGAGCTTCTTCACCCGCTTGTAGTAGTCGATGTACCGCTCCATCGGGATGGAGGCGATGGCCTCACCGATGGCGTCCAGCGGCAGATCGTCGAGCTGTTTGAAACGGACGCATGACTTTCCCATGTCCAGCCGCTTGCCCGCCGCCTTGAATTGCCGCCGGAGTCTGGTCTCGAGCGCCTTGTTGCCGTACACGCACATCAGATAGACCGCATAGTGATGCTTCTGCGCGGCCAGCGCCGCGTAGCAGAGTGGCTGGCCGTTATAGGTATCGGGGAAACGGCTCAGCGGCACACCGTAGGAAAGCATTCCCCACCCGACCGTCTCCTTGTAGCCTTTCGGCAGGTGCTTCCGGATCGTGCTCCGGACCGCGGCAATCACCTTCCGGCGTTCGGGCGGGAGGCGGGCCAGGTAGGCGCTCACCGTCGTCGCGCTGCTCTGCACCATGATGCAATCCTCGCGGTGGAAGGGTGCGGTCAGCGAACGACCAGGGTGTCCGGACCGCTGATCTTGCTGATGTGACAGCCGCCCGGTACATCGAAGTGGTACACCGCCTCCACCGCGGCAGCGCCGTTCACGGCCCTGACCCGGATCGAATCTCCGCTGGCATGAAGCTGCGAAATCGAGCCGTCATCGAGAATCGGATACACCCCGGTAACCGGATCGAGCAACGAAGTGATCGGCAGCGTCTGACCGGTGCGGATCAGGACCGTCGAGACCGTCGCCGCCTGGACTGGTGCGCCAGTGGTATCGACCACCGTCGTCGTGGCGGTGGCAAAGGAGGCGGTGCAAACCTGCGCCGTGTTGTCATTACAGGCCGACAGCCCGGCAGCGGTGATGAGCGCGGCGATGCAGAGCGAGAGTGGTTTCGACATCATGTCATCTCCGGAGCAGAGTCGGGAGTCGGGAGCAACTGTATGTCCCGAAGCGACCCGGCACCCGGCACCTGTTCGAACCGCGAACCGTGAGCCATCGACCAGATCCCTCGCTCCGCTTGGGATGAACCGTGAACCCAGCAGTCAACACTACCGCCTGATACTGAGCAGCAGCACGCCGCTGCCCACCAGCCCGATCGCCAGCCATTCCCTCAGTGACGGCCGCTCACCCAGAAATGCGGTGGCAAAGATGGCGACCAGCACCACGCTCAGCTTGTCGACCGGGGCCACCCTGGAGGCATCACCGACCTTGAGCGCCCGGAAGTAGCAGAGCCAGGAAGCGCCAGTAGCCAGGGCTGACAGCACCAGGAAGGTGGCCGTCTTCGGCGGCAGGCTCATCGGGTTCCGCCACTTGCCGCTCAATGCCACGATCAGGGTCAGCGTGGCCGCAATGACAAAGGTGCGGATCAGGGTGGCGTAATCGGAGTCGACCCCCTTGAGGCCGACCTTGGCAAAGATGGCAGTGAGCGCGGCAAAGATGGCCGAGAGGATGGCCCAGGCAAACCAGTTATCAGCGGTGGGCATTTGGTATCCATTCAGACATGAGGCTCATCCGGATCGGCGCCGGGACACTCAGCCCTTCCCGGCTCCGTACATGACGTTGACCTGCACCAGGACGCGAACGGGGCACCCGCGGCTCAACCCTGGGCGGAATGTCGTCGCCTCGATCGCCCGGATCGTCGTTCGATTGAACTCGGCGTCGTTGCTCCTGAGCACTCGGGCCGAGCCCGGCTCGACCCGCCCGGTGGCATCCACGATGAACTGGGTCTGCACATTGCCCTGGCTGCCGTTGGCCGCGGCAAGGCTCGGATAATCGAGGAACATGCCCAGACGTGTGGAAGGAGGTGTCTCGAGAACCTCGACCGGGGTCTTCCATAGGGCAAACGGAATCGACTGGGGCACCGCATCGGCGCTGGCGACGACGGCGAGTTCGATCGGCCGCTTGCTGGCATGGAATGCCGCCGGGGTAATGGAAAGCTCACCCGTCGAATCGGCGGTCTGGACGGCGTTGGTCAGCTCCCCATCCAGCAGTAGTGACCCGGTGTTCACTCGCAGGGTGGCGGGCAGCAGATGGCCCAGGCTATCGAGCTGGAAATCGACCTCGCCGTTCACATCAAACGACTGCACCGCGTTTTGCCGCCCGAGATCGTATCTCAGCCGGAACAGGGCGTGAGCCCAATCGGGCAGGTCGACGGCCACCGGATGAACCAGATGGGCCCGGATCGCGTCGGCCAGCAGCAGATAATCAGTGGGCCCGGCCCCCTTGATTCGATTCTCGGGTACTCCGAGCAGGTAGGACACCACAATCGAGTCATGCGATGGGCTGCCGGTCGGAACGCAGGCAGGCGCCTGCGCCCCCGCGGCGAGTGGCCATGCCAGAAAGAATCCGACCAGCCCACCGTTGAACCACCTCATCTCGGATCCTTTGTCGGAGTCTCCCAACCATCGGTTGGTGTCGGGAGCAGACGCGACCTGGCAGGGGACACGGTTGGCTTGACCGCCCCTAACCTGGTCCCGCCGTCGCATTCACCGCTCGCTGGTAGGCTTCCTCCACCTCCTGCTGGCCACTGACCGAAAATCCCAGGTCCCGCATGTGGCCGTCCTTGAGCCCGTAGACCCACGAGTGCACCATCAGCGGCTGGCCCCGGACCCAGGCCTCCTGCACCATCGTGGTCCGGCAGACGTTGGTGGCCTGCTCCAGCACATTCAG
>JBEPVA010000084.1:0-15782 GCA_041691295.1 Gemmatimonadota bacterium
CTCGACTTCGAAGAAATCCGTCGAGCGGAGGTGGGTATCACGCCTGTCCTCACGGGTATCGAGGCTGGCGGTGTCGATGGTAACGGCCACCGTAGAGGCGGTCGGGAAGGCTTCATTGAAGTCGACGTGACCGCTCAGCTTGGCGAAACGGCCGCGGACGGTGGCGATCATCAGGTGTTTGACCGCGAACTCCACATTGCTGTGGGCGGTGTCGATCTGCAGATTAGACATGGATGGCGTGCTCCAGTGACGTGTGACGAGTTGAATGACTACTTCCGAGTTACTTGGTTGCCTACTGTAAAGTTCAGATATGAACTAATACCTTAAAAAATCAGCCCAGCGACTGCAGCGCGCGATTCAGCAGGGCGTGGTCGGTCTGGCCGAGCTGGGTTCCGATTTCGTTCTGGACCGATTGAAGTTCCCGGTTGCCGGCAGCCTGCTGGGTCCGGCCCAGTGGGGTGAGTGCGGCGCGCACCGTCCGGCGGTCGGCGGGGTCATCAACTCTCCGCACCAGTCCATCAGACTCGAGCCGGTCGATCAGCTGGGTCATGTTGGAACGGACGCAGCTGAGACGGGCGGCCAGTTCGCTCAGGGTCAGCGGCTCCGGTGACCTGACCAGTTCGGATAGCACCCCGAACTTGGCCAGCGAGAGCCCGGCCCTGCCCAGGGCCACGTCTAGCCGGTCCTCGAGCGATCGTCCGGCGTGCATTAACGCATAGATCAGCTGGGCCGGATCGGTTTCCCGAGCCGGAGCCGGAGTCGGGGTAGCATCAACTCGATTCATGTATGTACTATACATCTGGTAGTGAGTTTAGTCAAACCGCATGGATGGCCAATACCAGGATCCCTGGCCCTTGTCCTCTGATAATTTATGCAGTCAGTTCTGCAGGTCTCCAGCTGGGTCGCCATGGCAACCAATCGCTTCGTTCCTGAAACCCGAAATCTTCACGTCACCCGGTTCGAGCCTCTGGTCACCCCCGGCGAACTGCTGGCGGAGCTGCCCTCTCCTCCGGAAATCACCCGGGCGGTTGCCCAGGCCCGCGAGGACGTGCGAGCCATCAGTCAGGGAGCCGATCCCCGGCTGCTGGTAGTGGTCGGGCCCTGCAGTATCCACGATCCGGCAGCGGCTCTCGAATACGCCGGGAAGCTGGCTACCCTGCGCCAACGGACTGCCGAGACGCTGTACATCGTCATGCGGGTCTACTTCGAGAAGCCACGCACCAACATCGGATGGAAGGGGCTGATCAACGATCCCCGGCTCGACGGTAGCCGGGACGTGGCGGCGGGGCTGCGAGTGGCCAGGCGGCTGCTGCTCGACATCAATGCCCTCGAACTGCCAACTGCCACCGAGCTGCTTGGGCCGGTGGTGGCTCAGTACATCGCGGACCAGGTAGCCTGGACCGCCATTGGCGCCCGGACGGTAGAGTCGCAAACGCATCGCGAAATGGCCAGCGGTCTCTCCATGCCGGTCGGATTCAAGAATGGCACCGATGGTGGACTGCAGGTGGCGCTGGACGGGATGATCGCCGCGGGCGGGCCCCATACCTTCCTGGGTCTCGACGAGAGCGGCAGGGTGGCGGTGGTGCATACCACCGGCAATCCCGACCGGCACCTGGTACTGCGGGGAGGTGGCGGCCGGACCAACTACGACCGGGCATCGGTGCGCGGCGCCAGCGAGTTGCTGGGCCGGTCAGGGCTCATCCCCCGCCTGATGGTGGACTGCAGTCACGGCAACAGCGCCAAGGACCACACTCGACAGAGGCCGGTCCTCATGGATGTGATTGGCCAGCTCGAGGCGGGTAGTTCCGAGATCCTCGGCGTGATGCTCGAGAGTCACCTCAACGCCGGCAATCAGCGGCTCGAGAGTGGCGCCGAGGGGCTGCGCTACGGTGTATCGATCACCGATGCCTGCATCGACTGGGCAACGACGGAGTCGCTGCTGCTCGAGGCTGACCAGCGGTTGCGGCGGGCCGGGCGCGGACTGGTGGATGGGGGTCCGCCGCTGCCGCGCCGCTCCGGAACCTGACCGGTTGGCCACTGTGCTGCGCCTAGCCAGCCTCGAGGACATCCCCGCGCTGAACCGCCTGATTGATCGTTCCGTCCGGGGCTTGAGCCCCGGGTATTACACGCCGGTGCAGGTCGACAGCGCCCTCCGCCACGTATTCGGCCCCGATACGCAGCTGATCGCCGATGGCACCTACTTCGTGATCGAGTCCCAGGACGGGCTGGCCGCGGCCGGCGGCTGGAGCAAACGCCGCACGCTGTATGGCGGCGACCAGATGAAGAGCGCCGATGACCCGCTGCTCGATCCGCGCCACGAGCCGGCGAGGATTCGGGCCTTCTTTGTGGATCCCGACTGGGCTCGCCGCGGGCTGGGCCGGCAGTTATACGACCACTGCTCCCGCCAGGCTTCGGAGGCCGGCTTCACCGGTCTCGAGCTGATGGCAACGCTGCCCGGGGTGCCGCTCTATCGTGCCCTGGGTTTTGAGGAGCTAGAGCGGGTGGTCGCGGTGGGTGATTTGCCGGTGGTGCGGATGAGGAAAGTCCTAAGCCATAAGCCATGATCTGGGGCGTTGGTCGTTAGTCGTTGGTGACCGCAGTACCACCTTTGTCCTTGCCCAGACCCGGAATCACCAGCGCCAGCAGAATCAGACTGCCACCAAGCCATTGCACCGGCATGAGCCGTTCGCCGAGGGTCCAGCGGCTGGCCAGGGCAGCCACCAAAGGTTCAATCGCAAAAATGATGGCGGCCTCGGTTGGCGAGACCACCTTCTGTCCCGCCAGCTGAAGCCGGAGGCAGAGCAGGGTAGCCAGCCCGACCTCGACGGTCAGCGCGACGAGCAGCGTCGGTGACCAGTGGACGGCCGGATGTTCGAGGATCGGCACCAGCACCAGTCCCACCAGCGCCGCGCCGAAGATCTGGGCCACCAGCAGCTCGCCGAGCGGGTATTGGGCGCCGAACCGATCGGTCAGTACGATCTGCACCGCAAAGCAGATTGCGCACGCCACCGTGAGCCAGTCGCCGGTGGACAATGCGCCGCCCGCCTCCGAGTAGGCGCCGGTGAGCAGGACCGTACCGCCCAGCGCCACGACCACCGCGATCACCGACCACCGATTTGGCCGGCGGCCGCCCAGCATGACTGCCACCAGCGGGGTAAATGGAGCGTAGAGCGCGGTCAGAAATGCGGAGCGGCTGGCCGTGGTGGTCTGCAATCCCGCGGTCTGCACCGCGAAGCCCACTGACAGGAAGATTCCCAGCAGCAGGCCCGCCCGGAACGCCGGTCCCGGCACCCGCCGCAAGGCGGGGATCAGGCAGAGCGAGGCCAATCCGAATCGCAGCGCGTTGAACGCCAGCGGAGTCACATCCTGCAGTGCCGCTTTGATCAGCGGGAAGGTGGCGCCCCAGATGGCCGCGGCCAGCAGCAGGGCGAGAATGGCCCTGGTCCGGCTCACTCTCCTGCGGCCTCAGCCAGGACTTCGCGGAGAAACTCGCCAGTAAACGATCCGGCAGTCCGGGCCACCTGCTCGGGGCTGCCCATGGCCACGACCGTTCCGCCGCCGCTGCCGCCTTCGGGTCCCAGGTCGATCACCCAATCGCACCGCTTGATCACATCGAGGTGATGTTCGATGACCACCACGGTGTGGCCCGCATCGACCAGTCGGTCGAGCACGCCGATCAGGATTCGCACATCCTCGAGGTGGAGGCCGGTCGTGGGCTCGTCCAACAGATACAGGCGCCGGCTGCCGCGCTTGCCGGCGTGGGCCAATTCGCGGGCAATCTTGAGCCGCTGGGCTTCGCCACCGGATAGCGTGGTGGCTGGCTGGCCCAGCCGGAGATATCCCAGGCCCACCTGCTGCAGGTGCCAGAGGGCCTGGCCGAGCTTGGGTTGATGACGGAACCGAAGGATGGCTTCGTCGACGGTGAACTGCAGCACATCGTGGATCGAATACCCCTGGATCCGGACGTCGAGTACTTCGCGGCGGAACCGGGTGCTGTTGCAGGCCTCGCATGGGACGAAGACGTCGGCCAGGAAGACCATTTCCACCATGACGTAGCCGGCTCCCTCGCAGGCTTCACAGCGGCCACCCGCCATGTTGAACGAGAAGGTGGCGGGCGTGTAGCCCCGGGCCAGCGACAGCGGCTGGGCGGCAAACAGCTCCCGGATCTCGTCGAATCCCTTGATGTAGGTGATCGGATTGGAACGGGGCGTGCGCCCGATCGGTGACTGATCGATGAGCAGCATGGCATCGAGCCCTTCCCAGCCGGTCAGGTTCCTGACCTTGCCGATCTCCTCGCCGAGATGGGTCTTGGCGCTGTGACTGCCCTCGAGCCGGGTCTCGAGTTGACGATAGAGGACGTCGTGGAGCAGAGTGCTCTTGCCCGAGCCGGAGACGCCGGTCAGCGCGGTCAGGCAGCCGAGCGGGATATCAACATCGATGTCGCGCAGGTTGTGGAGCGCCGCGCCGCGAATCTGGATCTTCGGACCAATCGGGCGGCGGACGCTGGGCACGCCGATCCGCTTGAGGCCAGTGAGATACTTGCCGGTCAGCGAGTCAGCGGCACCCGAGACCGGCCCGGCATAGATCACCTCGCCGCCCTTTTCCCCCGCGCCCGGGCCCAGCTCCAGCATGAAGTCGGCCCGGCGGATGGTGGCCAGATCATGCTCCACCATGATCACGCTGTTACCGCCATCGCGCAGCTTTTCGAGCAGACCGAGCAGGCGGTCGACGTCGCGGGGATGAAGTCCGACGCTGGGTTCATCGAGCACGTAGAGGCTGTCGACCAGCTGGGCGCCGATGGCATTGGCCAGCGCAATCCGCTGGGCTTCGCCACCCGAAAGGGTCCGGGTCAGCCGGTTGAAGGTGAGATAGCGCAGCCCGACGTTCTGCAGATACTCGACCCGGCGGGTAGCCTGCTCCAGGATGAGATGACCCACCTGCTGCTCGAATTCGGAGAGGGCGAGATTCGACAGCCAAGCGCCCAGCTCATCGACCGACAGCGCCGTGACTTCCGCGATGCTGGCGCCATTGATCTTGACCGCCAGGGCGTGCTCATTCAGCCGAGTGCCGTGGCAGGCGGGGCAAGTCTGGGCCAGCTGGTATTGCCGGAGGAAGACCCGGATATACTGCTTGTAGCGTTTTTCCTCGAGGGCCTTGAGGAAAGGGAAAATCCCGGTGTAGCGGCCCACACTGCCGTGGAGCAGTTCGCGGCGATCGCTGACCTTGAGCTTTTCCCAGGGCTTGCCGGTGTCGATGCCAAGCTTGCGGCAGGCTTCGGACAGCATCCGGCGGCGGGTTTCGTATCTCGGCTTGGTCCAGGGATCGATGGCCCCTTCCGAGATCGAGCGCCTGGGATCTGGCACGATCAGCGATTCGGCGTACTCAAGCACGGCACCGAATCCGTTGCAGCCGCCGCAGGCCCCGCGGGGATTGTTGAAGGAAAAGAGGGCGGGGGTGGGGGCCAGCGCTGGAGTCTCGCAGCTGCTGCAGGCCGGCGATTCGGAGAATCGCAGCCGGTCCCGCTCGGTCAGCGCCACCGCGACGCCATCGCCCTCGGAAAAGGCCAGCGCCACGGCTTCGGCCATGCGACCGAGTGACGCCGGCGCCGCCACCAGCCGGTCGACGATCACGATGACCTCATCTGCTGTGGCCAGGGAAAGCCCCACCGGCAATTCATCGAGATGGGTGTCGGTCCCGTTGACCAGCAGTCGTACAAAGCCGAGGGCCCGGAGATTATCGACCACGACCAGATGGTCGCTGCGGGCATGGGTCGGGAGGGGGAAGCCGATCTGGATCCGACCCGGCCCCTGGTGTACCACCGCATCGGCAGCGCCCTGCGCCGTATCACGCCGGACCGGCGCACCGCAGACCCGGCAGAAGGTCTTGCCGATCCGGGCCCAGAGCAGCCGGAGCACATCATGGACTTCGGTCACGGTGCCGACCGTGGAGCGGCTCGACACTGACGGCGTGCGTTGTTCGATCGCGACGGCGGGGGCAATGCCATCGAGCCGGTCGACCAGCGGCTTGGGCATCCGCTCGAGGAACTGCTGGGCGTAGGTGGACAGCGATTCGATGTAGCGGCGCTGGCCCTCGGCGTAGAGTGTGTCGAACGCGAGCGAACTCTTGCCCGAGCCCGAGGGCCCGGTGATGACCACCAGCGCTCGGCGGGGAAGCTCTACCGTGATGCCCTTGAGATTGTGCTGGCGGGCGTTGACGATGCGGATCGAAGACTGTGCCATCTCGCCGGAAATTACACTGGTCGTGCCTTCCCGCTCCATCCTGCGGCCGTTACGTTAGTGGCGATATGGCCAACGTCCTCAATCCCCAGCTGCTGCGCCGAGGGTTCCTGGTCTTCGCGGCCATTTCCCTGCTGGGTTTTGTCGGGCTCCTGATCCACAGCAACAACCTGCCGGCCTTTCTGACGTCGGTGGGCAAAATCCACTGGATCTGGCTGCTGGTGGGGCTGGGGCTGGCGTCGATGGACTGGATCGGCGGGGGGCTCAGGAACTGGGTGGTGGTCAATCACATCCATCCCGATCCGCCGCTGGGCGGGATGATGCTGGCAGGCGGGATGGGGGCGTGGGCCGGTTATCTCACCCCGCTCAATTCGGGCGCCGGTCCGATGATGATTTACGGGATGCGACGGGCCGGTGTGCCCTTGCCGGTGGCGGTCACCGCCACGCTGATCACCTTTGTTTCGACCATCGCCTTTTTTGCGATTGCCGGACCGCTGGCCATTCTGCTTGGTGCCGGGCGCTCGCTCGGCAAGCACGGCGACTTTCTCGGGCTCTCCCTCTATCAGCTGTTCCTGGCCAGCCTCGGCACCTTCGTGGCGCTTGGCCTGCTGTTCATCGTCATCATTCTCTTTCCTGCCCTGGCACGGGATTTTGTCCAGTGGATCGCGCGGCGCATCGGCCGGCGGAGCAGCCGAGTCCGCGAGCGACTGGAAAAGGTCCAGGCCGGGATCGACTCGGCCCACCAGAAGCTGGTGGCATTCAACAGCCCGCGGGGCTGGTGGGTGATCCTGCAGGCCACGATCCTGTCGGGGCCCTCGCATGCCAACAAGCTGCTGGCCGGGTATGTGGCGCTCCGGGCCGTGGGGGTCGAGGCCAACTTCGTCGATGTACTGCTGCTGCAGACCTTCATCACCTTCCTGCTCTACTTCGCGCCCACCCCGGGGGCCTCCGGCATCGCCGAGGTGCTATCGGCCGCGGTGATGTCCAGCGTGTACCTGCCGGCGGAAATCATTCCATTATATACCCTGATCTGGCGGTCGACCCTCAGCTACTTCACGCTCGGGTTTGGCTTCTTCGTCTTCTCCCACTGGATTTCCCACCGGCTCAAAGGGGTGGACGACCAGCCTGATACTGTCGAGGCGGCAGCCACCGGGTGAGTGCCGCCAACCCCGACGAACCGGAGACCCGGGTCTACGATGCGGCGCTGGCCCGGCGGCTGGTACGGTACCTCGGTCCGTATCGCGGCGCGACGCTGCTGGCGGTCGTCCTTCTCCTGCTGCTGTCCGCGCTGGCACTCGTTCCTCCGGCGCTGACCCAGCGGGCACTCGACGTGGCAGTGCCCCGTCACGACGTCGGGCTGCTGGCCACGCTGGCCGGCCTCTATGCCGTCACGCTGGCCCTGGAGTTTGCCAGCGAATACAGCTCGTCAGTGCTGACCACCTGGATCGGCCAGCGGGTCATGGCCGATCTACGCGAGCAGTTGTTCGGTCATCTGCAGCGGCTCAGTATCCCGTTCTTTGACGGCAATCCGGTCGGCCGGCTGATGACCCGCGTCACGTCGGACGTCGAGACGCTCAACGAAGTCTTTACCTCCGGCATCGTCACGGTGTTCGGCGACTGCTTCACCCTGGTCGCGATCATGGGGATGATGCTGTACACCGACTGGCGGCTGGCGCTGGTCGCCTTCGGCGTCATTCCCTTTGTCATCATGGTGGCGGCCTATTTCCGGCGCGGGACCCGAACGGCCTTTCGGGACATCCGGATCCGTCTGGCCCGGCTCAACAGCTACCTGCAGGAACAGCTGTCCGGGATGCGGGTCATCCAGCTGTTCGGTCGTGAGGCCCGGAGCGCGCAGGGGTTTGCCGCGATCAACCAGGAACATCTGGAGGCGCATCTCCGTTCGATCACCGTCTATGCGCTGTTCTTCCCCGCCATCGAACTGCTGACCGCGGTGGCGCTCGCTGCGCTGCTCTGGTATGGCGGCATCCGGGCCCTCGATACTGGTTTGACCATCGGGGTGCTGGCGGCCTTTGTGCAACTCACCCGGCGGTTCTTCCAGCCGCTGCAGGATCTGTCCGAGAAATACAATCTGCTGCAGAGCGCCATGGCGTCGTCAGAGCGGATCTTCGGGCTGCTGGACGAAGTGGTGACGGTGCCGGAGCCAGTGACGCCGGTCGTGTTTCCGGGCCCGGTCCGTGGCGAGGTGCGGTTCGAGGGGGTCTGGTTTGCTTATGGGAAGAGCGAACAGGACGGACGAGATGGACTAGGCGGGCGAGACGGTCAAGACGGTGCTGGTGGATCCGACCGCACCGATTGGGTCCTCAAGGACATTTCGTTCACCGCCCGTCCGGGCGAAACGCTGGCCCTGGTCGGGCACACCGGGGCGGGGAAGACGACGATCATCAACTTGCTGCTGCGGTACTATCAGCCCCAGCGCGGGCGGATCACGATCGATGGCCTCGATATCCGTGACCTGAGCACCGCCGATCTCCGAGGAGCGATCGGATTTGTCCAGCAGGACCTCTTCCTGTTCAGTGGCGATATCCTCCGCAACCTGCGACTGGACGCGCCGATTCCGGATTCGACGGCGCACCGCGCGGCCGAACGGGTGGGTGCCGACCGATTCATCGGGCGGCTGCCGGGGCAGTACCAGCACGAGCTGACCGAGCGGGGACGCAACCTGAGTGTGGGGGAGCGCCAGCTGCTCAGCTTTGCCCGCGCCCTGACGCTGGACCCGAAAATCCTGGTGCTCGACGAGGCCACCAGCTCGGTCGACGCGGAAGCGGAAGCCCAGATCCAGGCGGCTCTTGCCGAGTTGATGCAGGGCCGGACCAGCCTGGTGGTGGCGCACCGGCTGAGCACCATTCTGCACGCTGACCAGATTCTGGTACTCCATCATGGCGAGATCCGCCAGCGCGGCAACCATCGGGACCTGCTTGCGTACGATGGCCTGTACCAGCGACTGTACCGCCTGCAATTTGGCCAGGCGGGGGCCGCGTGAGCCCGCTGTCAAGTTCGCTTGCGCCGCTTCTAACTGCCTGATACGTTTGGACTTCAGCGCCCTTTCCCAAGGACCCAGCTGATGCTCGAGCTTGAGTTTGGAGGCCAGCGGTTCGCCGTTCCGCAGGGAGAGTCAGCCATTGGGGCGGAGCCCACATGTCTGATTCAACTTCCGGGTGCCGGCGTGCTGCCCCGGCACGCCATGATCCGGGCGAGTGCCGATGGCAACCTGGCGGTCTGGCCAGCAGTCGCCGGGGCCGCTGTTTTCATCAATGGTGTCAAACTCGGCACCGACCCGTCGCCCATTCTCCATGGTGACAAGCTCCAGGTCGGGCTGGACGAACTGTTGTGCGTCGATCCTCATCGAAGCGGCAGCACCCAGTTCGTGAATGCCGCTGACGTGGCCCGGATGGCAATGAGTATGAAGCCGGGCGCCAGCGGCAAGCCAGCCACCGCCTCGACGGGTGGCCGACTGGTCTGCCTGACCGACGGCCGGGAGTACACCATCGGGGGCGGGCCGCTGGTCTTCGGGCGTGAGGCCGGCTCCGATATCGTGGTGCCCAACAAGGATGTCTCGCGCCGCCACGCCGAAATCATGGCCACACCGCAGGGCTACGTGGTGGTGGACAGCAGCACCAACGGCACGTTCGTCAATGGCGAACGGGTCCAGGGTCAGCGGGTCCTGACCCGCGCTGACGTGATCCGGGTCGGCGATCACGACTTCCGATTCTACGCCGATGTCGTGGCTGCGGCGCCCACTGCCGTGCCGGCTCCGCCCCCGCCGCCGCCAGCTCCGCCAATCAGCCGGAACGTTCCGACCCCGCCACCACCGCCACCACCGCGTCCGCTTGGTGGGCCGGCGACACCAGCTTCGGGTGCGGCGGTACGATTGACCGATACGATGTATGGCGCCCCGATGATGGCACCCTCGGCCCCGCCGATGGCGGTTTCCCCGCCACCCGTGCGTGCCGCACCACCGCCCCCTGCCGCGCCGGCGGTGTCAGCACCGCCAATGCCAGCCCCCCCGGTTCCAGCGCCGCCACCGCTGGCCCTGACCGATTCGGGCAAGTCGCCCGCGGCCAACGCTCCGCTGGCCACGATTTTGGTGCGCAGTGGCCAGCTCAAGGGCAACCGGTTGCCGGTGCGGGTGCCGGTCATCAACATCGGCCGGGCCGACTACAACGACCTGGTGCTGCCGGACGACAGTGTGAGCAGCGCGCACGCCAAGATGCAGCGGCGTGAAGGGGTCTGGATCCTGACCGACCTGAACAGCACCAATGGCTCATTTGTCGATGGCGAAAAGGTCCAGGGGGAAGCCATGCTGAGCCCCGGCGCCACTCTCAAGCTCGGTGATGTCAGCCTGCTGTTCGATCCTCCCGCCGAGGGCGATGTCGGTCCCGGTCCGGGTGGAACCAAGGTCATGGGGGCCATCAACATTCCGCTGGCCCCGGCGCCTCCGGTCAGCCCGCCACCAGCGCCACCGCGCCCGTCGATCTCGGTCCCGATCGGGGGTCCGCCCTCGCCGCGTCCATCACCGGCCCCGCCGGCATTCAACCAGCGTCCGGTGGCTGGCCGTCCTTCGGTGGCCCGTCCGGTGTTGACGGCCCCGAGGAAGAGCGGTAACAACTGGATGGTGCCGGTGGTGATTGCTGTGCTGGTGATTGCGGGCGCCGTCATCTTCTTCTTCCTCCGTTAACGGGCGGCGTCGTGCGATTCTCCTGTGCGGCCCGTACTGACACCGGCATCGTCCGGTCCGGCAACGAAGACAATTACCTCATGCTGTCCGAGCGCGGTGTGTTCATCGTGGCGGACGGGATGGGAGGCCACGCCGCCGGCGAAGTCGCCAGTGAAATGGCCGTGCGGGTGATCTCGAAGGAACTCGGCTCGCTGCGCGGCCTGTCCGATGCCGAGGCCGGTGAGCGGATGCGCAAGTCAATCATCCTGGCCAACCAGTCGATCTACGACCGGACTCTCACCGAGCACGACAAGCGCGGCATGGGCACCACCACGACCGCCCTGGTGCTGCTGCCCGGGAGGTACATGGTCGGGCAGGTCGGCGACAGCCGGGCCTACATCCTCCGTGATGGCGAATTCTTCCAGCTGACCAAGGATCACTCCTACGTACAGGAGCAGGTCGATCTGGGATTGCTGACGGCCGAGCAGGCACGGGTGCATCCGTATAGCAACGTGATCACTCGATGCATCGGGGCCAATAGCGACGTGGTGCCCGATCTCTATTTCGGTGCGCTCCGGACCGGCGATACGCTGCTGCTGGCGTCGGACGGCCTGACCGGGATGCTGGAGGATGAACAGCTCAATGCCATCCTCTCGGCCGAGGAAGATCTGCAGCACATGGTGGACCGGATGATCAACGAAGCCAATCGTCGGGGTGGACTGGACAATATCACGGCCATCGTGATCCGGATCGACGGGGCCGAGCCGACGACGGGGGAGTATCCCACCGGCGCCGCAGCCAGGTAATCCACCCGGACTAACGAACGACAGGTTCCGGGTGCGTTTGATCATCAAGTGATTCCTTGCTCCGACCCAACCGTCCCAATCGCCCTGCCCTGAAACAGTACCAGGTCCACCGTCGTACACGGTCGGCATGCAGACCATCGCCTCGGTCACGGTTGCTCTCCAGACGCTGCGGTCGAATCCCTTCCGAACTCTCCTTTCCACACTGGGCATCATCGTCGGCGCGGCCTCGCTGGTGGCCGTCCTCTCGCTCGGGGACGGCATGGAGGCCTACGCCCGCGGTCAGGTGTCAGGAACGACCGATTTGCAAGTGCTCAGTGTGGAACCGCGGACGGTGGAAATGATCGATGGCCAGGCCTACCAGCTGACGGACTACCTGGTCCTCGCTCGCGACGATGCAAGCGCGCTGGCCGGTGCGGTGCCGGAGGCCTCGGCGGTTGAATTGACTCTGCTCGGTGTCTCGCCGGTACGGCTCGGGAACCTGCCGGCGGATTCAGCGATCGTGCGCCTGACCCTGGCAACGGATTCCGCAGCGGCCATTCCGGGGCTCGGCGCCGGGCGGAGCTTCACATTGCAGGAGGCGCTGGGCAACCTGCCGGTGGCTGTCATCTCCTGGGGCCTTGCGGAGCGCCTGGGGCACGGCTCCGCCGCCGGCGCAATCGGTGGTGAGGTGCTGCTCCGAGACCGGGCCCGGCGGGTGGTGGGTGTCCTGAGCCGTCCCAGGTTTGCGGAACTGCTGCCGACCGTCGTCGTCCCGCTCGAGGGCGCCGCTGATGCGCTCTCACCGACCCCGCGCCCGCGGGCGCCGACGATCATCCTGCAGGCGAGGACCATCGAGGCGGTCGGCCCCATGCGGACCGCGACCGAACGGTGGCTGGCCGAGCGGCTGGGCGGCAGCTGGAAGAAGAAGGTCAGGATCCACACCCAACAGGAACGGGTCGAGCAGGTGACCAAGGCGATCGCGCTGTTCAAGGCGTTCATGGGCGCCATCACCGGCATTTCACTGCTGGTGGGAGGGATCGGGATCATGAACGTGCTGCTCGCCGCCGTGACGGAGCGGACCCGGGAAATCGGCGTCCGCAAGGCGGCGGGAGCGCGGTCACGCGACGTGCTGCTTCAGTTTCTCGCGGAATCGGTGGCGATTGCGGGGGCCGGCAGCTGCATGGGCCTGGTAGGGGGACTGGTTGGAGCCTTCGGAATCACCGCCTTGATCCGGCAGCACCAGAACGTCCAAGTGTACGCGGCCTTCAGCTGGAACACCCTCGGGGTGGCGGCCATCTCGGCGCTGACGCTGGGGGTGAGCTTCGGGATCTATCCGGCGTTGCGGGCTGCCCGATTGTCACCGATTGACGCGATAAGGCACGAATGAAGACGGGTCGCGGGCCACGCGATCACCGTTGATCAGTGCTGAGTGAAAAGGTTCCGCGTTCCGCGAACCGAGTGGTTCCGATTGTACGTTGAGTACCTCGTCCCCCTCGTCCGACCTCCCCGGTTTGTTCATCCCACCTGGCTCAGCGCCGCTCGATCGGCACATCCACTCTCAAGGCTCGGCCTGCCCATCCGGCCAGAATCCCGCGCAGTCGCCCAGCACCGTGGTTGGGTCGACCGAGCGACATCACGAGCTGATCGCCGGCGACTTTGGGTGAACCTACCACGCAGGTATCGAGCACCGCCGGGTCGAGTGGAAAAAAGGTCAAGGCGCCGCTGGTGGGAGGCACCGCTCGCCGAGGTGACAATCTGAGCTCCAGCGCCCCGCCATTTCGGACCGCGCGGACAGACAATCCCGTGATCTGGGCTGGCAGTGCTCCATAGTCGGGGATGAAGCCGTGCCATTCCGGATTCAGGGCTGGACCGCCGATCGGCAGGGACAACTGGAGGTCTGCCTTTCCCTCAAGGCACTGGGTCTGGCAGGCGCCATAGGTCACGGAGGCGCCAATGGCGACCGGTCCGCCCGCTCGCTTCAGATGCAGGGTGGTGAACAGTACCACCCGCGCCGAATAGACCTGAGTGATCAGCCCTTCGGTGACCATCCGTTCCGGGACCGGCCAGCGCAGCGAATCAACCGTGACTCCCGGTGGCAGCGCCCATACGATCCGGGTCGAGATGCCAGATTGACCCGGGTGGGCAAAATAGATGTGCCATCCGGGATCGATCTCGAAAAGTATGGCAAGACCGGTGGCCGAATGACTGGCGGCCGGTGACAGCTCCGGTACCAGTGAGATCGTGACGTGCGGGGCGTGGACTGAGGACTGGGCAGTGAGGGTACTCGAGGCTATCGCTGCGGCCAGCAGCACCGGGAAGGAACGCTGCACCCGGGTCATCGCGTCACACCAGCGGCTCGGAGGCGGCCAGCCGTCGCCGGACTTCCTCGGCCGGCAGTGTCACCACCGGCAGCAGTTTTTCCACCGTGCCGTGCGGCGGTGCCGCGACGAACAGGCGGAATCGGCGGGCGCTCTGATACAGTTCATCGGCCACCCGCGGCAGTCCGAACTGGCCCGAGCGCCCCGCGTTGGTCAACCGCTCGACCCGGCCTCCCCGGGTCCTGAGCGGCAGGTCCACGTTCAGCATCGTCGGGTTGGAGGGAAAATCGAGCAGCAGCTGGCCGGGTCGGAGCCGGAGCATCGGCGCCAGCGAATCCTCCACCTGTTCGACCAGATCCGGATCGGTGGCCACCCAGGGCTGGGTATCGGCCGGCGCCTCGGTGGCCGGCAGGTCCATGGCTCGCTTGAACAGGCGCCGTTCCCGGAGTGCCCGGGCTAAACCACCCTTGTCGTGCTGTACCAGCCACTCCAGCAGGCCGTCATCCGTGCCTTCGGCCAGCGACTCGAACGGCAGCGTGCCCTGGCGCGCGGCGGTTCGCACGGCGCGCTTGAACATGCAGGTGGCGGACCTGACCGCATGGTGCCAGTAGACGTTGCGGAACATCTGGTACTTGGCAAACAGCAGTGACTCCAGCGCACTAATTCCCTTTTCCAGCACCCCGACTTCGAATCGTCCCACGCTGGTTTCCACCAGCGCCAGGCTGGCCAGCAGCCGGTCGACATCGACGGCGCCATACGGCACGCCGCACATCCGGGCGTCACGGCTGAGATAGTCGATCTTGTCGAGATCGAGCGAGCCGGAGATCAATCCCTTGAGTGGACTGGTACTCTTCCCGGTGATGAACGTGCCCACCCGCTCGGTCAGGCCAGGAATGCCGACGGCGGCCAGTCGCTGGCCCAGTTCCCCGCGGCCGAGCTTGGCCACTCCCAGCCCCTCGTGATGGGGGAACCCGGCCTCTTCGAGCGCATGGGAGAAGGGGTAGTGGCCGATGTCGTGCAGCAGCGCCGCCAGTCGCGCCGCGACCTGGTCTTCCTCCGCGGTGACCGCCAGCTCTCCTCGCTCCGCCAGACTATTGAGGGCCAGCCGGGTCAGGTGGTAGGCGCCGAGGGCGTGTTCGAAGCGGGTGTGGGTGGCGCCGGGATAGACGAGGAAGGCGTGGCCCAGCTGGCGGACGTACCGCATTCGCTGCATGGCCGGTGTATCGAGCACGCCGGCCGCCACCGGGTCCAGCCGGATGTTATCCCAGAGCGGATCGCGAACGACTTCGAACTCGCTGTTCCGCCCGGGCACGCTAGGCCCTTGGCCCCGCGTCCTTCACGGCCGCCGGGACGTAGGCGGCGAAGTTCTCAAAATTGGTGCGGAACATCTGGGCCAGCTTGCGGGCCTGGGCATCGTAGGCGGCGGTGTCGGGCCAGGTGTCCCGCGGGTTGAGCAGGTTGGCCGGCACATCGGTCACCGCGGTGGGCACTTCGAGGCCGAAATTCGGATCGACCCGGAAGTCGGCCTTGTCGAGCATACCGGAAAGGGCCGCGCGCAGCATCGACCGGGTGTAGCTCAATTTCATGCGGCTACCGGTGCCATAGGCGCCGCCGGTCCATCCCGTGTTGACCAGCCAGACCCTGGCATTGGTTCTGGCAATCCGCTCGCCCAGCATCCTGGCGTAGACGCTGGGATGGCGCGGCATGAACGGCGCGCCGAAACAGGAGGAAAAGGTGGCGGTCGGCTCGGTGACGCCCCGCTCGGTGC
>JBEPVA010000085.1:0-15485 GCA_041691295.1 Gemmatimonadota bacterium
CCGCCGGCCACCACCACGACCATGTTCTTGGTGAAGTCGACGCTGGGCAGCGGCGCCGGTGAGGGCTGGCCCTGGGTGGCCCGTTTCCAGATGGCCTGGAACGCGACGCTATCCTTCACGATGGTCCGCGAGGTATCGGCAAAGCCGATCCCGTTGTCGTAGTAGATCCGCGAAGCCTCATCCAGCGGCCGCATGGTCACGACCGGCTCCGGCTTGGGCGGCGGCGGACCGCCGCCGCCCTTGTGACAGCCAGCGGCCAGGCCGAGGGTGGCGCAGAGCAGGAGCGTGGGAGTCAGTCGCATGGTCACATGCCTGGATTGAGGAAGTACGCTACCGGGCGATCTGCCCGGAGCAGCTGACGCCGCCGAAGTACCCGCGGTCAAATATCGGGGGCGCCCCGGCCAGATTCAACTCGAATGGAATGGTGACGGTCTGGCCCTGATGTTTGGTGGTCCACTGGCCCTTCTGCACGATGCCCTCGGTGTGCCAGTCTTCCGCCGCCTGGAACAGCTGGAACACGGCCCAGGTTCCCTTGTTGCTCAGGGTGAATTCATTGCCGCCGACCTGGGCGGTCATCCGGGCCTCGCGCGCTTCACCGGCCACCCAGAGGAACGGCTGGGCCGCGCCGGAGGTCCGGGTAAAGGTGGCGGTCCGGCCATCGATGACCACGGTCACACTGGGCACCAGATCCGACAGCAGCGGCTTGAGCGTGAAGGCCAGCCGGGGGCCGGGCTGGTTGGCCGGGTACAGCGCATCACTGAACCCGGCGGCCCGGTTGAAGAAGTCGACGAAGTTCTGGTTCAATGGAATGTCCGATCCCGGCCTCGGCGCGTAGCGGCTGCCCTGCGGGACCAGGTATTTCTGCAGCACCTGGTCGTAGTAGGACCAGATGGCGCCGGTGCCCTTCTGGAACTGGCTGCTGACGTCGGACAGTGACGCCGATATGGTCGAGCCGGCCCGGAACGGAGACATGGCCATCAGCCGCGCCAGCGGCTGGCAGAAGTCCCTGCCTGACTTGTTGAGCCCGGCCGCCCCGAAGTTGCCCAGCAGCCGCTCCACTCCGTTCAGCGGATCGATCATCAGCCGCTGCACATCGCCGCTGATGCCGTTGGGGTCGCCGTTGAAGCCCTGGGCCAGCTGCCGAGCGGCGGTCTTGGCGTTGCCGGCGTCGGACACGGCCTTGCCGACCACCGCGTCGCCCTGGCCGGCCGGGGCGGTGGCCAGCTGCTCCACCGATGCCTGCAGCGTGACCAGCGCTCCCATGTAGGGCTGGTTCTTGTCGCCGATCAGTTTGTCGGTCAGGGTGGCGGGAGTGAGCAGGTGGACCGGCTGGAACTCCCGGGTGACGAGCGACGAATCGACCGCGGTATTCTTGGCCACGATCGAGAACAGCTGCAGCAATGGCGACTGGTTGCCCGACAGGCTGGCCAGCTTCTGGGCCGCGTCCTGGGTGGCGGAGTAGCCGCCGATCCGGGCCTGGGCCACGAAGCTGCGCCAGGCCTTGATGTAGTCGGCCCGGTACTGGGTCCGGAGATCGGCCGCCACCTTGGCCTTGTCCTGGTCGCTCAGGCCGTTGTCACCCAGGACCCACGACTCGCCCTCGAAGTACCGGTCGATATTCTTGAACGCGGTGTTCTGCATGAACTCCCAGCCACCCTTGGTAAAGGCGGCGGGCACTTCGTAGCTGTCACTCAGCACTCCGTTGGCCGTCGGCACCATCCTGGCAAAATTCACCGGCGTCCGGTCCTTACCGGCCTCCGACAGCATGAAGCTGTAAATCCGGCTGGCGCCGGTGAACATCCGCAGGAAGGCCCGCGTCTTGTCCACGGCGGTGGTGTCGGTCTCGAGGCTGTAGGGATTGCCGTGGGGCAGCTCATTGGCGTAGAACTCGAACTGGGCCAGCGCCAGCTTGCGGCGCTCGTCATCGACATTCTTGTCGCCGGCCCACTGGGCCAGCAGCACCGGGGCCAGGAACTCGGCGGTGCTCTTCTCCGGATACGCGGTGGTAATCAGGTGGGCCTTGAGCACGTCCTTGGTCGAGGCATACTCGCCGCCCCGGGGCACCGCGGGGAGGCCGCTCATCGAATGGATCATCGATTCGCGGGCCGGATCGAACAGCAGGGTCGCGAACCGGGCAAAGTAGAGCCGCCGGAGATCGGGCTCGAGGCTCCGGCCGGCATACAATCCCCAGCGCAGGTGGAGCGGCGCGCCGTCACGATTCCAGCTCAGCACATCACTCAACTGGGCCCGCAGGCTGTCGAGCCGGCGGAGACTCTCCACCGGTGGCAGATCGCTGCCCGGTGCCGCGGCCGCGGCCAGCCCTCGGCCGGTCTCCAGCACGTCGGTTTCGATGCCGCGATTGTAGGCAAACGACACGATCAGTCCCAGCGACCAGATCAGCGCCACCGCGGTGAACGCGATCAGCATCCCCCGGCGCCAGCCGTTGACCCGGGCACCGCTGGCGGTCACCCCCATCGCGACCCGGTCCTTGAGGATGATTCCCCGGATCACCGAGTCGAGGAACAGCCACTGCGGCACCTTGCGCTGGGTCTGGGCCGCCACCGGTGCCATACCCGGGCCCTGCTGGCGGAACACCGGGGTAAAGGCCTGGGTGGCGTCGTTGGACAGGCGGGCGGACTGCTGGGCCTGCGCCTGTGGAGTCTGCGGCGCGGCATCGTTGATGATGATGGCCCGCACGCCGGTGAAGTAGAACCCGCGCAGCCACGGACTGACTTCCAGCTGGCTCGGCTTGCAGAGATCGGTCAGGAACTGCGCGGCCAGCGGCGCCAGCTTGCGATATTCGCGGGCAAATTCGTAGGCGTTGCCGCGGGTGGCGGCGTCGGCCTCGCGGGGCAGCAGCACCAGCCGTCGCGCCGCCAGCGACTGGAACAACCGCTGCATCTGGTTGCTGATCCGGAGATGGACCCGGTCGGAGTAGGAGCCCACCGGCCCGCTGTCGTAGGGCAGGGTAACGCCGAGGATGTCGTTGGCCTCTTCGTTGGAGAGGTTGCGGACGAACTCGGTGAAATAGGGAATCCGGTCGGCCTTGGTGAACATCACGTACACCGGCAGCCGGATGCCGAGCTTGCGGGAGACTTCGGTGAGCCGGGCCCGGAGATCGCGGGCGCTGCTCAGCACCGCCTCGGCGCCGCCCTGGGCCAGGAACGCCTCGCTGCTGACGCAGACGATGGCTACCCGGGGCGCCTGCTCGCCGCGCGAGAAGATCGCGGCCAGGCGGTTGGGCTGCAGGTGCTTGACCAGCCGGGACCAGCGCCCCGGATCGGCGGTGACCGGACCGCCGGCCTCGAGAAAGATTGCCTTGTTGGAATACCAGACGTTGATGGCGCGGGTCGCGGCAATCGCATCGCCCCGGAACACCTCGCCGGCCAGCAGGTCGGGCTCGAGTCCGGAACGGACCACGGCGGTGGTCTTGGCACTGCCCTCAGGCCCAAGCCAGAGCAGCAGGGGCAGCTTGGCCATCGCACTCTTGTCGCCGACCTTCGAGGTGGCCAGCCGGCCCCGCGCCGTGGCAATGGCGGCATCGATGTCGTCACCGACGCCGGGTGCCGTGGCCGGCCGGTTCTTTTCCCGGCCCAGCAGGTACCAGATCAGCACACCGGTGGCCACCAGGCCGCAGAACCAGAGCAGCAGCCGAAGTACCAGGGCGTCGGTGCCCTTGAGTCCGAGCCAGCGGGCCATGAACCAGGCCAGCAGGCACCAGAGCACCAGGCCCACCAGGCCGAACAGCCAGATCTTGGTCTTGCGGGTCATCGGGCCGGCCCTTTGGCGCGGAGACTGTTCATGGTGTGAGCGTCGTGGCCAGGGCGTGGAGATCGTTCACCCCGCCGCGGAGCACCAGCGCGAAGATCAGCAGCAGGATCATCGCAAAGGCCAGGGCGCCCAAGGCGCCGAAGCCCAGCCGGCGGAGCCAGGGATCGATGGAAACCGGGATCTGTTCATTGGATGGCGGTGACCACGCGGGTGACAGTGGCGGAATCCCGCCGCGCACCCGGTCAATCTTCTGGCCCAGGGCCTGGATCAGACCCCGCAGTTCGCCGCCGTCGGTCATCGAGTAGCGGCCCTTGAAGCCCAGCAGCATGCAGAGCTGATGGACTTCGAGGAGGTCGGCCAGATCCTCGGAATCCTGGCGGGTCAGCAGCTCCTGCAGGTTCTTGAAGAACAGCTCGCCGCCCATGTGGCCGCCGAACAGCTCCTCCTGCAGTGGCATCCTGGGCCAGTCGGCGAACATCGGCTGGGAGCTGTTGAGCACCGACTCGTCGGCAAACACCGTGACCGCGTAGACCGCCCGCTTGATATCGCCGTTGGCGTAGCCCGCCCGGCGGGCCTCCTCTTCGGAGGTGGCGAGCAGGTTCTTGAGATGGGCGCGGAAGCTCTCGCCATCGGCGGCGACCTGCCGGTTGGCCCGGAGTCGCTCGATCGCGGTTAGCGCTTCCTGCAACTGCAGCGCGAGCGTGCCTCGGCGCTGCAGGGGTGGATCCGTCGCGTCCCGCGGCGGTCGGGAGGTGTCGCCGGTCATGGACTGATTTCCTGGGGTCTGAGCGTGGCGTGAGAGCCTTCTATACTATCGTGCGCGGGCCGGACTCGCTACTGCCCTTAAAACCTTACGTTTCAACGGGTAAGGGTGTACCTCATCCCGAGCGCAGCAAGGGATCGCATAGCAAGAAGCGTTCACGGTTCACGGGCAACAGGTTCCGCGTTCCGGGTGAACCTGTCCGGTTGGGCATCTCATCCCGAGCGGAGCGAGGGGCCTCCGTCTCAAGCCTTCCGTCATTGCGAGGGCGCGGCGCGCCCGAAGCAATCTCTCGAGGCATGAGCCGGGCCGAGGCTGGTCTAAGAGGCCAGAGGACTTGCTGAGTGCTGCAGGTGTCGATCAATGCGGGCGGGGTGATGGAGTGGCCTGCTTGCGAACGGCTAATAGCTACCGGCTAACGGCTGTCTCCCTATCCCTGCGTCTGCACCCGGATCTCCACTTCGGCCCCCGCAATCGCCTGGGGCACGTAGACCCCCACATCGCCGGCCTTCCGCATGGCATCCCAGCACGGACCCTGCTGCTGGATCCGGAAGTACTGGGCGCCGAGCCGGGGGGAAATCGCGGCCGGCGGTGAGGGGACGTGCTCGAGGGAAAGTCCGGGCAGCGCTTCCTTGACCAGTCGCGGCACATATTTCTGGGAACAGACCTTCACCAGTCCGGGCACGTTCTTGATCAGGTCGCCCTCACCGATGGCGGACCGGATCGAGAGGAACCAGCGCGAGGTCTCGAAGCAGCGCTTGTCGGTCACCGTGCCGATGAACAGCGAATTGGCCTGGCTCTCGAGCGGAATCGAGACGTAGCTGGTGGGCACAATGACTTCGAGATGGGCCCGGATGTGCTTTTCCAGCGCCCCGAACGTCTCGGCCAGATGTTCGTGGTCGTACAGCGGCAGGGTGCGGGGATGCGAGTCGAGTGAAAAGGTGCAGAGCGCCCCGGCCAGCCGTGACATTTCGACGTACAGCTGCTCGGGCCGGGACCGCTTGGCCTGCAGGTGATGACGGAGTGGGGCCAGTCCGGAGTGGACCGTGTGGGTCAGCCAGAAATCGGCGACTTCGCTGGAGGCGTAGTCGGCCACCGTCTTCTGGTCCTGCTTGCGGCGGGCGCTCATGGCCGCACTCTTGCCGTCGAGGATCTCGATCACCCGGTTGAGGGTGGCCATCAGCGGCGGGCTGGCCCCGATCTGCAGGCAGGGCGGGATATAGGCCGGATCGTAGATGAAGTGGCCGGCGCCATCTCGGCGGACCCGGGCCAGCGGCAGCGCGATCACGCTGTCGTCGGCGGCGCCACCGTCGAGAATCAGCCGGAAATTCTTCCGGGCCATCGGCACCGGCTTCTCGTCCTGGCCAGAAATCTCATCCCGGACCGGGGTATTTTCACTGATGAAGCGCGGGGTGCCATCGGTCGTTGCACCACCGACGGCGGTGTTGGAGCGGTCGGGGCGGTAGGCGGGCACGGTCAGCAGTACCATCTGGCTGTCGACGGTGGGGCTGAACAGCTCGCGGATCTCGAGCGGCGGCGGCAGCGGGTCGCTCTCCGGGAAGTGAAAGGCCAGCCCGTCGGGCATGGTGCCACGGGCGTGGACCAGCGACACGGTCCCGTTGCGCAGCGCGTCGGCATCGAGCTCGAGACCGGCCAGCCCATAGGGGCGGTAGAACAGCTGCCCCAGGGCAAAGCCGATCGAATCCTCGAAATACCGGCTCTGCGCCTGGAAATGATGCTGGGCCAGGTGCATCCCCTCGTGCCACACGACCCGCGACAACGGCTTCATTCGGCTCCAGTGGTGACGGCCCCGAGCGGACCGGCGGAATTGCCCGGGTCCGGGTGCGACGGTAATATGATATCAAAGAGTCCATGAGGATCAACTGACCAACGACGAATTCCTGGCGCGCTACGAGCTGCTCAAGCCCGTTTCCGAAGACCGGGTCCGAACCTTTGCGGCACTGCAGCGCGCCACCCGCGCGGTGGTCATGGTGCATCTGCTCGACCCGGAAGCCACCGGCCCCAACTCCGCCCTGCTGCAGCTGCTCGATGGTCTGGTGGCGGAGGACCGGGCCAAGATCATCGAGCAGGTGGAGGTCGATGGCGCGCCGGTCATCGTCACCCGGTTCCTGCTCGAGTTCACCACCCTGGGCGCCTGGCTGGGCACCCGCAGCCACATCGTGCCGGTGACGTCGGTGCGTCCAGCCGTGGTGCCCCCGGCCGCCGCCGCACCAGCCGCGGTCAATGATGCTACCCAATTGATGATGCCGGTGCCGTCGTTCGCGCCGCCACCGCCGAAACTCGTCGAGGCTCCACCCGCCTCGATGTCTGATCAGCCTGGTGATTTCACCAGAGCCTTCTCACCGCCACCACGAATCGCGGATCCGGTAGCGGCACCGGCGCCCCCAAGATCGGCCCCCCCGCTGCCAACGGCGGCCTCGCAGCCTGGCGACTTTACCCGGGCATTTTCTCCCCTGCTGAAGCCGGCCGATTCAAAGCCGGAAGCCGCGCCGGAACCACTGCCCCCCAGCCCCCCGGCCCCCTCGGCGCCGCTGGCGACCGCTGCACCGGAACCACCGCCCGCCCGCCCGCCTGTCCGCCCGGAAGTTCGGCCCCCTGCTCCCGGCCAGTTCACCCAGATGCTCTCGGCGATGAAGCTGCCGCCGACGGGGACAAAGCCCGCTCCCGTCGAGCCACCAGTTGCGGCACCAGTGGTACCGCCAGTTGCACCGACAGCTCCACCGGTGACGGCCGTCGGCGGGACGATCGAGTCGATGCTGGCGCCGGACGAAGGTTCGATGGTGCTGCCGCTCAGCGTCTTTACTCCCGGCTTGCAGCCGAAGCCCGTCGCGCCGGAGCCACCGCCCGCCCGCCCTAAGGTCCAGGCGCCCGCTGGCGATTTCACTCGGGCGTTTTCTGCCCCGCCGAAGCCGGTCGATTCGAAGCCAGAAGCTGCGCCGGAACCGCCGTCCGCCCGTCCGCCCGTCCGCCCTGAAGCTCAGGCGACAACTCCACTGCCCCCCAGCCCCCCGGCCCCCCCGCCGCCGGAGGCGGTCGAAGAAGTCTCCGACTCTGAAGTCTTTGCCCAGATCGTGAGGCAGCAGTCCGGAACGCCTGCACCGGCTACGGCCGCTCCCCAAACGGTCTCCGAGACCGACGAATTTGCCCAGCAGATACGGAAGCAGCAGACCGAGGCATTCATCCCGTTACCGGAGCCCGTCGCCCCGACGGCGTCACCTGCGCCGCCGCCAGCGGCCGCGCTACCCAGGACGGTGGTGTCACCGGCTGCACCCCAGCCGGCCAAGCCCAAGAGTACCGGTTCGCCACCGGCCACCCGGATCTATATCCCGGTCTACGACCCGGCCACGGCCCCGCCGCCATCCTCTCATGCGGTCAAGCCGCCCGCGGCTTCCGCCCCCCCAGCCGCGCCGACAAAGGTCGAAGGGCCCGGTGAATTCACCCAGCTGTTCGCACCGGTGAATGCCGGTTCAACGCCGATGCCGGGCAGTATCAAGCCACCCCGGGTTCCCGCGGCACCGCCTCCCGCCGCCGCGCCGCCGGGGGAGTTCACCCAGCTCTTCACCCCGGTGCCTCCGCCGACTCCCAAGCCAGGCTCGATGTCCTCGGCCACACCGCCGGCCTTTGCGCCGCTGGTCCGGCCGCCGACCAAGCCCGCTCCGCCCGGAGAGTTCACCGCGGCCTTTTCGGCCCAGCCTCGCCCGGCGCCGCCGCCGCCACCCTCGGCCGATGACGACCTGGCCCGTCGGCTGGCCCGTGGCGCCGAACCGCCCGTGCGGAAGCCCGGTGCCACCGCGCCGATGAATCCGGTGGCGCTGCCGCCCTCATCCGGCAAGGAAGCCGGCGAATTCACCCGGATGTTCAGTCCGCTGTCGGCGCCCAAGCCGGAAGCGCCTTCACCCTTTGCCCCGCCGCTGCCGCCCCAGGCGCCGAGCTATCAGCCGCCGGCGCAGCCAGCGGCCAGTGGCAGTGAATTCACCCGGATGATGCAGCGGGCCGAGTTGCCGGCATCCGGTCCGGCCCAGCCGCCCGCGATGCAGGGCGGGATGCCACAGTTCCAGGCGCCGGTGCCGCCGGCCTACCGTCCACCGGCCATGCCCGCAGCTCCCGAGCCGCCCGTCAAATCAAATCTGCCGGTGGTGCTCGGGGTGCTGGGCGCGCTGTTCGTGGCGATAGTGGCGGCGGTGTTGTACTTCGTGCTGAGAAAACATTGAACTGCGGCAGATGGAAGATGGAAGATGGGAGAGGCGATCGCGTGTTCCCATCTTCCATCTCCCATCTTCTTTCTACCCTTCTTTCGGCGGCAGCACGATGACCAGTTCGAGTTCCGGATTGGGGAAATCCGCTGGTACGTACGCCGCCAGGTTCCGCGCCAGCCCGATCCCGTCCCACTCCGAGCCCGACTTGTTGAGCAGGAAGTAGTGGTACTTGAGCTTGACCGGAATGGCGCTGGGCGGATTGGCAACGTAGGTGAGCCCCACTCCCGGCAGCGCCTGCTTGATCAGCCGGTCGAGCCGGTCGGCCGATCCCACCTTGAGCAGTGCCGGCGCCTTCCGCTGCAGGTCCGCCTGATTGCCATCGGTGCTGATCGCGAGATACATCTGCGGCGCCGAGAAGTAGCGGTCCTGGTCAATGGCGGTGGCGTAGACCGAGGGCTGCACCAGCTTGAGCGGCAATGACACGCAGTTGGACGGTACCACCGTCTCGAGCAGCAACCGGAGCTTGTCGTCGAGGTCCGTAAAGCAGGTCGTAAGCTCGGCGTGATCGTACGCCGGCAGCACTCGCGGATGCAGGGTGGTCGAGAAGGTGGTCAATGCGCCGGCCAGGGCGGACATGGCCTCAAACAGCTCGGCCGGATGGCCGCGCCGGATCTCGAACAGGTGGCGGATCTGGGGCAGGTGGGTATTGATGGTGTACAGCAGCCAGAAGTTGGCCACATCGGCTACGCTGAACTCGGCCAGACTCTGGTTCTTCTGCCGCCGGCTGCCGGCCAGGGTGGTACTCTTGGCCGACAGGATCTCGATCAGCCGGCGGGCAATGGCCATCAGGTGGTCGCTGGCGGCAATATCGAGCAGCGGCGGCACGAACTGGGCATCGAGCTGCAGCTCGCCGGCGGTCCCACGCTGGATTCTTGCGATCCGCAGCACCGAGTTGCCCTCGATGGCTTCGCCCTCGATCAGCAGCCGCAGATTTTTTCTGGCCACCTGGATCGGTTTCTCGGCCAGGCCGGTATTCTCATCGCGGCGCAGCACCGCCTCGGCGACGAACCGGGTCTGCTGGTTCTTCTGGGCCGCCGACACATTGGTGCCGCCGCTCCGGTACTCGGGAACCGCCAGGTAGATGTCCAGCGATTTCTGGTCGGGGGCAAACTGCTCGGCCAGCGGCCGCGGCGCGGGCGCCTGGTCGCTGTCGGGAAAGTCGAACAGCAGTCCGTCGGGAAAGATTCCCCGGCCGGCGGTCAGCTTGAACGCGCCGCCGGCCAGCGCTTCCCGGTCGATTTCCAGCCGCGACACGCCCCAGGGACAGAAGGTCAGGGTCGAGAGCTGGAAGTCGAGCAGGTCTTCGAGGAATCGGTCCTGCGTCTGCAGGTGTTGCGGGGTGAGCAGGACCCCTTTGGTCCAGAGGACCGATTGCAGTTGCCGCATCCGATGAAGGTAGCATCCGAGGCCGGGATTTCCAGCAGCGACACAGCGGAGGAAGCACGATGGCACCGCGCGGCAATCAGCACCAGATCGGTCTCGATGTGAGCCTGGGCCAGGGCGGGGAGGCCCGCCCGCTTGACGACACCCCGTTCCGCCTGGCGGTGCTCGGCGATTTTTCCGGCCGGGCTTCGCGCGGCATTCTCTCGACCGGCGACCAGATCGCGACCCAGCGCCCGATTCAGGTGGATCGCGACGACCTCGACGACGTGATCGCCGCCTTGGCGCCGGAGCTCCACCTGGCCATTGGCGGTCCGGAATCGCCGCGGATCGCGGTGCGGTTCCGCATGATCGATGACTTCCATCCTGACCAGTTGATCGACCGGGTCCCGCTGCTCAAGGCCATGGGCTCTCTGAGGGCTCGGCTGGCCAATCCGAAGACCTTTGCCGAGGCCGCCGCTAGCCTGGCCAGAAACCCGGGCCAGATCGAGTCCGTTCCGACGGTCCTGCGTTCCGACGGTCCATCGTCCGAAGGCGAAGAATTCCGAGTTCACCATCCGACCGACAACGCCGGCCTGCTCGACGCCATTCTGGGCGGTCCCGATGACGATGCCGAGACGCCCCACGCCGAATCGGGGCCTGATCTGCATGCCCTGATCCAGAAAATGTTGCGGCCCCACCTGATTCCCCGGCCCGACCCGCGCCAGGCCGATCTACTGGCCGAAGTCGATGCCGCATTGAGTGCGGCACTTCGGGCCGTGCTGCATCATCCCGATTTTCTGGCGCTCGAGGCGGCATGGCGCGGGATCGACCGGCTGGTGCGCCGAGTGGACACCAGCTCCGTGCTGCAGATCCATCTCATCGATCTCTCGGCGGCTGAGCTGCGTCTCGATCTTGGCGATTCGTCGGCGTCGTCCGTTGCTGGCGTTGCGCTGCTGCTGGCTCAGGCGGCGATGGAACAACCATGGTCACTATTGACCGGGCTCTTCACCTTCGGCCCGGACGACGAAGACCTCAAGCAGCTCGGCCGGTTGGCGGCGCTCGGGCAGTCGCTCGGCGCGCCGTGGATCTCGGGCGCCTCGCCGGCGCTGGTGGGTGCATCGTCGCTGCTCGAATCGGCTGATCCGCACGACTGGCAGCCGACGCCGGCGCCCTTCTGGGGCGCGCTGCGTCACAGTGGCTCGGCGCGGTGGCTGGGCCTGGCGCTGCCGCGATATCTGGTGCGGCTGCCGTATGGCCGGGCCACCGAGTCGTGCGAGCGGATGCCATTCGAGGAGTGGGGCGAGTCCGCCACGCATGGCGACTACTGCTGGGGCAATCCGGCACTGTTGCTGGCGGAACTGCACGCCGTCGCCTTTGCGGAGCACGGCTGGACCATGAAGGGGTCGATCAGCGTCGAGGTCGACGGGCTGCCGCTCCACCTGCAGGGCGCCGATGGCGCCACCCCGGTGGCCGAGGTGCTGCTGACGGTGAAGGCGGCGGAGCGGATCCAGGAGTGGGGAGTGATGGCGCTGGCCAGCCTCAAGGACCAGGAGGCGGCGCGGTTCGGGCGGCTGCAGTCGGTGGCGGAACCGGTGGCGGCGCTGGCCGGCCGTTGGGGGGGCGGGGGGTCAGGGGGGCAGTGAAAGGCGATTGCGGATCGATTGATAACGTGACGCGCCTGACGGCTCTCCCCGCCATTCGTCGATATACTGTCTAGAGAGATCAGATCCGCCCAACTCGGGCACTTTCGGCACTGACGCAGCGACGGGAGAGGACAGGATGCGGAATTTTCCGCGGCCACCGACTGAGGCGGAACTGGGACTGATCGAGTGGCTGCTCACCGAGGCGGCCGTCGTACCAGACGTCACTCGGTTCCTGGCCCAGACGACCGAGCTGGAAATCATTGGCTGCTGCAAGTGCGGCTGCCCCAGCGTCGAGTTCATCGCGGATGCCCAGGCCAAGGGAGCCACCATGGTGGCCGATGCCCAGGGCAAGTCGCCGGAGGGCGTCGCCATTGGCATCCTTCTCTGGCAGCGCGAAGGCCGGCTGGCGAGCCTTGAGGTGTACGGCTACGAAACCCATCCGTACTCATTGCCTCGGCCTGAGGACCTGTCGCCGGCCTTTCCGGCAGTCGGGTGACGCCGCGCCGGTAGATTGTCCGGCGCGGCAGGCAATCCCGCTCCCTCTCACCCTCGACACCACTCGTGCCAGCCCAGATCTACATGGGTACCGCTGGCTGGTCGATTCCCGTGCCACTCAGACCACGCTTTCCGGAAATCGGCAGCGGACTGGCCCGGTATGCCGGACGGCTGCCCGCGGTCGAGATCAATTCATCGTTTTACCGGCCGCATCGACCCGCGACCTACGCGCGCTGGGCGGCGTCGGTCCCGCCGGCGTTCCGCTTTTCGGTCAAGCTGCCCAAGGTGATCACCCACGAGCGGCGGCTGGCCGACGTGGCCGACCCGCTGGCGCGTTTCCTCGGTGAAGTGCTGGCACTGGGTGACAAACTCGGCTGCCTGCTGATCCAGCTGCCGCCCAGTCTCGATCTCGAAATTGAATCGGTGGATTCGTTCCTGCGGGAGTTTCGGCGCCGCTATCCTGGGCCGGCGGTCCTCGAACCTCGGCATGCCAGCTGGTTCTCGCCCGCCGGCGACCAGCTGCTGGTGGAATACCGGATCAGTCGGGTGGCGGCTGATCCGGCGCTGAGCGACAGGGCCCACGAACCGGGCGGCTATGGCCATCCGGTCTACTATCGGCTCCACGGCTCGCCGAAGCTGTACTCCTCGGCCTATGATTCGGCGTACCTCCGGACCCTGGCGGCCCGCATGGCAGCGTACCGTCACGATGGCCACGACGCCTGGTGCATGTTCGACAACACCGCGGGTGGCGCCGCGGCAGCCAATGCGCTCGAGATGCTGTCCGACCCGACCATGACCTGAGGCCGGCCGCGGCATTCCCCGTACCGGAGCACACTCTTGGAAGACCGCACCATGCTCCTGTCCCGCCTGGTCCGCTACCAGCTGCCGCTCGGAGATACGGTGGCCCAGCTCCGGGCCTTCGGCTGGAATTCCGAGGAGGTGCTGGTCGTCCTGACGGTGGGCGATGTGGTACAACTGCTGACCCGATACGTGGCCGGAGAGCTGTCCGCGAAACAGGTGGAGCACTGGGCCGAACTGCTCGAGATGCGGAGCGACCTGGGCTATGAGACCGACAGCGCGGCCCAGCTCCGGGCCGTGCTGTCGGGGCTGGCCAATCCGGATGAACACGAGCCTATCACTCCTCGGCTTGCGATACAGCTCTGCCGGGTCGTGACTTCGGGGGTGTGATCTCGGCACAATCGCACTCTGCCACCGTCTGTCATCGTCCCGTCATGAAAATCCAGTGAACAGTGCTTCATCTGCGTCGATTCGGCCAACACACTTGTCCCGGTCCGTGTTAACTGCTGTACGGCGCGGCGTCCGCGCCGGCGCCCCACTTCGGACCTGCAACGATTCGTTGCATCCGCGTCCACTGGAGGACACCATGCAATCACTGATCTGGCTCTTGGCGGCGGGTGGCATCATGCCGCGCCAGACGCTCATGGTCCCTCCACCGGACTCGAGCGTCACCGCCTGCGCCTGTGGAGCGACGGTCGCCGCCTCCGATCCGATTCTCCGCGCCGGCCCCTTGATGCCTCAGGGCTTCAGCGGGTTTGCGGCGGCGCTGCCGGACACGGCCCCACCGGGACGGCCTCACGCCTTCGAGTACAGCCACGGCTACGAGGTGCGCAACGACATCCATCGCTGGGCCAGCTACGCCACGCTGCCGTTGTTCGCCGCCGAGTATTACTTGGGGCAGAAACTGTACAACGCGGACAGTGTGAGCCTCCGCAACATGCAGGGCACCCGCAGCGCCCACAGTGCCGTGGCCCTCGGCGTCGCCGGCCTGTTCGGGATCAACACGATCACGGGGGTCTGGAATCTTTGGGAAGGACGGAAGGATCCCAACGGGCGGACCCGGCGCTTCATTCACAGCGGACTGATGATTCTGTCCGACGCCGGTTTCGTTGCGACCGGCGCGAGTGCCCCGGGCGGCCGAGAGGGCCGGGAAGGGAATGGAACGGGGGCGGGAACCCACCGTACCCTGGCCATCGCCTCGATCAGTACCGCCATGGCGGGATATCTCATGATGCTGATCTGGAAATGATGATGGCTTCAGGTATCTCGGCCCTGGTCGAGCGATGGGCCCATTTCTACGGGGACCAGAAGGCGGTCAGCGCGGGTGTCACCTACGTGCACCTGGCCGGCATCCTGCTCGGCGGCGGAATGGCGGTGTCCGCCGACCGGAGTTCGCTGCAGCTGGTTCCGGGCTCCGGCGCGGAGCTGGTCCGAGATCTGGCCCGGCTGAAGTCGGTGCACCGCCTGGTCATCATCGGCCTCAGTCTCACGATCGCGAGCGGCCTCGCCATCCTGCTGTCGGACCTGCACACCTACCTCACCTCGGTGCTGTACTGGGTCAAGATGGGACTGGTGGCCTCGCTGCTGATCAATGGATTCGTCCGGCTTCGGGCCGAGCGGAAGCTCGAGCGTGGCGAGGACGGCTGGAAGATTTTTCGCGGCACCTCGGCGCTCAGCCTGGTACTCTGGTTTGCGATTCTGCTGGCCGGCGCCTTTCTCACTACCGTTGCCTGAGCCCAATGCCTGAAACTGCCCGACCCACCGGTGACGACGACTGCGCGGATTGCGCGCTGGTCGGTCGCCGTTCCTTCATGAAGGAAGCGGCGCTGCTGCTCGCCGCCATCGCCACCAGCCTGGGCACTACTCCGGCCCGGGCGGCCGCCATGTCGCTGGGTGCCATCCGTCCGCTGCAGCGCGCCGGGGACGAGCATACCTATCCACTGCCGGCTGAGGATGGCGCCACGATCGATCACGACAGCGAGATCATCGTGGTGCGCTTCCAGCAGAAAGTCTACGGCTTCAACCTGTCCTGCCCCCACCAGCACACGGCGCTCAAGTGGCAGGCCGAGGACCACCAGTTCCAGTGCCCCCGGCATCACTCGCGGTATACGCCGGACGGCGTCTTCGTGTCGGGGCGCGCCACCCGCGGGATGGACCGGTTCGGTATCCGGCGCGATGGCGACAACATCGTGATCGACGTGGCGAAGTACTACCAGCAGGACAAGAACAAGGCGGAGTGGGAAGCGGCGTTCCTGGCGCTGTAGCGAGGCACTACTTCGGAAGTTGTAACCCGGCCCATTCCTGAATCGATCTCTTGCTTCACTCGGGATGAGGTGCTGCGCTAACTTCTGTCCGCCTGTCCGCCTGTCCGCCTGTCCG